>JAMCQN010000187.1:0-36072 GCA_023382055.1 Chloroflexota bacterium
CCATTAACGCGCTTTAGCGCGTTTCGCGTGTCAGCCGTGAATTCATTCACGGTCATCCACCGAATGAATTCGGCGTCTGACACGCCGCGCGAAACCGGCCAAGGCCGGTTGCAACTATCCACGACCGCCCCATCCATTAACGCGCTTTAGCGCGTTTCGCGTGTCAGCCGTGAATTCATTCACGGTCACCCACCGAATGAATTCGGGGTCTGACACGCCGCGCGAAACCGGCCAAGGCCGGTTGCAACCATCCACGACCGCCCATCCATTAACGCGCTTTAGCGCGTTTCGCGTGTCAGCCGTGAGTGAATTCATTCACGGTCATCCACCGAATGAATTCGGCGTCTGACACACCGCGCGAAACCGGCCAAGGCCGGTTGCAACCATCCACGACTGCCCCATCCATTAACGCGCTTTAGCGCGTTTCGCGTGTCAGCCGTGAGTGAATTCATTCACGGTCTTCACCGCCGCTGCGCGTTGGACAACGGCTTCTGGTGGTTGTCGGGACTCCACACCGCAATACAGTTGCGGCCGGCGGCTTTGGCGTTGTAGAGCGCCTGGTCAGCGGCCGCCAGCACCTCGTCGGCGTTTCCGGCGCAATCCTGAAAACACGCGATCCCCAGCGAGAGCGTAGAGTGCAGCGGCTGGCCGTCATATTCCGCCTGCATGCTCTGGAAGGTTATGCGCCAGCGCTCGGTGCACCGGCGCGCCTCGTCCAGCGCCGTGTTGGGCAGCAGCACGACGAACTCGTCGCCGCCGTATCGGCACGTGACATCGCTGCTGCGCGCGTTGTGATTCAATAGTTCGGCCAGCTTCTGCAGCATGAAGTCGCCCGCCGCATGGCCGGCTGAATCGTTGATCTCTTTCAGGTGATCGAGGTCAAGCATCACGACGCTCAGCCACTCGCCCGTGCGGAGCGAGCGCGCCAGTTCGCGCGGCAATATCTCCATCAGGTAGCGCCGGTTGTGCAGTCCGGTCAGTTCATCGCGAATAGCCTGTGCGCGCAGTTTCTCCTGCAGCACCTGGTTCTCCGACAGTTGCTGCTGCAGAAGCTGATTGGCGCTGGCCAGGGCCTCCTCGATGGCGTGGCGTTGCGTGATATCCTGCAGCACGAACAGCCGCCCGGCCGGGCGCGTGGAGTTATCCTGCAGCGGCAGCACCGTCACCGCGATGTAACGCTGCGGCGCGACGCCATCGCCGGCTGCCGTGTCGTCCGTCAGCACTGCCACATCCCCAAACCGCTGTTCCACCCCCGCCCAGTTACGCACCACCTGGAAGACCGGCATGCCTAACACTTTGCCGCCATTTATGGACAGCAAGTGCTGCGCGGCCGGGTTGATATCCAGGATGCGGTCCTTCAGGTCCAGCACCAGCATCCCCTGCACCATGGTGTCGACCAGCTTTGCGCGCGCGATCGGCACCAGGCCGAGCAGTCCCATGCGATAAATGCCCCATGCCAGAAATCCGCCTGTCAGCGCGGCGCCGAGTTGCGACAGGTCGAATCCCGGCGCGAGGCTTGGGATGAACGCCTGGATAAGCCCGATAGAGCCGCCCAGTGCGGTGGCGAACAGCAGCAGGTTCCCGCGCATGCGGTTCAGCGTGCGGTCGATATAGATCGACTTATACAACAATACGCAGGCCGCCATGGTCATCAGGAACGTGTAATCGACGAAGACCCAGTAGCCCGGCCCCGGCGCCAGCACCGTCAGCAGGGTTTCCGGACTGATCGTCGCGCTAACCCACATCAGGTGATACCGGTCGTTTGTCGAAATGACGAAAATCGAGAGGACCGGAATGATCAATAGCATGGAGATGTTGCGCAGATTCAGGTATGCGCTGTGCTGCGTATACTCCACGATAAAGAAGAGATACAGTAATGTTGCAGCAATGATGCCGGGGTATGCTATCTGCGTCCATATCGTCGTAGTCGCGGTGGAGTGAACGGCATACGCGAAAGCCAGCGCCGCCGCGGATTCTGCGACGGCCAGTTCCATCCACGCGAGATAACGCGCTTCCGGGGTGACTCGCCTGCGCCACGCTGCGGATGCAATCAGCAGCGCAAACACGGCGACGGCAACCATCGCCAGACTGTATGGCGTAACATGATAGGCTGCAAACATGGTTTCAGTGACGCTGACTGCCCATACGAGCCCTGTTTTCTCTGTGCTGCCTTACTTTAACCGCTGGCAGCGGATTGTCAATACAGGTATTCAGATGTCCGACTTCCTGCAGAAGTCAGGCATCTACTGTTGCGCCCAGGCCAGCAGCTTTTTCAACGGCCAGGTGTTGATCACCACATCGGGCGTCACCCACGCGCGCCGCGCGATGCCCAGCCCATAAATGATCTGGTTCAGACCATCCGGCGTATGCGCATCCGTGCTGATAGAAAGATGGCAGCCCAACTCGACGGCGCGGCGCGCATGCGTCTCGTTGAGATCGAGGCGGGCGGGGTCGGCGTTGATCTCCAGCGCCACATCATGCTCGGCTGCGGCCGCAAACAGTTTCTCCCAGTCATAATCTCCGGCTTCGCGTTCGTTGATCAGGCGGCCCGAGGGATGCCCCAGGATATCGACGTGCGGGTTGCGCATGGCGCTGAGCGCGCGCTCGGTGATGCGCTCGCGCGGCTGCGACAGCGACGTATGCACCGAAGCCTGCACCAGGTCGAGTTCGGCCAGGACGTCGTCGGGCAGGTCGAGTACCCCATCGGATTTGACTTCAACCTCCACGCCCTGCAGCACGCGGAACGCCGCACCTTCATCGCGCAACCGCTGATTCACGGCGTCGATCTCCTGGCGCTGCGCGCGCACGCGCTCCGGCGTCAGCCCATTGGCGATTCCCAGGCTCTGCGAATGGTCGGTAATGAGAATATACTCGTAGCCCAGCGCCATCGCGCCGCGCGCCATGCTCAGCACATCGGCGGCGCCGTCGCTCCACGTGGAGTGCATCTGCAGGTCGCCGCGCAGGTCCTCGCGCGCGATCAGGCGCGGCAGCGTTCCCTTCATAGCGGCTTCGATCTCGCCGCGATCTTCGCGCAGTTCCGGCGGGATGTATGCCATGCCCAGCCGCGCGTAGAGCGCCTCCTCGCTGTCGAAAGTGAGCGGTTGGTCTGCGGGGGAGCCATCCTCTCCAATGGGCGTCAGGGCGTATTCATTCAGCGACAAATGCTGCTTCTGGGCGATTTCGCGCGCGCGGATGTTGTGCGCCTGGCTGCCCGTGAAGTACTGCATGGCCGTGCCCCATGCCGCCGGGTCGATCGCGCGCAGGTCCACCTGCAGGCCGTTCTGCACCTGCACGCTGGTTTTGGTTTCGCCGCTGCCCAGCACCGACTCCACCTGCGGCAGGCTGCGGAACGCCTCCATCAACGCCGCGGGTTCGCGCGTGGCCGCAACGAAATCGACGTCTCCGATCGTCTCGCGCCCGCGCCGCAGCGATCCGGCATAGGCGACATTCTGCACGCCCGGCACGGCCTGCAGGGCCGCGCGCATCTGCAGAGCGATGGGCAGAACGTCGCCGATGCGCATACGGCCGGTGGCGCGCCGTTTCAACGACTCGATGCCGGCCAGGATTTTCAACTCAGTCTTCTCGCCCATCTTGGGCAGACCGCGCAGGCGGCCGGCCCGCGCGGCGGCCTCCAGTTCGGCCAGGCTCATCACGCCCAGCGTGCTCCAGATTTCCTTCACGCGCTTAGGCCCCAGGCCGGAGACCTGCAGCATGGCGACGACGCCGTCGGGCACGTCGGCGCGTAACCGCTCGTAGAATTCCAGCTTGCCGGTTCGCAGCAACTCGTCGATCTTATCGTGGATGGCCTTGCCGATGCCGGGCACTTCATCCAGTTTGCCCTCCTTCCAGATGTCCGCGACCGGCCGCGGCAGCGACTGCAGGTTCTCGGCAATCGTGCGATAGGCGCGCGTCTTGAAGACCACTTCGCCCTGGATCTCCAGGCGGTCTGCAATGTCGCTGAAGATTGTGGCAAGCTGCTGATTGGATAAAGGCATGCGGAAATTGTATCAGCGCAACCGGTCGCATAACTGGTAAACTATGCGCCGTGTTCGAGATCATCGTCAACACGCAGTTGCACACGCCCTACTCCGACGGCAGGAGGTACCACGCCGACGTCGCGAAGGAGGCCGCGCGCGCCGGGCTGCAGGCCGTCATCGCCACCGATCACAACGTGCGCGTCTTCGGCGTCGAAGGCTATTACGGCGGCGTGCTGCTGCTCACCGGCGAGGAAGTTCACAACCGCCGCAAGGAATCGGGCAACAACCACTGCCTGATCTACAACTGCGACGAGGAGATGTCGCCCTACGGCCCCACGCCGCAGAAGCTGATCGACGAGGTATGCCGGCGCGGGGGGATGACATTCTTCTCCCACCCTTTCCGGCGCGAGCCGCGCGGCCGGGACGACCGCGTTGCGCCCTGCTGGACGCGCTGGGATGTTCGCAACTTCACCGGCATCGAGATCTGGAACCATCAGACTGAATACAAATCGTGGCGGTTGAACTTCCCGATAACGGCTTTTGCTTCGCTGTTTCCTTCACTGCTGATCAGCGGGCCATACCGCGCCACGCTGCGCAAGTGGGACGAACTGACGAGCGGCGGGCGGCGTATCGTGGGCATCGGCGGCTCGGACGCGCACGGCAGCAGCCGCGGCATCGGCCCGTACCGGCGCAAAGTCTTTCCGTATGAGTACGCCTTCCGCTGCGTCAACACGCATATGCTGATCGACGAGCCGCTGACCGGCGATGCGGCAAAAGACAAGACGATGATCTACGCCGCCATGCAAGCCGGGCATTGCTTCGTGAGTTACGATCTGAGCGCTCCGGGCAAGGGGTTCATCTTCAACGCGCAGAGCGGGGCCGATCAGGCCAGCATGGGGGACGAACTGCCCCGGCGGGGCGCTATTCATCTGTACGCGGAATGCCCATCGAGCGGGCACATCCGGCTGCTGCGCAATGGGAAGCCCGTGGCCGAGATGCACGGGCGTATCTTGCGCCACACCACCACCGACACGGGCGTGTACCGCGTCGAGGTGTACCGGCGCTTTCGCGCGCTCAAACGCGGCTGGATCTTCAGTAACCCGATCTACGTAAGATGAGATGGGGATTGGAGATGCAACCCATGCGAAGGCCGAAGGTCTTCGCATGGGTACTCGGGCGGTATTGGCGATGGGCGACAGGCTGCCATCTGCGTGCGCCATAAAGACATTGATGGTGTGCGAACCGGCGTTATCCACAACCCGGCTGTGCTTCGCTCAGCTTGCTGTTCCGGCAGTCTGCTTCGCTGGGTGCCGTTTGCGCTAACCAAGCCGGCTGAGCCGCTTATCTTCGTACATACGTATATCAGCCACGCGCATCAGTTCCTCCAGCGGCATACCGCGGTTCGCCGTTGCCACCCCGATGGAAAATCTCAATGCTTCCTCGCCGTTCTGCTCGTTGTGGTTCCGCAGCGCCGTACGGACATGCTCCACAGCCGCCAGCGCGGCCTTGTCGTCCGCGCCAGGCAGCAGGATGGCGAACTCGTCGCCGCCGATGCGGGCTATGACATCCTGCCCGCGGAAGGCGGAGCGCAGCACCTGAGCGGTACGCCGCAGGAGCTGGTCTCCCGCGGCATGGCCCAGTCGATCGTTGGTCTGCTTCAGCCCATCTACATCTACAATGACGATGCTGAGCGGGTACCGGCCGCTGCGCTCCAGACGCGCCAGTTCATCCTCGTAAAACGCCCGGTTGTACAAGCTGGTCAGTATGTCGTGGGTACTCAGGTAGCGCAGCTTCTCCTCAGTCTGCTTGCGCTCGGTGATGTCGCGGTAGGTCATGATGACGCCCACGATCTCGCCGTTGCTGTTGCGATGCGGCGTGAAGGTGCTGCGGAACCAACCCGACATGCCGGTGGTGCGCTGGTAGTAACGCATTTCCACCGGGGCGATCACCTCGCCCGCCAGTGCGCGGTTCAGCAATTCTTCCATGCCGTGCTGGCGGAACTGCACAGGCAATTCGGTGAGCGCCTTCCCCTGCACTACAGCGCGCGGGAGTCCGGTTATTTCCTCCATCAGCCGATTCCACGCCACGATGCGCAGGTCGCGGTCATAGACTGTGATGCCCTCGCTCACATCCGCGATGATTTCCTGGTTGAACTGGTTCGACGCGCGCAACTCGTCCCCAGCCTTCTTCAACTCGGTGACGTCGCGGGCGATGACCAGGATGCCGGTGAGATGGCCGGCGCTGTCGCACAGCGGGATTTTCGACGTCAGCAGCCAGTAGCCGCGCCCCTGTGCGTCGACGGTCTGTTCCTCGCGGTGATAGAGCGGCCGTCCCGATTCGATGACGCTGCGGTCGTCGGCGCGGTAACTCTGCGCCAGCGCGGGCGGCACAAAATCGAAATCGGTCCTGCCAATCACCTGCTCCTCGCTGGCGGCGCCAAGAATTTGCCAGTGAGTCTGGTTCGACAGCACGAAGCGACCCTCAAGGTCCTTGACGAAGACGAAGTCGGGCAGGTTGTCGATCAGCGTGCGCAACAGATTGCGTTCATCCTCCAGCTCGTGCTGCGCCAGCTTCCGCCCGGTGATGTCCTGCGCCATGAGGATGGCGCCTTCCAGGCGATCCTGCGCGTCTCGCAGCGGCGCGCTGTAGATTTCGAGATCCACTTCGGCGCCCGCGAGCGAATGGTAGTGGATCACGTCGCCGCCGATGGCCTGCCCGTCGCGGAGGCGCTGCAACTGGGTTTCACTGAAGGCGGCTTTGATCGGCGCCAGATCGATCCCCCCCCCCCCCCCCCCCCCCGGGGGAGGGACCTTCAGCGGGAACGCCCATCATCTGGCGCATGGCCGCGTTTTCGTAGGTGATCACGCCGTCCTGATCCAGGTAGATGATGCCGACCGGCGAGGCCTCCAGCAGTTTGCGGTTGAAGGCTTCGGATTTGCGCAGCGCATCATCCGCCCGTACGCGCGCAGTGATGTTGCGCATAGCCGCGATGTGTGCAGGCCGGCCGTTATAATTGAGTTGGCTGGCGGCGATCTCGACCGGGAACACCGTTCCGTCTTTCCTGTGATGGTAACGTACGGGAACCTCGGCCAGTTGTGAGAGGGTGGCACGGCGCGTCTCATCCGGCTGAGCAGAGACATCCACGTTGCGCATCTTCAGCAGTTCGTCGCGGGTGTAGCCGTACATGGCGATGGCAGCAGCGTTGGCGTCCAGGATGCGCCCGGTTTCGTTGTCGATCAGGCACACGGCGTCCGATTCCAGTTCGAACAACTGGTGGTACTTCTCCTCGCTTTCCTGCAGGGCGGCATCGGCGCGGCGGCGTTCCCCTACCACTGCCAGCACGCGCCGGTGCAGCGCCTCGTCGCGCCGTGTGACGATGGCGATGCCGATGGTGAACATCGCGGTCACAAAGACGATCGTCGTGACCTGCGATTGCCACAGGATGAGGCTGGGAAACAACGCATTCTTGAGCAATTGGAATACGGTCATCGCCAGCGCCGCTCCCAGCACGGAGCGGATCAGACGCACAGTCATGCTCACTCTTTTGGGTATGTCCGGTGAAGAATCCGGGTTATGCGTCGCGTCATCCATGGTGAAACCAGGCGGTGTATATCTTGATACCTCCAATCTAAAACTGCATTGAGGGGCTGTCAAGTGTCAGAATGGCGTAGATCAGCGCCGCGCACAAGTCTGACTGACTTCCATGGGAAGTCAGCAACTGTGTTCAATGTCAAGCGGTCACTATCGTGGAATGGAAAGGCTGACGCGTTTTCTTGTCTTTCGGAGCGCTTCAGGCCTGGAACAGCGCGAGGAATATCTCGACGACCGCCGGATCGAAATGAGCGCCGGACTGGTCCCGTATGTACTGGCGCGCCTGCTCCACCGGCCAGGCTTTGCGGTATGGTCGGTCCGAGCGCAACGCGTCCCACACATCCGCCACGGTGAAGATGCGCGCCGTCAGCGGAATCCCCTCCCCCTTCAGTCCGCGCGGGTAACCGCCGCCGTCCCACTTCTCGTGATGGCAATAGGGGATGTCCAGCGCCGGGCGCAGAAAGACGATGGGTGAGAGCATCTCATAGGCGTACTGCGGGTGCTGGCGCATGATGCGCCACTCCTCGTCGTTCAGCGGGCCTGGCTTCAGCAGGATGCTGTCCGGCACGCCCATTTTGCCGATATCGTGCATCAGCGCGCCGCGCCGGATGTGTACGATCTCGCCCTCTCCCAGCCCCAGCGCGCGCGCCAGATCGACCGTGATCGCAGTGACGCGCTGCGCATGACCTTCAGTTTCCTTGTCGCGCAGGTCGAGCGCGCGCGACCAGCCCGCGATGGCCGCATCATACGCCTGCGCGAGTACTTCATTGGATTGCCGCAAACCCTGGAACATCTCTGCGTTGTCAATCCCGATGGCCGCCTGGGTGGCCAACGCCTCCAGGAAACCGAGCCACTCTGAGTCGGGTGTAAATTGGGCGCGCTGAAACACCTCGATCACGCCTTTGACCTGACCTTTGGCGACGAGCGGCGCGCCTACGTAGGTAATGAATCCTTCGTCCGTCAGCCATTGTTGGCGCACCGGCGCGGTCGGGTTCGCGCGCAAATCGGCAATGTGAACGATGCGCCGGTCGAGCGCGGCGCGACCGGCGTGTCCCTGATCCAGCCGCAGGCGCGTTTCTTCTATAGCGCTGGAACGGAAACCGCGCCCGGCGGCATATTCGAGCGTGGTGGTGAGCGCGTCGAACAACAACACGCTTGCCGCATCTACGCTCAACTCTGTGAGCATTTTGTCGATCAGGAGATCAAGTGCTGCGTGGATATCGAAACCGGAACTGATGGCGAGGTCTATTCTGTGCAGGGCGGTGATATGCTGCAGTTGGCGTTGAGTCTTCTCATGCAGGCGCGCGCGTTGAATCGCTACGCCGGCCATTTCCGCCGCGGTGGTCATGAAACGGATTTCATCCGGCGTCAGTTCTCGCGGCGCGGGCGCGGCGACCGAGAGCACCCCAATCACCTCTTGTCCCGCGCGGACCGGAATCGCCGCGCCGCCCAGCCCCGCATCGATGTAGGCGCACATTTCAGCATGCCCGTGCGGATCGCGCTTAAACTCGTGCGACAGCCACGGTTCGCCTGTAGCAGCCACCCGCCCGATAATCCCTTCACCCAGTTGCACGGCGACGTTGTGTGCGGGCATGCCTCTCTGTATAGCCGACCGCAACTCACTGCGGGCCGCATTGTAGAGCCAGAAACTGCCGACGGCTGTTCCCAGCATGGCGAGCGTCTCGTCCAGAAGCGCCTTGTACAAGTCGTTCGGCGTTTGCGCGGTGTTCAGCCGGGCGGAGAGACGATTCAGGGACTCCAGTTCCGCCAGGCGGCCATGTATCTCTTCGCGCAGATGCGCCTGCTCGATGGCGATGGCGGCGTGATTGGCGAATGTCTGCAACACTGCCTGTTCCTCTGGCGTAAAGCGGTGCGGTGAAAAAAACGACACCCACATCACGCCCCACGCGTCTGTCTTACCCCGCAGCGGCAGACATGCCATCGAACGAACGCCTTCACTGCGCATGCGCGGGTTCACCTGCGGGGAATGCGCGACATCCGCGATGAACACGGCCTGCCCCGAACCCATGACGCTCATCGAGACCCCTTCGGGACGCATTGCATGCGGTTCAAGCGCATAGTCGTACCCCACACCGACCATCAGGTAGCAGCGGCCTTGCGCGTCAATCAGCATCACGCTACACCGGTCTGCTCCAGCCACCTCACGCGCGTTCGCCATAATGCCGTCCAACACGGCATCCATGTGTTGCTGAGCTGAGATCCTGGCGCTGGCGTCGAGCAACTTCGTCTGAACGACGAACGCACCCTGGACCTGCTCCGCAAGCGTGGCGTTGAGCAGCGCCGCGCCGACATCGCTGGCGATTTCCTGCAGAACGGTCATATCGTCATGGTCGAACGCGCCGACGTGTTCGCTCTCGACGTTCAGCACGCCCAGCAGCAGGTCGCCCGCGCGAATCGGCGCGGCCAGTTCGGAACGCGTGCGGGAATTCGGGTCGCCCGCAACAAAACGCGCGTCCTGCCGGACATCGCCGATCACCAATGGCTGATTGTGCTCAGCCACCCAGCCGACGATGCCCTGGCCGACCTTCAGGCGAAACACGTCTATGAGTTGGCGCGATGCTGCGCCATAGTCGACCGCCTGCAATACCAGCTCGTTCTGCTCGGCGGCGAGCCAGAACACGCCCACGATCCAGCCGAACTGCTGCGCGATCGCCTGCGCCACGAGCCGCGCCAGTTCATTCGAGGTATATTTGCCCACCAGGAGTTGCGCGACCGTGTTGATCACGACCAGTTGCGCGTTGCGGCGGCGCTCTTTTGCCAGAAGGCGCGCCTTCTGCGCCGCATTGGCCGCTACCGCCGCCAGGTCTTTGGCGAGTTGGATGTCGTCGTCAGAGAAAGCGCGCGGCGCGCGCGAAACGTGCAATCCAACCATACCGATGGTGTGCGCGTCCGAAACCAGCGGGACGGCGAGAAACGCGCGCGACTTGAGGCGCCTGAAGACTTCGCCGAGAAATGCGTTTAGAAGCGGCGCCTGCAAAACGTCTGGCGCGGCCAGTTCGCGGTGGTCGCGCACGAGCGGCGCGAGCGGCGTGTCTGCGCCGCATGAGATCTGCAGGCCCAGTGTCGATTCGGATTGGCCCCCCCGCCGTTCGACGACGCCGGTGAGCGTTTGCTCATCATCCGCGAGCAGGGCCAGCGCGCCGTGATCCACGGCCAGGGCGCTGACGAGTATATCGACGACGGTATACAACACGTCATTCAATTCGAATGGCGTGTTGATCTGCTCGGCGAGCGCATAGAGTTGCGCCAGCCGGCGATGCTGGGCGCGTTCCATGCGCCATTCGCGCCATCCCCACGTTGCCGCCAGCGCAAGCGCAAACAGGAATAGCCCTTCAACCACCGCATCGGCAGTGCGTCCGATGGAAGCGATGAGCGCTGCGTTCAGTACGGCGATAAGGATGCCGCCGAGTGCAGCAGGCTGTAGAAACCTTACGGTATGGAAATACGGTGTCGCAAGTTGATGAAGGCGTTTGAATGTGTTGTGCAGGGAATTAAGCATGGATTGATTTCAACACCCTGTAATAGCGGCGGGCAGCGCAAAGAATATTGAATTGTCTGCAGAAGCGGAAACCGACCGAACCATTAACGATACTTTGGCACAGGATATGATGCAATGTGAGCGGGTTAGGAACATGCGTGAGTATATGTGTTCGACGCGACGCAACAATGTGCCATTTCCTCCCAAAACACTCAGTGCATCGTCGTGCATTACAGCGATATCGGGCTTCGCGCCGCATCTCGATATCGATGAAGCCATAGGGATAGCGCGCCAGACACCAGGAACCTCGCCCAGCGCCGCGCCGACCAGCCGCAATCCCGTGATCGGTGGTGTGATAACGTCCGGGGAACGGTTTTGTTTATGCTGTGCATCATCCATGGCGAAACCAGGCGGTGTATGTCCCGATATCGCCAATCTAGGCTGTCACCTGCCGGGCTGTCCAGTGTCAGAATGGCGTAGTTGAGCGCCGACAGCGGAATCCCCTCTCCCTTCAACCCGCGCGGATAGCCGCTGCCGTCCTGATTTTCGCGGTAGCAGCAGGTGATATCGAGCGGCTCAGACGGCGTGAACTTCGGGCAGGGCTGCGCCCATCAGTTGCTCCGCCAGCGGGAAGACAGCGTTTTCTTCTAAGGCCGCACACAGCGGGGCGAACAGTTGCTGCTCTTCGCGAGCAGCGTGGTCGTCGATCGCGATTTCCAGCATGGCGGCGCGCTCGCGTAACGCATCAGGCGCGACCGCCTCAGCCACTGCGCCAGCGCGTCCATCATCCTGCGCAGCAAGCGGTGTTCGGCTGTCAGCGCATCAGTGATCTTCATGGCCGACTTTTCCGATGCGCACGCGCCACACATCCGGTCCGCGTTCCAGGTAATCCCAGGTAAATGTGCCGGTCAATTCGGCCTGGAACTGGTAGAAGAGCGGTTTGGGATCGTGGTCATTGACGAGCACGAAGCTCTCGCCTGCGCCGAGTTCAGTGAATGTGCCGAATATCATGGGGTGCCGATGCGCCGGCGCGATCTGGCGGACATCAAGGGCTTTATCAGATGGTGTCATTTTATCTGTCTCCTGTCGGAATGAATAGCTCACGCGCTAAAGTGGCGCGCCGATCAGAAGTCTGACTTCTCGCAGAAGTCAGACTTCTATTGGGGTAGTACTCAGGCCACGGCCACGCCCGTTTGAATCCCGAACGCGGCCAGTACCTGCGGCAGCCAGACTTCGAGCCGGCTTTGCGTCAGGTCAGCCTGATTTTCCTGGTCGAGGGACAGGCCGAGGAAGTGATCGCCGTCGAGCGCTACGGAGCCATCAAAGTTGTAGTCAGCCGCCGGCCACGCGCCGACCAGTTCGCCGCCGCGCTCCTGTATCTTGTATGCCAGCATACCCAGGGCATCCATGAACGTATTGCCGTATGCGTACTGGTCGCCCAGCCCGAACAGCGCCGCTTTTTTGCCGCTGAAATCGATCTTATCCAGATGCGGCCAGAACATATCCCAGTCGGTCTGCAACTGGCCGATATTCGCGGTGGGGATGCCCAGGATGAGGCAGTCATACTGCGCCAGGTCTGCGGGCGTCGCGCGAGACATATCGTGCAGCGCCGCAATTCCAGGCTCGATATCGTCGAGCATGCTCTTGATGCGCTGCGCCACATCCTCGGTGTTCCCCGTGTCCGTGCCATAAAACAACCCGATCTTCGCCATCTCACGCCTCCAACAGGCCGATGCCTGTAACGATCAACTCACGCGCCTATCGTAGCGCGCGCGCACAGGATTGCTTTGTCCTGGCGCAAGGAGGGCGGTTCACAGCATATAATCAGCGACAACGTTGTACTGGCTTGAACAGGAGTTCCCATGACCATGAAACTGGCAGGCGGCATCCGGCTGAGCGACTACAGTCTTGTCGGGAAAGATTCCGCCCTGGCGATTGAGAAAGGGTTGGTTGAAGCGAAATGGTATACCTCGCCCGTCCCCAGGCGGAAGATGCGCGAGTTGCTGCAGCGCCGCGACGGTCCGGCCATCCGCGACACGCTGATCTGGTTCTTCCTGCTGGGCGCGTTAGGCCTGAGCGGTTATCTGCTGTGGGGCGCGTGGTGGGCGATCATCCCGTTCGCGCTGTATGGCGTCATCTACGCCTCCAGTTCCGACTCGCGCTGGCACGAGACCAGCCACGGCACGGCCTTCAAGACCGACTGGATGAACAACGCGCTGTACGAGATCGCCTCATTCATGGTGTTGCGCGAATCGGCGCCGTGGCGCTGGAGCCACACGCGCCACCACAGCGATACCATCATCGTCGGGCGCGACCCGGAGATCGCCGTCCCCCGCCCGGCTAATCTATGGATGATCGCCGCCTCCTTCATCAACCTGCCGGCTCTGCGCAAGTACGCGCACAATGTGGCGCTGCACTGCATCGGCAGGATCACGCCCGAGGAGGCCACCTTTATCCCGGAGTCGGAGTATGGCAAGGTCTTCGCGCGGGCGCGCATCTATGCGCTGATCTACGCTGGCGTCTTCGCGCTGGCTATCGCCACTGGCAGCATCCTGCCGCTGATGTATATCGGCCTGCCCAGCTTCTACGGCGCCTGGCTGATGGTCATCTATGGCCTGACGCAGCATGCCGGGCTGGCGGAGAACGTCCTCGACCACCGGCTGAACTGCCGGACGGTCTACATGAATCCCATCAGCCGCTACCTGTACTGGAACATGAACTACCACGTCGAGCATCACATGTTCCCGCTGGTGCCCTACCATCAGTTGCCGAAGCTGCACGAACTCGTCAAGGCCGATATGCCGGCGCCCTACAACGGGCTTGTCGAGGCCTATCGCGAGATCATCCCAACCGTGATCCGGCAGGTGAAAGACCCCGCCTGGCACGTCAAGCGCAAGCTGCCCACGCCGACCAACCGCGCCGAAGCGCCTTCGACGGCGCCGGTGTTCAGCGCCGCGGGCAAGCCGGTCGCAGACGGCTGGGTCGAGGTGTGCGCCAGCGATCGGTTGCAGAAAGAGGACGTCATCCGCTTCGACCACGCGGGCAGGACGTTTGCCATCTACCGCACGGGCGACGGCAGGCTGTATGCCACCGACGGCATCTGCACGCATGGCAACGCGCATCTGGCCGACGGGATGGTGAAGGGGACGATTATCGAGTGCGCCAAGCACAACGGCCGCTTCGATATGCGGGATGGGTCGCCGCAGCGCGCGCCCGCCTGTGTCGCGCTCAAGACCTACGCCGTGCGCGAGCGCGAGGGGAGACTGATCTTCGACCTCAATTCGGCGGGCGGGCTGGGCATGACACAACCGCCGAAAACCTATACCTTCCGCGTGGTCAGCAACGATAACGTCGCCACGTTCATCAAAGAACTGGCGCTCGCGCCTGACAGCGTTTCGCCAAAACTGACTTACCAGCCCGGCGATTACCTGCAGTTCGACATACCCGCTTACCCGGAGCGCACCCTGCGGGATGTGGACGTCAAGGCCCCGTACGCGGAGGTGTGGCAGGCGCAGCACGTCTACGATGTCGTGGCGGCCAACGGCGCGCCCTGCCGGCGCAACTACTCGTTTGCGACCAACCCGGCGGTCGATCATCTGCTGCGCTTCAACATCCGCATCGCCGCGCCGCCGCGCGGGCAGGACTGCTACGCCGGCGTCGGTTCGTCGCACGTCTTCGGCCTGAAGCCGGGCGACGCCGTCACCGCCATCGGCCCCTTCGGCGATTTTCATATCAAGAACACGCAGCGCGAGATGGTGTATCTGGGCGGGGGCGCGGGCATGGCGCCGTTGCGGTCGCACCTGGCCTACCTCTTCGAGACGCAGAAGACGGCGCGGCGCGTGAGTTACTGGTACGGGGCGCGCTCGCTGCAGGAGATGTTCTACCAGGACTATTTCGCGGAGCTGGCGCGCCGGAATGATAACTTCAGCTTCCACGTCGCCCTGTCCGAACCGCTGCCCGGCGACCAGTGGACTGGGCGCACGGGGTTTATCCACGAGGCGCTCAGGCAGGACTATCTCGACAAGCACCCCGACCCGACGGCAATCGAGTATTACCTGTGCGGGCCGCCGCTGATGATCCGCGCCGCCACGGACATGCTCAAGGAGTATGGCGTACCCCCGGCGCAGATCGCCTACGACGAATTTTGACCGGGCGGAGACATCGGTAACACCTCCGAGAACCGATAACACCTCCGAGTTCTGCCAGAACTCGGAGGTGTCAGACCCGACAGTGCTGAACCAACACGGTTGTGTTCACTTACATTAAAATGTTCACCAATCGGAAGCGTTTACATTCGACGTTAGGCTGCCTAAGCCTACAGGATTTCGAAGCCCAGGGTATACCTGATTCAACTGTTCACTGAAACGGCGCAGGCCCAATAGCGAGATAGAGCGATGAATAAGCCCAAGCGAGCCCCAACGAATCGATCGCCGATTCGTCTGGTGTTGATTATGACGGCCTCAATATTCATCACCGAATTTGGAATCATGGCTTTTTTAGTTGTCCACCCACCCGTTGCACTGTATGGGTGGGTGGAGGCTGTCTTAGACTCGACCGTCTTGAGCATCGTGCTCTTTCCTCTGCTGCTCTTCACCATATTCCTCCCGCTGGTGCGCCACAACAAAGAGCTTGAGCAGGTCGAGAAGGCATTGCGCGCCATGCGTGATCAACTCGAGCTCCGCGTCCGAGACCGCACCGTCGAACTGGAGCAACGCAACCGCGAGATGACCCTGCTTAGCGAAATGGGCGATCTCTTCCAGGCCTGCCAGACCAGCGAGGAAGCCTACGCGGCCATTAGCCAATATGCATCCCTGTTATTCGCAACGGAATCGGGCACCTTGTTGGTCTTCAATGCTTCACGGAACGCGCTGAATGTGACGGCTAGCTGGGGCCATCCGCAGGCCATGGAACAGGCGTTCAGCCCGGATGCGTGCTGGGCATTGCGGCGGGGCAGGTTGCACGTAGTTAACGGCGCTGGCTCTGGGATGGTTTGTTCTCACTTCACCCATTCATCACCCGTCGCCTACCTGTGCATGCCTTTGGTGGCTCAGGGCGATATCATGGGCGTACTTTCTCTGATAAGCGCCGCGTCGCCAGAGACCGATTCGGGCAAACCTGATCCAGAGTCGACGCCCTTTCCTGAGGCCAAACTTCAATTGGCAACAGCCACTGCCGAGCACATCGGATTAGCTTTGGCGAACTTGAAACTCCGGGAAACGCTGCGCCACCTGGCCATACGCGACCCGCTTACCAACCTGTATAACCGGCGCTACATGGAAGAGACGCTCGAACGCGAGCTCAAGCGGGCTGCACGCAAAGGTACACCGCTTGGAATCATCATGCTCGATATCGACCATTTCAAACGGTTTAATGACACCTTTGGGCATGAGGCCGGCGACATCGTTTTGCAGGCGTTGGGCAATTTCTTTCGAACGCACATCCGGGCTGAGGACGTTGCCTGCCGCTACGGAGGCGAGGAGTTCACACTCATCCTGCCCGAAACCTCGCTTGACGATACTCGGCAGCGCGCAGAAGAATTGCGGGAAGGGGTCAAACAACTGAACAGGCGGTATAACGGCATGACATTGAGCGCTATCAACCTGTCTTTAGGCATTGCTGTATTTCCCGAGCACGGCAAAACCGCCGAAACGCTGTTGCGAACCGCCGATCAGGCCCTTTATCGCGCCAAAGCGGAGGGGCGCGACCGAGTAGTGGTAGCGGAGTGAAAATGCGTGAGAACCGCTCATGCGTTAGACCGCCGAGGCGGGTGGAACGCTGAGACGGCGCGCCGGCATGGCCTATTGAACCGCCAGCGCCGCCAACTCCGCGTCAATACGACCGACATCCAGCGGGTATTGGCCGTATTCCTGCGCCGCGCGCAATAACCCGTACAAAGAGTCGCACCACCCGCGCTACTCGTACCTGGAGAAGGTGGACGACACGGCCATCAAATCGGCCGGCGCCAAGTTGTTCGCAGAGGGGTCGAAGTTCTTGCGCGTGGAAGAGGACGCCACCATCGGCGCAAAGCCCGGCCGGGTCGAACGCTGATACTATGGTGGCGGCAGGCGCGCGGAAGCAGACAATTAAGAGCCGAGGTGAGTCCCTGACACATTCTGGCGACAGGACAAACGAACCGCTCGATGCTTCGACATAGCGCCCTATGATTGCTTCGCCGCTCGCCGTGCGGTTTAGTATTTGCAGTCACTCGCATTGCCATCGACTAAGTCGATATGGCTTTCCCATACCGTATCGTGCCTCTGCATGTTGACGACCGGCGTTGAGGACGGTACTCCCCAGTGGGGCAGGCGTCCGTCGGCGGGGAGCCGTATAGCCGGACTGCTGTCGGTCTTCAGGTAGGTTAGTGTACCGCTAACCTGGTAGCTCGGTGCCCGCACAGCATCTACCACGTCTACGATCAGTGCACCCTGCTCGTTTGGAGCCCAAGCTACCTCGCTCACGATATGCACGTCATTGCGTAATCGCCTCCTCTCGCTGACTCCGTCCGCCTGGGCGCTGTACATCGTTATCGGAAGGGCCATTGGAAGAGAATCGGGTGACAAATCACCTGGCTCCTTGGACTGCGTCCCGTAGAAGTAATACAGGACACCGTGCTTCGCCGCGTGTACAAAGCCGACCTCTCGCCACTCGGTCTTTGAGAACCCCTCGATGAGCGTGGTGACCTTGCCGGTGGACGCTTCGGCGTGCCAAAGACCGGATGAGTCCATCCACGGCCATGGGCTGGCATAATAGACCGACTTGCCGTCCACAGACCATGACGGCGAACAGCACCCGTTCCCCGCGTTGCTTACGAAGTCCACAGTGGTCATATCGGAGACGTCCAGCACCGTGAGGCTGCCCCCTTCAGGGTAGGAAGCGACGGCCGACAAGATACGCGTACCGTCGGGTGACCACGCGAGTGGCCAGTAGGAATATACCGGTCCATCGGATTTGAAATCCGGCGACTTGGGTTTTAGGTCATCACGCTTAAGCACAGTCAGCCGCCCGTCATGCGCGTCTATCAGGTTAACGCCGCCTAAGCCGTAGGCAATCCGCTTCCCGTCCGGTGACCAATGCACTTGGCGCATCAACAGACTCGCCACATCGTAATCTTCTGCTGTGGGCATCGGGTGGGCGTCTACCATGACTGTGCGCCGACTGCCGTCGGGGTTGGCGAGGATCAGATTATTGTTACTCACGAAGGCGAGTTTTCCATCCGTGGGCGATACGTCGAAGTCCGTCACCGGCGATAATTCATGGGTGACCTGCACTGCGGTCTGGCCGTCCACTTCTACGCGCCAGATTTGATCGGAGCCGCTCAGACGGCCCAAGTAATACACGGGGGCAGGCAATGCGGCTGTGTTGGAGATAGGCTTTTGTGCTGGCACGAGAGATGGCGTAACCGCCGGCGCTGGCGTGCCCGTTGGGTCAGGCATGGCCGCCACCGGCTCGGAAGTGGCCATTTCGAGGGGCGGTTGAGTCAGCACAGCGGTAGGTTGCGTTGTAGTGGCGCTCGTTGGCAGTAACGTTATTATAGGGACATCTGGCTGTGTGGCACCACAAGCACTCAGCACCAGCACGACTGATAGCAGAATTAGCGAATACAACCTCATGAGACCCTCTAATATCAATCTAGAGCGACTAACGAGATAAAGCAAATCATAGCCGCAGTGTCGTATACAGTGGGCGACGTCGCCGGTCGAGACCGAGTGCAGTGCGTCAGAATGTGCAATGAGAAGCGTCTCATTCGTCTTAGCCTTGGCACGGAGGCATAGCCTAAACAGCTGTCAGCTCCGCCAACTCCTTCTCAATCCGCTCGATATCCAACGGGTATTGGCCGTATTCCTGCGCCGCCCGCACCATCGCGAAAATGTTCTCGTCCGGCGTGTCGCGCCCGCACTGGTCGCCGGTGGAGAGAATAAAACCGCCGCCCTGCCCCGCATCACGGATCGCCTGCAGGCTGGCGCGCTTGACGCTGTCGGGGCTGCCCATCAACATGACCTCGCTGGTGTGCAGGTTGCCCATCAGGGCGATGCGCGAGCCGAAGCTGTGCTTGACATCCGCCAGGTTGCAGTCACCCATCGGCGGAATTTCCAGCGGATTGATGCAACCCAGGTCGGTTTCCTCGGCGCACCATTTCACCAGGATGCGCTCCTTGCCGCACGAGTGCAGCATCGTCGGCACGCCCGCCTCGCGCGCCATCGCAGTCAGCTTCTTGATCGTGGGCAGGCCGAATTCGCGCGCTATCTTCGGCGACTGCATGGTGATGGTGCCCGATGCGCCCAGCAGCACGAAATCGGGGCGCTCGTTCAGGATCATCTCCATCTGCGCCACCGCCTGCTGCTCGTGCAGGTGCAGCAGGCGTTCGAGCAGTTCATGCTTGTCGTAGTACCAGTACGCCAAGGGCGCCAGCCCGCCGGTGAACAGGCTGAACCAGTGCTGCAAACCGGGGTAGCCGATGCCAATCCCAAACGCGCCCAGGTCACCGAGAGCGGCGCGCTGCACGCGGAGCAGTGACGGGTTGTAGCCCACCGGCGGCGCAAACATTTTCTCGATCAGGTCCCAGTCGGCCTCGATATCTTTGAACATCTTCTCGGTCGTCGTCGGCGGGTCGGCAATGTAAAACGTGTTTTCGGTGGTATACCGGCAGGCGTCGATGCGGCCGCGATAGCGCACGATCCAGCGTTCCTCGGTTTTGTGCATGTCCTCGATGGCTTCGTAGCGGTCGCCCGGCCACTGGTACTGCATGTCGCCGTAGATAAACCAGCCGTCGATGCCGAAATACCGGACGGCATCGATATAAGCCTGCCACAGCGGCGGTTCGTTGAAGTAATAGATATCCCAGAACGGCCGGCCTGTCCGGCGCGCGGGAATCATATTGGAAATATCCGGCGCGACCGGCGCCCGATCCGGCGTGCCATTCGTCATTGCAACAATCATTCGTTCGCGCGGCGTCATGTTTGCCATGCTGTGTTCTCCTGCCCGTGTATTACACTACCAAACAGGCCGGAAGGGTAATTCTATTCTGTACTTTGTTTTATCAACCTGGAACCCCTACGTCGTCGTGCTCATGAAGTCACGCCTGAGCATCACGTAGTACTGGCGAGCGAAACGAAGCACGCGATTAATGAAACAAGGATATTATTCGCCACTGCCGGCATTATCTAAAATCCCTATAAATCTGGCAGGAGGGATAATCCGCACATCTCCCACCCTGTCCAGTATCAACAGATCGGAATCGCCCGATACGATGTACTCCGCGCTGCCATCGAGCGCGGCTTCTATCACGCGATCGTCGTCGGGATCATGGCCGAGCTGGACTACGCAATGTGGTATCACATGCTCTCCACGCAATGCGATCAGTTGCAGGAAACCCTCGACCACATCATCGTCGATACTGTATTTGTTACGAATGCGCGGCAGCGCCAGCTTCTCCAGCAACTCGTCGATGAGCGGGTCCGAGTAAACGAGTGTGTATTCGCCATCCGCTAAGCGCGCCAGCACCGGACCGACTGTGCCATCCGGCTTGATCAGCGCTCGTATCAGGATATTCGTGTCAATGACGGCGCGCATGGCTGCGTTTTACTTTGCGTTGAGAGAGCGCTTCCTGGGCCAGGTCGTGTTCAATTTCCTGATCGCTGTAGCGGGCATTCACTGAGCGCATTCGGGCAAGGATACGCTGAAAGCGCGCTGTCACTTCGGACTCACTCAACTGAGCCAGCCTGAGATACTCCTCGTAAGGCATGAGCACAGCCTCCGGGCGACTCTTGCGTGTGAGGATATGCGCAGATTTACCTTTGGTCACCTCATCAAACACATGCTTGAAATTGCGTTGAAGTTCGGTAACCCCCACGATCTTATTCATACTTGAATTATAACGCCACTACATACTACAGTTCATATCGCTATGGCGCTTGTATGCCTGCATGCCGTCGCATATGAGCTTTCAAAGGCTCGCGGTCTCGCCCGGCATGCCCGGATGCGAACCGCCGGCGTTCTTAGCCAGGTTGCCGCCGTCCATCGGCAGGATGATCCCGGTGACCCAGGAGGATGCATCCGAAGCCAGGAAGACGGCCGGCCCCTTGATCTCCTCCGACCTTCCCAGCCGGCCCATCGGGATGCCGCGCAGGAAGGTGTCGCGCAGCGCCGGGCTGGCCTGCATGCGGTCCACCAGGCCGTTATTCTCGTTGGGCACCTGCGCCGGCAGGATGGCGTTTACGCGCACGCCGCGCCCGCTCCACTCCGTGCTGAGTTCGCGGGTCATTTCCACCACCGCCGCCATGCCCATGCCGTACGCGACGTGCCCGCGCCCCAGCGCGCTGACGCTGGCGATCGAACCGATGTTGATGATGCTGCCCTTGCCCTGCGCCAGCATGCGCCTGCCGGCCTCCTGGCAGAAGCAGAATTTGCCGACGCCCAGCGACTTCAACGTGCGGTCCAGGTCGTCCAGCGAGAGTTCCTCAGGCCGGGTCGTCCAGGCGGGCCCCGCGCAGGTGACCAGCACATCGATGCGCCCGTACTCCTGATCCAGCCTGTCGTAGATGGTGCGGATCGCCTGCGGATCGGTGGCGTCGCCGACTACGGGCACGGCGCGCCGTCCGAGTCTGGTCACCGTCTCGGCTGTCCTCCGCAGGGTGTCGGGGTTGATGTCGGTAATCAGCAGATCAGCGCCGGCTTCGGCGAATCCTTCTGAGATGGCGCCGCCAAAGCCGCCGCCTGCGCCTGTCACGAGCGCTACCCTGCCGGTCAAGTCGAATAAGGGATGGAACATGATTTACCTCCACGGATCAGCAACTGCTGGACACAATCGGCTAGTGTAAGGTATTGTAATGTGGGGCGCTCTGTGCAAGTCAGCATGTCCCGTTACAATCTACCTATCAGTAACAAACGGAGCACACCATGCTGGCTAAAACCTATCTTCAGAACATGCAGGCGTTGATCGGCGAGTTGATCGAGAAGCAAACACCCGCCATCGAACGCGCAGCGGAAGCCATCGCCGCGGCCATCGCGCAAGGGCACACTCTATTCGGCTTTGGCTGCAATCACTCACTGCTGCCTATCCTCGACATTTACTACCGCGCCGGCGGCCTGATGCTATTGAATCCCATCATCGCGCCGGGGCTGCTGCTGGATCTGCACCCGCCCACGCTGACCTCCAGGATGGAGCAGTTGGAGGGCTACGGCGACATCGCGCTGGCCGGCGCGCCGATCAAGTCCGGCGACGTGCTCATCCTGATCTCCGTGTCCGGGCGCAACGCTGTGCCGGTCGAGGCGGCGCTGAAGGCCAGGTCGCTGGGCGCTCTGGTGATCGGCGTGACGTCGCAGGCTTTCTCCGACTCGGTGACGCCGCGCAATAAGCCGGGCAAAAAGCTCATTGACGTTGTGGATATCGTCATCGACAACCTGGTACCGCCGGGCGATGCCTCGCTGACGCTGGACGGCGTGCCGCAGAAGTTCACGCCGGTATCGGGCGTCTCCAGTGTGGCGCTGATGCACGCGCTGATGGCCGAGACGATCGAGCGGCTGGTCGCGCGCGGCATAACGCCGCCCATCTACCTGTCGGGCAACATCGAGGGCGGCGCGGCCTATAACGACCGCATGCTGGCCGAAAACGCCAGCCGCATTTTCTACCTGTAGGCGTTTTACGGGATAATAGAGACGCTATGAGCATGAAGAACTTATCGCGGCGCAACCGCACGGTGCTGTACATTGTCACGGTGATGCTGATTCTCAGCATGGTCATCAGCGCGATCGTCTCGTTCTCGCCGACTGCGCAAACCGTTGATTCGTCGCAGCAAGCGGTTCCCGCGCCCCTGGTTGCCACGCCGGCGACGGGGCGCTGAATGCGGCCGGCGCATCGTTTTCGCATGTGACATACGGACAACCATGCCCGGCGCCGCGCCAGGACGCCGCAATCAGGCGATTACCTGCGGCTCCGCCTTGACAAAAAAACAGGTTGGCATAAACTTCAGGCTCAGCGATGAAGCTCGCTGACGCACTGTCTGCATGGCATTGCGATAACCGTCACAAAGACTAACAGCTTCTACCAGCACTGCGGTGCGGTAGAAGCTATTTTTTTATGCGTTGGATGCCGGGTATGTTGAAACAAGGGTTGAGTGAAACGCTTACTGATATCGCTGCAAGCATGGGGCAGGCGAACCCGCGCCAGTACGCGGCGATTGCCGCCACCTTTGCGCGCTGGGTCTTTCTCGGCGCCGTCAGCGGATTGCTGGCCGGCCCGGCCTCGGCCATTTTCCTGGTCACGTTGCGCTGGGCCTCGCGCGTGCACGACGACCATCCATGGCTGTTGGCGCTGCTGCCCCTGGCCGGGGTCGCGATCTACCTGGTCTTCTCGCGAGTCGCCGGGGCCGCTGAACGCGGCAATAACCTGTTGATCGAGGAAGTGCACCTGAACCGCCAGGACGTGCCTCTGCGCATGGCCCCGCTCAGCTTCCTCGCGCCGGTGGTCACGCTGTTGTTCGGCGGCTCCATCGCCAGCGTCGGCACCGCCGTCCAGATGGGCGGCACGCTATCCGACTGGCTGGCGCGCACGCTGCGGCTGACCAAAGAGGAGCGCCGCATCATGTTGATGGCCGGCCTGAGCGGAGGCTTCGGCTCTGTGATCGGCGTGCCGCTGGCCGGCGCGGTATTCGGCATGGAGGTGCAGAGCGTCGGGCGCATCCGCTACGAGGGGCTGGTGCCTTGCCTGGTTTCCTCGGTAACAGGCTACGGCATCGTCAAGGCGCTGGGCGCGTATGCCAGCATCTACCCGCAACTGGGCGCCATCGACATCGACGCGCTGCTGCTGTTGAAGGTGGCGCTGGCCGGCGTCGCATTCGGCCTGTGCAGCCTGCTGTTCATCGAACTCACCCGCGCCGTCAGCATCACCCTGGACCGCGCCTCGCGCCGCGCTGCCTGGCTGAAGCCGGTGCTGGGCGGGTGTGTCATCATCGGCCTGGCGCTGCTGATGGGCACGCAACAGTACCTTGGCCTCAGCCAGCCGCTGCTGGCTGCTGTGTGGAACGGCGCTGCCATCGCCTCGTTTGCCTTCCTGTTCAAGCTGGTATTCACCAGCCTCACGGTCGGCGCGGGGTTCAAGGGCGGCGAGATCACGCCGCTGTTCATCATGGGCGCCACGCTGGGCTATGCGCTGGCGCCCGTGCTGGGCGCGCCGCCGCAACTGATGGCGGCGGTTGGTTTCGCTGCGGTGTTCGCAGGCGCATCCAACACGCCGCTCGCGTCGGCCATCATGGGCGTTGAGCTTTTCGGCGGCGGTTTCCTCTATCTACTTGTCGGCACAGTGACCAGTTATGTCTTCTCCGGCCATCGCAGCATCTACGTGACCCAACGCCTGGACACGCCCAAGTTCATGTTTGAAGTGCCCAGACGTTACGCGGTGCGCGACGTGATGACACGGGATCCGGCGACGGCGATGCGCGACACGCCGCTGGCGGATGTGGTGGCGTTACTGAACCAGCGCCAGGTGAAAACCGTGATCGTGCTCAGCGAGCCTAATGGCGCAGCGCCGCATATCATCGGCATCATCACCGCCGGCGACCTGTTCCGCCGCGGCGGGCTGGCGCTGCAGCCGCGCCCCGGCGATGCGGCGCATCCGCTTGCGCTGGCGCACGGCAAGGTCGCGCGCGAGGTGATGACACTCGACCCGATCTGCGTGCGCGAGACAGCCTCGCTGGACGAAGCCGCACGCATCATGACGCGCCAACGCCTGAAACGGCTGCCGGTGTTGAACGGCGCGAGCGAACTGGTCGGCGTGATCAGCCGTTCGGATATCCTGCGCTGCATAGCCGGCGAGGCGCACATGCAGATCGATACGCCGCTTCTCACGGCGTTTGACCCGCAGGCAGACGCTTCTCGCGTGGGCGGCTGGATGCACACCACCGTGGCGACGGCGCTCCCCGATGATTCGTTTGCGACGGTTCTCGAACGCCTGGTGCGCGACCCGCTGCGCCGGGTCGTCGTTGTTGACGACGAGCGGCGTGTGGTAGGCATCATCTTCGACGCCGATCTGCTGGACCGCATCAGCAGCCTCAAGGATAACGAGGTCAAGACGGTGGTGCAACGCTGGCTGGCCGGCGACACCAGCGTCAATGTGACCCTGCGCGATGAGATCACCGCCGACGACCTGATGTCGCCCATGGTGTACACCGTTTATGACGACGCCCGCCCGATCGATCTGATTCAGAACATGATCGAACACCGCGTGAAGCGCCTGGTGGTTGTGGATCGCGAGAATCACCTGCTGGGCATGGTGGACCGCCATGACATGTTGCGCTCCATCATCAACGGCGGAACTTGACCATGGAGAATCAATTTCCCATCGATTACTACAGCCTGCTGGAAGCCTGCGGCTTGCCTGGCTGTCCGCTATGCAACCTGCTGTTGCATAGCACGGAGCGCCTGCTGGACTCGCTGTTATATGAGCAGGTCAATGAATCCGAAACCCAGCGCGCAGTGCGCGCGCGGCGCGGGCTGTGCAACACGCATGCCTGGCAGATGAGCCGCATGATGGGTAATGCGCTGGGCATCGCCATCCTTTATCGCGCAGCCGTCGATGAAGCGCTGGGCGCCATCAAGCGCGCAACGCCGAAGGCTGTGACGCAGTCCGGGCTGGAGCGCATCCTGGGCATGCAACCGCAGCAGGACGCGCTGCCGCTGGCCGCTGCGCTGGAACCCACTCAGCCATGTATGGCGTGCAGCCTGTCCAGCGCGACGGAGCAGCGCTACTTGGGCACATTCAAACAATACATCAGTGATGAGCGCCTGCTGGCGGCGCTGCGCGCCTCAAACGGCCTGTGCCTCAATCACTTCAGCGCCGCGTTGCGCCAGATGCACGATCCAGCCGGCCTGGGGCAACTCATCGGCATCCAGCGAGAAATCTGGAGCCGGCTTCAGGTTGAATTGCAGGAGTTCATCGACAAAAACGACTACCGGCGCATGCGCGAGCCGATGGGGACGGAGAGGGATAGCTGGCAGCGCGCGCTGCGCGCCATGGCTGGAGAACCGGGAGTTTTCGGGGTTGACCCCCAGACGAGGTGATGGATGACTATGTCCTCAACCGGTGAACTTCTGAACCAGCTGCAGCGGAACTCGCTGAGCATCGGGCTGCGCGAGATGGAGATCACGCTGCGCCATGCGACCGAGGATCTCACCAGCCGCGAGCAGGGCATGCTTTATGAAAACAAGCCGACGATTTCTCCGCAGGCGCTCGAACAGTTCCAGCGTGAGGTTGCGCTAGCCTTGCAGGATGTCGCTGACCTGGTGGAGCGGTTGGATTTAAGCAGGTCGGCCCAGTCGAACACAGCGGTGCTGCTGGCGCAGATGGCCGTGCTGTGGAGCAACCTGTGCGATATCAGCGTCGACAAATTATCACGCTACGGCGATGTGTCGCCCGACCTGGCAGCGCTGCTCATGCCCGCGTTGACCCGCCTGATCGAGCACACTCAGACGATGATGCATATCCTGGGCGAAGCCGGAGAGATAACCCAGGAGAGTATGGCGCAGGGGCCCAGTGGTCTTCGCGATGGCCGGCGCGGTGTATGCATCGCAGCAGCCGCTCGAACGCGCCATTGCGGCAGACCTGGCGCCTGTGGAACTCCGCAGCACCGGCTTCGGCGTCCTGGCAGCGGTTAACGGCATCGGCGATTTCGTTTCCAGTTTGGTCGTCGGCGCGCTGTGGACGGTCTTTTCGCTAGCCGTGGCATTCGCTTACAGCATGGTGCTGACCGCCGCCGGGGCGATTGTCATTTCCGCCGCGTTGCGCACGCGCAAGCAGCAGGCGACGTAATGGGACGGTCTCGTACGATCATGCTCCAACTGCAAGTCGTCTGCGCTGTGGTTGTGGCAGCAGCCGCGCAGGCAGTACAACTGCCTGCGGAACAAGAGCGGGATCAGTAGCGTTCGAACCGCTCGATGTCGAGCACGAAGACGGTCGCGCCGCCCACCTGCACCTCCATCATCTCGCCTTCCTGCGGGCTGGGCAACTCCGTGGGCACGTTGACATAGGTCGTGCGGTGGCTGCCGGTGTTCTGCAACAACCGCAACACGTGACTCACTTGATTATCCTCTACGCCCAACAGCAACGTGGCATTTTCGCGGCGCAGCCAGCCGCCGGTGGTCGCCATGCGCGTGACGCGGTATCCCGCGTTAACCAGGGCGTCTGAGATAGCAACCACGTCGTCGGCCTGGACAACTGCCATAACCATCTTCATGTTGATCTCCTTTATTCCTTGCTGCGAGGTTGATCCGGCCAGTCCTGCGCGTAAAACGACAGGTACTCGCCCATCTGTGCCGACCAGTAAGCGTCGTCGTGCCGGCCGCTGCCGATGTGGCCGGTGTAGGCGACCTGTTTTGCGCCCAACTCGGCAGCGAGTTGATACACGCCGGTCTGCGTCACGTCGTCCAGGCCGGCATCCAGGAAGATGCGCAGCGTCTTGAGCGTGCTGGTCGAGCGTACCAGATCCAACATACTGAAATCGGCGTCGGCGCCGACCAGATAATCCGAGGTGATGGCGGGGCTATGGCCGCCCACTGCGCTGAACAGGCCGGTATGGGTGAAGGCGATCTCAAGCGACCAGTACCCCCCGCGCGAGATGCCGCCGATGGCGCGCCCGGCGCGGTCGTCCCACGTGCTGTAACGCGCGTCCACCGTCGGCGCCAGTTCGTTCACGATGAAGTCCTCCCACGAACCTTTGCCGCGGCTGGTATACACGTAGCGGCTGCGGTTGCCCGACATCCAGTCGTTGGCCGGCATCACCATGATGAAGGGCGGCAGGCGACCGGCCAGTATCTCGCGATCGGCGACTTTGGTTGCGCCGTCATTGACCCACTGGCCGATGGTATAACCTAGGCCCTGGATCAGGTAGAGCGTGGGGTAGGCGTACTGCGTGTCGTCGTAACAGGGCGGCAGGTAGACCTGCACCGGCAGCGTCAGCCCGAGCACCGCGCTCTTCACCTTGTCGGTGAGCAGCGTGCCGGCTGTGTCGCCGCAATCCAGCCAATCGGGGGCGCTGGTCGGCGCAGGCGTGGGCGTGTCGGCCGGCGCCAGCGCAACTGCGACCTGGGTCGCCGCATCGGTTGCGGCGGCCGCAATCTGTGCAGTCGCCTGCTGCTCAACGCCGGCGCTGATGTCGATGGCGCCACTCGGCTGGGTGCGCAGCAGGATGTATGCGCCGGTGACGATCACCAGCAGCGCGAAGAGAGCAACGGAGCGACGCAGAAGCCTGCGGTCGTAGTCCTCGACGGACGACCGGCTCGATCGAGCCGGCGCAGGTCTGCCGCTGCCCTCATCCCATCGAAACCGAGTCGTGTTCCAGTTTGGCTTCTTCACTGTCGCTGCACTGGTTATATCACGAGCACGGCGAGGGCAGATCGACAACGCCGAGCGCATGCAGGACCTGGAGCCGTTACCCCGCCTCCGCTGCGACGGTCAGCAGATCGGGCGTGCCCATCACGAGGCCGTCTTCATCCCGGTAGAAGTGAGGTTGCCGCAGCACTTCGCGCAGGCCCAGCTTGTGATAAAGGCCGATGGCATGCACGTTGCCGACCCGTACGTGCAGCCACAGCGAAGGGTGCTGCGCCAGAATGGCCTGCATCAGCAGCGTGGCGATACCCTGGTTCCGGTATCCAGGATGGACGCCAATCGCGGTGACGTGCATGGCTGGATGCTGCAACAACTCTTTCTGATAGGCAATCACATAGCCTACGTTGTGGCGACCCTGAGTGGCGATTAGAACGGTATTGGCCGGCGCGCCAGTGCGCATCCACGGCCCGATCAACACGTGGGATGGGCCGAAACAGCGGACTTCCAATGCGCATATGCTGAGGCGGTCTCTGGACGTCGCGACACGGACACGCGCAGCCTGCTGGGAAACAGGTCGCGTAACACGCTCACGGCCATTCGTTGATGAGTCTGGCATTTGGATCACTTCGCATAAACCAACAATACCATAACCCCGGTTGCCATAAGCATACTGGACTGCTCCTTATTCAATCCCCATGCATGCCTGTCCTTTGTCAGTCCAGCAATTCTCGACGTTGCGAAAACAAGCCGGTTGTACGCTGCTTTCCGTCATTCTCGTGGAAACGGGACGGGACGCATGCCGCATCCTTCCCGTACTGGGGTCTGGTGTGTCGTACACACTCACCCGGTGTGCCCGATTCCTCGGGCATGACGATGGCGACGCGCCGTTACAGACGTGATTCGCGCCTGCGCGAAGAGTTCGGATTGAGAATTGCTTGTGATGGCCTGGATTCCAGATGGAACGCTGAGGAAAAACGGGCTGTAAGCGTAGACTGGGCTCGCAGTCGCGGTACGGTGGATAATGCGGTATGCCAGAAGCGCATATCGATTACGATGAGTCTTCCGTATTCACGCCTGAAAACCTGCTGCGCGAAGCGCGCCGTCAGAAACACATCCCGCCCGGCGAGATCCCGAACGTGTGCGTGCTCGACCCCGACGGCGACATCGTGCGGCATCTGGTGGCGCACGGCAAGGCATCACGAAACCAGTACTGGGCCTGCTACCATACCGATCTGTACGACTTCACGCACGATGGGATACGATTCGGCATCGTGGGCTGCGCTGTGGGCGCCTCCTTCGCAGTGCTGGTGGCCGAGGAAATGTTCGCGTCCGGCTGCCAACTGCTCATCAGCATTACGTCTGCAGGGCAGATCGCGCCGATCCGCAATCCCCCCTACTTCATTCTGATCGAGAAGGCGCTGCGCGACGAAGGCACGAGCCGCCATTACCTGCCGCCGGCCGAATACAGCCACCTGCAAGGCGTTCTGCGCGACCTGCTCAGCGCTGCGCCCTTGCCCACGCCGATCCCGCTGGACATCGGTGTGACATGGACGACCGATGCCCCGTTCCGCGAGACGCCCGGCGCTATCGCACGATGCCGCGACGCCGGCATCCACGCCGTCGAGATGGAAGCGGCAGCGCTGTATGCCTTTGCGCAGGCCAGGCGCAAGCCGGTAATCTGTCTGGCGCACGTGACGAACCAGATGGCGGTGGAAGCAGGGGATTTTGAAAAAGGCGACGATAATGGCAGCCATGCTGCGCTTGCGTTGCTGGGTGCAATCGCTCAACTATGGTTGAAAAAGACGGAGAAACAAAAATGAAAGCACTGATCATCATCAACGACGCGCCATACGGCTCAGAGAAAGCCTATAACGCCCTGCGCCTGGCGATGGCGCTGCAGAAGGAACTGCCCGATATTGAACTGCGGATTTTTCTCATGGCCGATGCCGTCACCTGTGCATTGCCCAACCAGAATACGCCGCAAGGCTACTACAACATCGAGCGCATGCTCAAATCCGTCATCAATAAAGGCGGTCTGGTCAAAGCGTGCAGCACATGCTCCGATGCGCGCGGGATCAAAGGACTGGCGTTGATCGAGGGGGCGGAGATCAGCACGATGGCGCAACTCACGCAGTGGGTGCTGGACTCGGACAAGGTCGTCACGTTCTGACACTGGGACAAACACCTCCCGGAACGAACAACTCCGAGTTCGGGCCGAACTGCGCTCGGCTTGAGAACTCGGAGTTGGCAGTACACCTCGCGGCGCGCCCATCATCTCATGCGGCGGATGCGCACGAGCAGGTCATGGCGGAACTCCGGCAAGCACAGTAGCCCGCCCTCGCACGGCAGCCATACCGAGTAAGCGCCGCCGGCCGGCGTGAAGCACGCGACCTCGAATGACCCCGCCAGCAGGTTGCACACCAGCGATCCGCTGATCGGCTCGCCGCAGCCCGGCTCGTCAAGTTCGCGCTCATCGGCCAGGTAGACGTTATAATCCTCGCCCTGCACCGCCAGCACGCAGGCCAGCGTGTGCGGCGGCTGCGCCTGCACCCAGCCGGTCAGCGGCCGCGCGCGCGCCAGGTCGATGCCGTGGATGAACTCGGACAAATGCATCATCCACGCGCGGATGTGCCGCTGCGCCGCCGGGTTGCCCGTCTCCACATACTTGTTCACTGTGAAGTCGATGAAGTCGTAATGCGCGCCCGACATCAACGCCGTCCAGGCGCGCTTGCGGTGAATCGTCCAGCCCTCGGCGTCCATGAACTGGCTGGCGATGTTGTCTTCGTCCATGTTGAGCGGGCGGGCTTCCTGCGCGGCGGCGAGACAGTAGTCGCGCAGCGCGCGTATCTTCAACTGTTTGGACATGAACTCGCCCAGGTCATACGCCGCGCCGCGATAGGTCGTGTTGGGCAGCGGGTGGACGTTGACAATGTCGAGCGGCAGTTCGCTGAATGAGCGCGTGGTGGATTGCTCCCACGGTTCGTAGGTGAAGGCCTCCTGCCCGGCGATCAGATGCTGGTTCGGCAATTGCGCTTCGATCCCGCGAATCAGCGCCGCGATCGCAAGCTGCCAGCCGTTCACTTCGTCGGGGCTTGCGCTGCCGGGCAGCGGTGCGGCCCCGCCCGGCTCGTTGCAGATCTCAAAGAAGAAGTTGTCGTAGCCGTTGATCTCTGCGACGACTTTGTGCACGAATGCCAGTTGGCGTGCGAACAGCGCGGCATGCCGCCGTGTGATGTAGTCTGGCCACGGGATGTGCGGCATGTGGTTGATATTGTTCGCATCATTGAACGGATTGAGCGCCCACACGCTGTCGGCGTAGGTGTTCGAGAACAACGTCACCTCGACGATGATGCCCAGTTGCGAGGCCAACGCCAGGAAGCGGTGCAACCGCGCGAAGTACTCCGGATTCCAGCGATCCAGGTCGTATCTCAACTCGCCGTCTGCAGCGCGTCCGGGGCCGCTGCGCACAAACGGCGTCACATAATCCGACGAGTCGGGCTTGCACGTGGAGTTGGGATTGCGCGCGCTCTGCAGCTCGCGGAACAGCAGGAACAGCCGGGACAGCGTCATGCGCTTCTCCGCGGCGCCGTTCAGATACCGCTCGATGTCGAACGGCCGGTTGATCACAGCGCCGTAATGCTCGGAAGCGGTGACCAGCATCAGCGGCTTGTCGCGGTACTCGAACAGGCGCGGGTTGTCCGGATGGATGTGCAACGGTTGCGGCATGGAATTCATTTGCTTTGGCGCAAATCAATGGCGCGGCATGTACCCATTCAGTGGCGGTTGCGCATGGCGCATGCAGATGATGGAGAACTCAAGCGTCGATTCGACGATCAGGTCGCGCAGCACCCACAATGTCGGCATGAACCGCACCTCGACATCCTGAGCCAGCAGCGCCGCCAGGATGTTATCGATGGCGCGCGCAGCGCGCGGAACGACCGGGACCGGCGAGATATAGTAACCCGCATGCACATCGACGAGTGTGAACGAGTCGGGGGCGAACTCATAACAATAAATAGTCTCCGACTGCAGTTGCGGCAGCCAGGCGCTCTCAACCGCGATCACCCGCTTTGCCGTCGTGCCAAGCATGAAACGGGTCACGTCGGCCGAACTGCTGCCTGCGTGAACGCCGAATGTCACGCGCGGGCAGTCGCGCGGCAGGAGCTGGTTCGCCAGGTGTGCGCGGTCGGTCGCCCACACCATCTCGCCTGCCATGCGGTTGTCCTTGTCGCGGCGATCCGGTTGGGGATCAAATCTCGCAATACCCGGCTCGCTGCTGATGTGATAGAGCGCGTCAACCATGTGAAGCAATAACTCCGAGTCTGGCCGAACGGAGTTCGGCTTCAGACTGCGAAGTCGTCTCCTACTCCAGTTTACGGCAGAACGGCGATTACCTCAATTTCCACCAGCGCGGCGCGCGGGAGCTTGGCGACCTCGACCGCCGAGCGCGCGGGAGGATTCTCGGTGAAGTAGGCGCCATACACGGTGTTCATCGCCGCGAAGTCGCCCATATTCTGCAGAAACACCGTGGTCTTCACCACGTGCTTCAGGTCGGCGCCGGCGGCTTTCAGCACCGCGCTGATGTTATTGAACACCTGGCGCGTCTGCGCCTCGATGCCGCCTTCGACGACGTTGCCGGTGGCAACATCGAGTGGCACCTGCCCCGCGCAGAACACCATGCCATTGGCGACGATCGCCTGTGAATAGGGTCCTATAGCTTTTGGCGCTGACTCTGTTTGAACAACCTGACGTGACATATGTAAACCTCCAGGGAAAGCGTATGGATTTATCTTACCTGAGCGCGTCTGCCAGCCGCAACTCTATGGCTGATGCGACGGCGCACTGAGGAATCTTAGCCGATTTCTGATGAGATGCTTATCTGTGCGTTCCATTTGCGCCGCCATCACTCGCCGACACGGGTTAACCGGCCTGTGATCATAAGTCCGTTTCCAAATGAAGTTCGTGGATTGTCTGCTCAGAGCCACGAGCCGGGATTTCGAGCAGTATCAGGAACTTCTGGCAACCAACCGGGAAAGCTGAAAGGTGCTTCATGCTACCATTCGCAAGGAGCACCCTGAGCGGAACGGCGCGCACGCCGGCTTATGGCCTACGAGTACGTGACTGCGCGCCGTGGATGGGCATCACCAGTGGTAATCCGGCCGTCCTTCGCTCAGGATGCCTGATGCTAAGGTCAGGAGGGATCATCTTGAGCGAACCGGCGCCTGGCTTAGCGCTCCCACATCGGCAGCAGCTTCAGAATCCAGCGCGTCATGTAAACACCCCACAGCGACGAAAGCACGACCACCGGAACCAGCACCGCCCAGGCCCGCCAGTCCAGCGGCACAACGCCGAACAACTGGTTCAACGGTGTGTACAGCGCAAGCAACTGCAGCGCCACCGCCGCCGCATAGCTCCACAACAGCGTTTTGTTCGACCAGATCGACAGGTCGTCCAGTTGGCGCACCACCATCACGCGGGTGAAGGCGTGCAGCACGATGCCGGTAAACAGCATCGTGCGCGCATATGTCACGCCGCCGAACTGCAGCCCGACCCAGAATATGAAACTGTAGGCGATCAGGGTGCGGAAGATGCTGCCGCCGATAGTGGCGTAGATCGACTTGTTCAGGATCAGCTCATTATGGCGGCGCGGGCGGCGCTTCATCACGTGCGGCACCGCCGGGTCGGCGGCCAGCGCGCTGGCCGGAATCAGGTCGGTCACCACGTTGACCCACAACAGCATCTTGGCCGACAGCGGGAAGAACCCCGCCAGCGACAGCGCTAACACCACCACCACTTCGCCCAGGCTGGTGCTCAACAGGTAGTTGGTGAACTTGCGGATGTTGTCGAAGATGCGGCGGCCTTCCTCGATAGCCGCGACGATGCTGGAGATGTTGTCGTCCAGCAGCACCATCGCCGCGGACTCCTTCGCGATGTCGGTGCCGCGCAAGCCCATCGCTACGCCCACATCCGACTGCTTCAACGCCGTGGCGTCGTTGACGCCGTCGCCGGTCATGGCGACGAAGTGTCCCTCATCCTGCAGCGCCTGCAGCACCTGCTGTTTGATCTGCGGCGTGGCGCGCGCCACGATGTCCACGCCCTCCATGCGTTTGGTCAGCTCCTGGCGCGAGAGGTCCTGCAGCTCGCGCGCTTCAATCGCCTGCTGGCCGATGCCCAGGTCATGCGCCACGGCTTTGGCTGTCAGAATGTTGTCGCCGGTGATCATGATCACGCGGATGCCTGCGCCTCTGGCGCGCGCGATAGTCTGCGCCGCGTCGGGCTTGGGTGGATCGATCAACGCCTGCAGCCCCAGAAAGGTCATGCCGTGTTCCACGTCGTCCGACTTAGAATCCGCCGGCAGTTCCTTGTACGCCAGCCCCAGCACGTACATGCCGGCCATCTGCAGTTGGTCGATAGCCTGGCGCACCGCGCTGCGACTTGCCTCATCGAGGGGCGCCGATTGCTCCGCCATAGCCATACTGGAACAGCTATCCAGGATGACACCGGGCGCGCCCTTGGCATACCCGATCCGACGGCCGTCCTGTTCGTGGATGGTGGCCATCATCTTGGTCTCGGAGCTGAATGGGATCACATGCGCTTTCGGCGCTGCAGTGCGTTCGCGTTCGATATCCAGTCCCGCGTTCTGCGCCGCGCGCAGCATGGCCGTATCGACCGGGTCGCCGACGATCTGATTGTCTGCGCTGGCATCGATGATGGCTTCGTTGCACAGGATACCCGCGCGCAGCACCGCGCTGGCATCGCGATCGCCGGCGTGCGCCTGCGCCGTGGGAATCGTCCGGCCGCCCGTATAGATGCGCTGCAGGGTCATGACGTTTTGAGTCAGTGTGCCGGTCTTGTCGGTGCAGATCGTATCAACCGAGCCCAGCGACTCGACTACCGACAGCCGCCGCACCACGGCATGCCGGCGCGCCATCTGCCGCGCGCCCAGCGCCAGCGCGAAAGTCAGCACGATCGGCAGGCTCTCCGGGATGGTGGCGACGGCCAGGCTCAACGTATTCAGCGCGACGTCGATGGGCGGCTCGCGCAGCAGGAATAGAAGGATCACGGCGATGAACACGGCCAGCGCGCCTACAATAACCGTCATCTGGCGCGCCATCTTCTGCACTTCCACCTGGAAGGGCGTCGGGCGCTCGACCATCTCCTGCAGCGTGGCGGCGATATGGCCGACCTCGGTGTTCATGCCGGTGCTGACCGCCACGGCCAGCCCCGCGCCGTGGGTCACGTACGTCGACCCGTACACCATGCAGGCGCGCTCCGCCAGCGGCGCATCGGCGGCCACCGGCGCGGGCGACTTGTCGACGCCGACGCTCTCGCCGGTCAGCGCCGATTCATCGGTGCGCAGGCTGAACGCCTGGATCACGCGCGCATCGGCCGGCGCTTTCTGCCCCTGCGACAGCACCAGGATATCGCCGGGGACGACCTCGGCGGCGTCGATCTGGCGGCGCACCCCGTCGCGGTTGACGACCGTCTTGAACACCAGCATCTGATCCAGCGCCTCAAGTTCTTTCTTTGCGCGGTATTCCTCAAGGAAGCCCAGGACGACGCTGATGATGACGATGACGATGATGAAGAATGCCGTCAGTTGGCGGCCGCTCTCGCCGGGCAGAAAGCTGACCGCGTAGGCGAGTGCGGCGGCAAACAGCAGGATGATGATGAAGAAGTTGGCGAAC
>JAMCQN010000187.1:36082-40243 GCA_023382055.1 Chloroflexota bacterium
AGACGCCACGGCGAAATGGCCTTGCGTCGGGTGATCTCGTTGCGGCCTTGCTGCGCAAGACGCCTGGCCGCTTCAGCGACGCTCAACCCTTCGGCGCGCGAAGAGGTTCGGCTGAGCACTTCATCTGTCGCCATCGCATGCCATGCGATGGTTTGTGAGGTGTGCGATGAGGGGGTTTTGCTTACTCGTTTATCGCCGACTAATGCACTGTTCTTTGATTGACTCATGATAACCAGAATTCACACGATATAACATTCTGGTGCGTATTCTAATCCCGTTGTGTTGCGTTGTTATACCGAAGCGCGTAAGGGTCTCAGGCCATGCGCGGGTATGGGCTAACTCAGGCGCGCCCAGACCGGCTCATCGCCGTCCGGCGCGATTTCCACATCGCGCGCTGCGGCAGGGGCGTCGTCAACGCGCTGCACGGTCGTGCGGCGGCGCTGCCGGTGTTCGGCCATCATAAGGGTCCAGTAAAAATTTAAGGTTCGCAACCCTCATTCGACCCTCTCATCTCTTGCCTATTTCCGGTTCTGTGCTATACGTTGCTAGCTATTGCAGTCGCGCGCCTGCAGTCTGCAATCATTAGTCGATGATTCGAGCATGTGTGGGATAAATGTGATTGACTGGCAATGGATGTGAAAAATGAACAGTGATACGCCGTATGCTTTGCCTGGCGGTTCCACCCCCAGACCTTCAGTCTGGAAAGATGTTCCTGACGAACAGTGGAATGACTGGCGCTGGCAGATGAGCCACCGCGTCAGCACGTATGAGCAGCTCTCGCAGTTCATCCACCTGACGCCGCCAGAAATAACCGCATTGCAGGCAGAATCCAGGTTCCGCGTGGAAATCACGCCGTACTTCGCATCCCTCATCGACCCCGACGACCCCATGTGCCCGGTGCGCCAGCAGGTCGTTCCGCACGCCCGCGAGCTGGAAGGCTTCGAGGCCATGATGCGCGACTCGCTGGGCGAGGAGTCGCACTCGCCCGTGCCGGGGCTGGTGCATCGCTATCCCGACCGCGTGCTGATGCTGGTGACGACGCAGTGCGCCTCGTACTGCCGCTATTGCACGCGCAGCCGCATCGTCGGCGACCCGGGCGCGACTTTCAGCCGCCATCAGCACGATCTGCAGATCGATTACATCGCGCGTACGCCGCAGGTGCGCGACGTGCTGCTCAGCGGGGGCGATCCGCTGACGCTGCCGCCGAAGGTGCTGGAAGCTATCCTGCGCCGCCTGCGCGCCATCCCGCATGTCGAGATCATCCGCATCGGCAGCCGCGTGCCGGTGTTCCTGCCGCAGCGCATCACCGACGAACTGGTCAATATGCTGCGCCAGTTCCACCCGCTGTGGATGAATATCCATACCAACCATCCCAGGGAGATCACGCCCGAACTGGCGCGCGCGTGCGCCAGGCTCGCCGACGCCGGCATACCGCTGGGCAACCAGAGCGTGCTGATGGCCGGCGTGAACGACCACCCCGACACCATCAAGGCGCTGTGCCAGGCGCTGGTGAAGATACGCGTGCGCCCGTATTACCTGTATCAGTGCGACCTGGTGGCGGGCAGCGGGCAGTTCCGCACGTCCATCGCCGCCGGGCTGGAGATCATGGAAGCGCTGCGCGGCCATACCAGCGGCTATGCCATCCCGACCTATGCGGTGGACTTGCCGGGCGGGGGCGGCAAGGTGCCGGTGCTGCCCAACTATCTGATCAGCATGTCGCAGGATCGCGCGGTGTTCCGCAACTTCGAGGGTTACCTGGCGACCTACGTGCAGCCAACCAACTATCAGCGCCCCGCGCGCAACAAGTGGACGGGCGCGCCCACCGAGGAGCCCGGCCAGAAGGGCGTGTCCTCGCTGCTGGCGGGCGAGGGCATGGTGATCCGCCCGGAGGGCTGGACCGGCACGCACACGCGCGGGCGCGAAGACGATCAGGCCGGCACAGGCGGCGAGGCCGGTCACATCCTGAATCCCGATGTCATCTCCATTGAGGACATCGCCAACGCGCGCGATGTGGAGATCGCCCCGGACGGCGATGAGCCGGTCTGGGCGCGCCTGACCTGATGCGGCGGACGACGCCAGCTCTGAAACCACAGATTACACGGATCGCGGACGATCCCATCCGTGAAATCGGTGCAATGTAAGTGCTGCGCTAAATAAACCCGTTTATGCGCAGAAACGCATCCACGAGTTGCGGGTCGAAATGACTGCCGGACTGTTCGCGCAGGTACTCCCGCGCGCGTTCATCGGACCAGGCTTTGCGGTACGGCCGGTCCGAACGCAGCGCGTCCCACACATCCGCGACGGCGAAGATACGCGCCGCCAGCGGGATATCCTCGCCTTTCAGCCCGCGCGGGTAGCCGCTGCCGTCCCACTTCTCGTGATGGCAGTAGGGTATGTCCAGGGCCGGCCGCAAGAAGGAAATCGGCCAAAGCAGATTGTAGGCATACGTGGGATGCAGGCGCATGAGTCGCCACTCCTCTTCATTCAGCGGGCCGGGCTTCAGCAGGATGCCGTCCGGCACGCCCATCTTGCCGATATCGTGCAACAGCGCCCCGCGCCGGATGTGCACGATCTCGCTCTCATCCAACCCCAGCGCACGCGCCAGATCGACCGTGATGGCCGTGACGCGCTGGGTGTGCCCTTCGGTTTCCCTGTCGCGCAGGTCGAGCGCGCGCGACCAGCCCTCGATGGTCGCCTCATAGGCCTGCGCCAATTCGTTAATCGCGCGCTGCAGATTGTCATACAGGCTGGCGTTATCGATGGCGATGGCGATCTGTCCCGCCAGCGTTTCAAGGAACTCCACCCAGTCGCTGTCGATAGTCAACGCGCTGCGGTTGTAGATCTCCAGCGCGCCCTGCGCCTGCCCTTTGGCCAGCAGGGGAATGGCAACCTGCGCGACGAAACCCTCCGCGCCGTTCAACGACCGGCAATGCTCGTCCTCAAGCGCGCGGAACAGGCCGGGCGCGCCATGGACTTCCCCGCACGCAACGATCTGCCGCTCCAGCGCCGCCAGGCCGGCCGCCCCCCTGCCCAGTTGCAGGCGCGTTTTCTGTACGTTGTGTGTGCGGAAACCGAGCGCGGCGGCGCACGTCAGCGCGTGGCTGTGCTGGTTCATCAACTGGACGGCGACGCCGTCCACGCCAAGCTGGATCATGACATGATCGAGGATGAGACCGAGGGTCATGTGCAGATCGGCGCCGGACACGATCGCCAGGTCGATCTTGTGCAGCGCCTGCACCTGCTGCAGGCGGCGCTCGGTCTGCCCAAACAGGCGCGCGTTCTCCAGCGAGGAGGCCGCCTGCAGGGCATAGCCCTCGAAAAACGCCACACGTTCCGGCGTAAAGTAATTCGGCGTCTGGCTGGCGATAGACAGCACGCCGATCACATGCTGGCGGCTGATCAACGGGAAGCCCGCCACACTGTCCAGACCATACTGCACGTCGATGGCGTGCCACGGGTCGTCGCTTGAGCTGTTCTGGAGATCCGACTTGATCGCCGTCGCGCCGCTCCGAATGGCCTGCATCACCACTCCAGATCCCTGCGTGTCGTCGTCCCAGCGCACGCTCATCTTGCTGAGATAATAGACATCGGGCGGGAAGTGAGCCAGCATGCGCACGCTGCCGTCCGGTTCATTCACGCCGATCCAGGCGTGATAGGCGTCGAAGTTTTTCACGCAACTGGCGACGGCGCCGGCCGCCAGCTTCCGGGCATCCAGGGTCTCGGCCATCCGGCGCGCGCCGTCATACAGCGTCGAGAGAGTCGTCAATTGCCGGCTGATCTGTTCTTCTGCGCGCCGGCGCTCGGTCATATCCATCACGCCGGCCAGCGCGCCGATGTAGTCGCCCTGCTCGTCGATCAGCGGAGTGACCTCCAGCGCGGCGTAGATGCGGCCGCCGTCCTTGCAGATAAACTCGGTCTCGGCCTGCGCGGACATGCCGCGGCGGAAGCGATCCAGGTCCTGTCTGGCGTTCTGCGAGGCGCGCTCGTCCAGGAAATCAAAGATGACTCGCCCCTGCATCTCCTCCGGGGTATAACCCAGCATCGTGGCCATGTGCGGATTCACGAAAGTGGTGCGATTTTCCGCGTCGATGCTCCAGATGCCTTCCTGCAGTAAGTCGACCAACCGGCGATACTTGCGCTCGCTCTCCCTCACGGCATCCT
>JAMCQN010000007.1:0-762 GCA_023382055.1 Chloroflexota bacterium
TGAATGATTCATCCGGCCGCCTGTGGTTCGAAACCACAGGCTGACAAAAACGAAACGCGCCAAGGCGCGTTAGAGGCGAGGCAACCGGCCTTGGCCGGTTTCGCCTGTGTCAGACGCCGGATTCATCCGGTGGTTGGGTTTCGCAAGGATGGATAATTCATCCGGCCGCCTGTGGTTCGAAACCACAGGCTGACAAAAACGAAACGCGCCAAGGCGCGTTAGAGGCGAGGCAACCGGCCTTGGCCGGTTTCGCGCAGCGTGTGCCAGACGCCGGATTCATCCGGTGGTTGGGTTTCGCAAGGATGAATGATTCATCCGTTGGCTCATGGCGACGCCAGCGCGCTGATCAGTTCGGCGGTTTGCACGATGCCGAAGACCGGCTCGGCGTTACCCTCATACTGGATCGATATCCAGCCGTGGTAATCGGCGTCGCGCAGCGCCGCCATGCAGGCGGGATAATCCGCCGTTGTCTCGCGCCCCAGCGCGTCGAACGCCCGCGATGCAGCATGGGCGTGGATGGCGAAAGGGGCCAGCGCGGCGTTCTCCTCACCGTCAAAACGCAGGCAAGCGCCCAGGAATGGGGAGTTAATCTCGCGCAGCAGTTGCACCATTCGGTCGACGTATTGCGTGATGCCCGAGCCGCTTTCCAGCGCCAGGCGCGTTCGGAAGCGTTCCGCCAGCCTCGCGTCGGAACAACGACACCGCCTATGGAAGCTCCACAATTCGGAAGTACCGCCCCGTCTCGGCCACGTCGAAATCCTG
>JAMCQN010000007.1:772-39541 GCA_023382055.1 Chloroflexota bacterium
GACGCTCTCCTCGCCGTCAATACGCAGGCAGGCGCCCAGGACGGGAGAGTTTATATCGCGCAGCAATTGCACCATGCGGTCGACCGATTGTGTGATGCCGACGCCGCTTTCCAGCGCCAACCGCGTGCGGAAGCGCTCCGCCAGTCTCACCGCCTCGCGCAACCCGCCGATGCAGCGCGCCATTTCGTCCCGGGTTGGCTCAGCCAAACCGCCGGCCTGAACGCATACCAGCCGAACGCCGAAATCATTGGCGGCGGCGATGGCCCCCTCCAGATAGTGCAACTGCCAGCGCGCCGGCCGGTCGGCCAATGTGAAGTCGGTGTGCGCCGTCCATGCCACCAGGCGCGCGCCGGCGTCCTCAAAAGCCGCGTGCATGTTCAGCAACCGCTCTGAGGTGTAGTCGCGGAAACGCACACCCTTGCCGAAGGCGCTGCGCATGCGCCATGCAGCGGCGCGCTGAAACAGGCGCGAGCGCGACTGCAGGTGCATATCGTCGATCTCGACCGCGGTGTAGCCCAGTTCCTGCGCCGCGGCAGGCACATCTTCCAACGCCATGCGGCGGCGCGACAGCGCCTTCTGGAACGAGCGTGACGAAATGGCTAACTGCACGACATCACCTTGATTGCCGCAACTATAACCCGTCTATATTTAAGCAATCTGAAAACCCGCCATCGGGCTTTCGCCGGAAGCCCGGCGGCGGCTTGGACAGCCCCAATGACAAAAAAGCCTCCTGCGACATGCAGGAGGCTTTTTATCAAGCGAGAGAGACAGCGCCTGTCAGCAGATGCCGGGGAACTCGTCCATGTCCAGCGTCCACTCCGACGCCTCGTACACTTCCGGTACGCTGAAGCCGTTGAATGGCGAGGCGACGCCGTAGACGTAAGCTCCGCAACTCTTCAGTATCAGGCGGTCGCCCACTTTCAGTTCCACAGGCGAGCGCATTTCGAAGAGCGTATCGATGGAGTCGCAGGTCGGTCCCGCCAACCGGTAGGTGGTCATGTTGAGCGGACGCGCTTCCGAGACAATCGGGCGCACCGCCGGGCGGATGCCGTCCGGGATCTCATACAACCCGCTGAAGACTCCGCCGTCCAGGTACAGCCAGGTCTGGCCGTCCGGGCGCTCGGCGATGCCGGTCACTTCCAGAACCATGTCGCTCGTGGACGCGCTGACGCCGCGCCCCGGTTCCAGCAGGATGCGTTTAGCGCCGGGAACGGTTTCACCCAGCACCCGATAGACCGCAGCCGCCACCTCGGCGGGCTTCGGCACCGGACCGGTGTAGCTGGCCGGGAATCCGCCGCCGAGGTCGATCAGGTCCAGATCGATGCCTCTTGAGCGGGCTGCGGCCCAGGCCGGGGCGACCGTGCGCAGCGCATCTGCCCACGTCTCGGGACGCACGCACTGCGAACCGACATGGAAGGCCAGACCAACGGGCTTCAAGCCGCGCTCGCGCGCCAGCTCCAGCAGTTCCACGGCTTTATGAACCTCAACGCCGAACTTGTGCGTCAGCGGCCACAACGCCCCGGTATGCGGCGCCGTCATGCGCACGTAGACTTCCAATGGCAGATCAAAGGCAGCCAGTTTGTCGACTTCACAGACCGAATCAAAAGCGAACAGCCGCACGCCTCGGGCGATAGCCGCCTGTATGTGCGACATCTGCTTGACCGGGTTGCTGTAGAAAACGCGGTCACCTCTTACCCCGATTCTGGCCAGCGCCTCGATCTCCTGCCGCGACGCCACCTCAAACCACGAATTTTCGAGCCTGGCAAGCGGGTCCAGGATCATCGCGCTCGGGTTCGACTTCATCGTGTAGCCCACGGTGGCGTCGGGGAACGCGCGCTGGATTGCCTGGTAGTTGGCAACCGCCTTTCTGGGGTTCATCACAAGGCCCGGCGTCGGAATCTGCCAGATGGGATGACCAACAGGTGTGGTTGGGTAGGCGAGTGTAAACGCCTGTTGCGGGGGTTGGTTAAAAGGAAAGAGTAACGGGTTTGCGCCTGAGACGCGAGAATTCACAGTCAATCCGTTCATTCGCTAGATAACTATTTTCTCCTTTGGTTACGCTGCACCACATGAAAATCGGCCAAGACTATATACCCAATTGTCGCCGAATGCAAGTAGAAGAAGATTAGCGCGCCGGTCATTTCGGAAAATTTAAGGTTCGCCCCGTCGCTCCACCAGTTGACGACTGGGACGATTCGCCGGTTTTGCAGTGCGCGGTGCGCCCCTGTAGAATTGTGACTTTGGAGATATCGCCGGAATGGAATCATTTGATAAGCGGCGCCTGAAGGCGCAGACACATGCGACGCGGCAGTGGGCTGTCCAGGCATTGGACCTGGCGGTCCTATCGTGCGTCGCCGTCATGCCGGCCGGGTTGCTGTTCGCCGGGCTGCAGTTCGCGGCGGGTAATGCGGCGTGGGGGGCTCTCGGCATGCTGGTGGGTCTGGCGGGCGCGTTGGGCGTCTACGCGCGGCTGATTCTGCCGTTTACCCTGCGGGTGAAACGTCTGGAAGTCAGAGATTCGGGATTGGAGATTGGAGAACTGGGTTCGCCGCTCAAGCTGGTTTTTTTCTCCGACATTCACGTAGGGCGGGTCAAGCAGGCGGCCTGGGTGCGCAAGGTGGTCGACCTGGTGAACGCCCAGCACCCCGACGCCATCCTGATGGGCGGCGACCCAGTTCTTCGTGGGGCATGTTGATCCGGACTCTCTGCCACAGATGCTGGCGCCGCTGGCGGAATTGCGCGCGCGCCTGGGCGTGTATGCCATCCTGGGCAACCACGATTACGGCCTGCCGGGTCTGGACTGCACGGCGCTGCTGCAGCAGATCTTCCGGCAATGCCACGTGCGCGTGCTGCGCAACGAGTGCGTCCTGCTGGATGGGCGGCTGCATCTGATCGGGCTGGACGAACTGTGGGATGGTCACGTTGATGTCAGACGCGCATTTGGCGACTGCGCCGACAGCGACGCCAGAACGCGCATCGTGTTGGGGCATAACCCCGACCTGATGGCGCATATCACCCAGAAGGCAGCGCTGTTTATCTTCGGCCATACCCACGGCGGCCAGGTCAACCTGCCGTTCCTGACCCGCCGCATCGTCCCGATTGACGGCGCGCTGTACCGCGGCGAGCATCAACTCCCGCAGGGGCGCGTCTACATTTCCAACGGCTGCGGCGAGACCACGACGCCCACCCGCCTGGGCAGCCAGGTGGAGATCGTGTCCATCACCGTGCATTGCTGAACCCGCTACGGCGAACCGGTCGCCGTGGCTGTGTGTGTCGGCGTTGCCGTATGGGTCGCTGTCGCCGTCGGCGTCGAGCTGGGCGTTGGCGTATTCGTCGATGTGTGCGTGGGCGTCGGCGTAAAGGTCGAAGTGGCCGTATGTGTCGGCGTCGGCGTCATGGTGGCCGTTGGCGTGTTCGATGGCGTCGGCGTCTGTGTCGCTGTTGGCGTGGGGGTTGGAGGCAGGAGCAACTGCGCCCACGACAGATGGATGTGCGACAGCCCGGTTTGCTGGGCGAATTGCAGTTCCAGCGCATGGTTGCCGGCGCTCAGCGTCGCCGCGCCCGTAATGGTGCGGCTTCCGCTGGTGGCAAAGTTGTCGAATACCGGCGCGATATTCCCATCGACGTAGAGCCGCGCGCCGTCATCCACGTCTGCCGTGAAGACGTAAGTGCCCGCCACCGGGAAGTTGACCGTGCGCGTCCAGTCCACGGAGAAGTAGTTGGGGACAACCTCCGGCGCCGGAGAGCCAAGGCCCCAGTCAAACTGCAGGAATGGATCGCCGGTTGTGACATCGTCGCGTTTCAGCACGATGGGGCCGGATAGATTGTTGGTGTTGTAGTAGCGCCCGACCCAGCCGCTGTAATGCACCGCCCACCCGATCGATATCTGCGCGTTGCCCGAGGGGTGGTAATACTCCACCTTGATGGTGTGTACCCCCTTGGTGATACTGTGATTGCCCGACACGGTGCGCAGGCCGCCGTTGCGCCATTCATTGATGATCAGCGTGTCGTCGACATACAGGCGCGCCCCGTTGTCGAACGTCATGGTGAACAGATAGTTGTCGGTGGTCTTGAAGTTTTCATTGCGTATCCAGCGGGCCGAGAAAGCGTTGCTGGGGATGCCCGGCCCCGGCGACCCGGCGCGCCAGTTGAAGTTCAGGTTGGGATCGAGACGCGTCAGCGCCGGCGGTTCGCTCAAGTCGGGATTATCGTAGTAGCTGGCAAACCAGATGCCAATCGCATTCGGGTCCGGCGTCGCCGATGGCGTGGGTGTATCGGTAGCGGGCGCCGGCGTGACCGTCTCGGCATACACGATTGTTCCCTCCATGGTAGGCTCAACCGTGGCCGACATCAGCGCTTCCAGCGTCTGCGTGGCATCGCCCGACACCGGCGCCGTCACGACGGGAACATCGCCGATTTTGACCGGCACTATGGGCGAGAAACCGCTGACCGCGCCGCGCGCGACGAGGTATACCGTCGTGCCGTTCTTATTATTCCCGGGCAGTTTCAACCCGGCCAGTGTGAAGCTCCCATCGGCGAGTGACATCGCGTCGGCTAATTTCGTATACTGGTCGAAGGTGGCGCCCGGCACGAATGCCGCGTAAATGGTGATGTGCTCGCCGGGAGCGAAGTTGACGCCGTGAACGTTGAACGGAGCGTCTGCAGTCAGCACGCCGATAACATCGAGTCTGGGCAGCGTGCTGGGCGCGACGGTTGGCGTAGGTCGCGGTCCCAGGACGCCGCTGCTGAGTATGGCGACTCCCAGAACGCACAACATGACGACCAGCAGCGCTGCAATGACGCCCGCCGCGATATAACTCCGGGGCGCTGGTTGCTCCAGTTCCGGCGTGGCGGGCGCCGCCATATCTTGTGGTTCAGTCGGCTCGGTAGGCGTCAAATTCGGATTGTTCATATTATGCTTACTAGATCGCACAGCCGCGGCGCCCCAATGTCGCTTCATTGACTGGATTTTCCCAGCGCAGGTAAATTATAGTTTATGCCAGTCCGAAAAACCGAGGTTAACAACCCAAGACAATGACAAATAAAAGTCAGACCGTGCACGACTCTCCGGCCGCATACGCGGCGTTGGCGCACTTCTACGACCTGCAACATGCTACATATACCCCCGATGCGGCGCTGTATACACATTTCGCGGCTCAGTGCCAGGGGGATATCCTGGAGATTGGCAGCGGAACGGGCCGGGTAATGACGCCGCTGGTCGAGTCGGGCTATCGTGTCGTCGGTGTGGATGAGTCGCCGGAGATGCTGCAATTCGCCCGCGCAAGACTGGCTCATCTGCCTGCCGAACGCTGGCGATTGATCGAGGCCGATGCGCGCGGTCTGGATCTGCCGGATCGTTTTGGCATGGCGTTGATCGCGTTGAATACCTTTTTGCATAATCTGACCCGCGACGACCAGGTGGCGATGCTCGCTGCGGCGCGCCGCCACCTGCTGCCGGGCGGCCTGCTGATCGTCGACCTGCCGCCCAACGATGAACTGGCTTACCAGCCCGACGATGGCGAATACGAATTTGAGGCCACCCTGGTCGATCCAATCACCAATGCGGTGATCGATAAGTTTGTCTCCAGCGAGATATTCTGGGCTGAACAAACGCAGGTGCTCAGTTATCGCCTCGACGAGAAAACCCTGGCAGGCGCGCACTCCCAGACGGTGAGTTTTCGCCTGCGCCACGTCTTTCGATACGAGATGGAATTGCTGTTGCTGAATACGGGTTTCAGGCAGTGGCAGTGGTACGGGGATTATGATCTCAGCGCCTATACCGAGGATAGCCCGCGCATGATCGCGGTAGCAACCGCCTGACCCAGCGCTGGCTAAGGCGACTCTCAGCAATGTGGTTTAACTTAATTACCATAATCTGCCGCCGCGTGGCGGCATAAAATGTATCCAGTTATTGAACAATGTCAATCCGGACCCGCCTGACCATCTGGTATAGCGTGATCCTCGTGCTGGGATTCGTCCTGTTTGGCGCCGGGGTGTACGTGAGTGTATCAGTCACCATGGTCGGGCAGGTGGATGCATCGCTGGAACAATCCGCCAGCAGCATCGCAGACCAGATCAAGATCATCATGAATGGGGACGGGCGCGTGATCAGTCTGCCCCAGTTTGATGTCTTCAGGGCGTCGACAGTCTACGTGGAGGCGATTGACACAAAAGGCAAAATACGCGGGCGGTCGACCAATGTGGGCACGTTTGAAAACCAGCTCGATCCGGCTACCATTACCGAACTGAGCCAGAAACCCGCGACCGAACAAAAGCCGATATACAACAATGTGCAGCATACCGGCGCACCGCCGTTGCGCGTCTATACCTATCCGCTGGTGGTGCAGGACACCGGCGAGCTGTTCGGTTACCTGCAGGTGGCCGCGTCGGTGGAAGATATCGAATTGACGAAACACGGCCTGCTCTTGACGCTGCTGGTCGTCGGCGCGCTTGGCCTGGTGGTGTCTGCGGTAGCCGGCGCAGCCATGGCGCGGCGCGCGCTTCGTCCGGTGACGGAGATCACAAACACGGCGCTGGAAATCTACCGCACCGAAGACCTGAACCGGCGGGTGGAAGTGGAGACCAACGACGAAGTAGGACGTCTGGCTTCTGCTTTTAATGAGATGCTGGATCGCCTGACCCGGCTTTTCCGCGCCCAGCAGCGCTTTGTCGCGGACGTATCGCACGAGATGCGCACGCCTTTGACGGTGATACGCGGGAACGTCGACCTGCTGCGCATGGGCTGCGCCGACGAGGAGTCTCTGGATGCCATCACCAGCGAGAGCGAACGCATGACGCGCATGGTCAGCAATCTCTTATTGCTCTCGCAGGCTGATGCGGGCGCCTTGCCCATGCGCATGGAGCCGCTTGACCTGGCGCCGCTCATCAACAATGTGGTGCGCAGCGGAAACATTATGGCCGATGGCCGTGTCGAGGTGACTGCTAATGTTGCAGACGATCTGGAGGTATTGGGGGATTCCGACCGTCTCAAGCAGGTTCTGCTGAATCTGGTCGATAACGCCATCAAACACACCCCGGAGGGCGGCAAAGTAACCGTGGAAGCCTCCAGTAACGGCGGCACAGCCGTGCACCTTGTCGTTAAAGATACAGGGATTGGCATTCCTCCCCAGGATCTGGCGCACGTGTTTGAGCGTTTCTACCGTGTCGATAAATCGCGCTCGCGCGCGCAGGGTGGGGCTGGGCTGGGACTGGCGATCGCCAAGTCATTTGTAGAGGCGCACGGCGGTCGCATTGAGGTGCAGAGCACGGTGGGTGCAGGCACGTCATTTATCGTTACGCTGCCGGCATACCGCCCCAACCTGGTTTAAAGGGTAATCTGTAACTGCTCAGGCTGGTAAACCCAGAACAGGCATGACAATCGGTCCCTCGAAAAGGGAGCGTAAGGCGCGCAATACTGGGAGACCTTGCCTGCGCAGCGCCGAGATGCAAGCGCGAATGCGGCAGAAATGCTCTGCCCCCTGAAGACTGCGAAAGCAGCCAGAGATCTTTTGCTTCACATTCATCATGCGCAGATCGCGCTCAGCGAGATTGTTGTCGAACGGCGCCCTGAAGTCGCACATGAAAGCCAGCACAGATTTGCGGCGCTCATCCAGCCTATCGAGCAGATTGCGCGCCGGGGTTTGCTTGGGTCGACCGGGTTTGCGCTTTTCTCCCTCCTGGCTGGCCTTTCCGGCTTCGGCACGCGCTTTGCAGTTCTCGCGGATTTAACGGTTACAGTCCGGATTACTCATCGAGCTGCCGCTACGCCTTTGTCGTCCCGATGCGATAGGCGACAGCATGACATCGAACGTTCTACAGGCCGCTTGAGCCATGATGGTAATATCGAGAATGTTCTGAGCAGCTACGATGGCGATATACAGGAGTTCGGTGGCGGCAGGCGGTACGAGAGGTGTGGTGTTTATATGAGCGAAAATCGCGAGCAATTCATCAAGGGTCTGCAGAAAGCGTGGTTAGCCGAGCAGTCGAGCGCCAGAATCTACCGCGATCTGGCCAGGCGCGAAAAGAGCGAAGCGCGCCGGCGCGTGTTGCTCAAACTGGCGGAATCCGAAGTGCAACACAGCGAGCGCTGGGCGGCGCGCCTGCGCGAACTGGGCGCTGCGCTGCCTGAGGATCGCGTCACGCTGGCCAGTCGCGCGTGGAACTGGGTGCTGGTGCAGAGCGGCACTGACAATGCATTAAAGCGTATTGAGAGTACAGAAGACGAAGGCGCAGAGCTGTATGAGTCGTTGGCAACCATCGCGCCTACCGAAGATGACCGCAGCGCCATCCATGCGGTGCAACATGAGGAACAGGTGCACAGTGGATTTGCGCACCTGGCGACCGATACCGCCAGAAGCGCCGCCAGCCCGCAGGTCAGGCTGGATACCATTCTGCACCGCGAGAGCTGGCACAAACGCGGCGGCGGGTGGATCGGTCAGGCCATTTATGGCGCTAACGACGGGCTTGGATCGGTATTCGGCATCGTGAGCGGCGTGGCCGGCGCGACGGCGGGAGGGCACGCGGTGCTGATCGCCGGGCTGGCGGGCATGCTGGCATCGGCGCTCTCCATGGGTTCAGGGGCTTATCTGGCCACCAAGGCCGAACGGGAAGTGCAGGAGGCGGAGATCAACCGCGAACGGCGGGAGATGGAAATCCATCCCGACGAGGAGCGTGAAGAGCTGTCCCTGTTTTACCAGTTGAAGGGCGTGCCGGAAGACGAAGCGCTGATTCTGGCTGCGCGCCTGGTAGCGCAACCCGAAAGCGCTCTCAAGACACTGGTGAGCGAAGAACTGGGGCTCTCCGAAGAGAATTACCCCAATCCCTGGACTGCTGCGCTGACGGCCAGCCTGTCCACCGCATTCGGCGCATTCATCCCGATCATCCCGTTCTTTATCCTCAATGGTTATCCCGCCATCATCGCCTCATTCATCATCAGCACGCTGGCGCATTTTCTGATCGGCGCGGCCAAGACGGTGGTGACCGGCCTGAGCGCGTGGCGCAGCGGCGCGGAAATGACCATCGTCGGCCTTGGAGAGGCGCTGATTACCTACGCACTGGGGCTGCTGTTCGGGCCGGTCGTCGGCTGACGGACAGGCGCTACCCATTTTGACAATCTGCGCGCAAAGCCATAGACTAGCATCATTGGCATTCATTGCCATCTGCGGGGTGATTGAGTCGCTGTGAATCTGATATCCACGTCGAAATTGTTTCTTGTGAGCGATCCATATGTGTCGGGATGGTTTCCCTGTCGGGACGCAATTGGCGCTTGGCGGTTCCCGCCAGTACAGGAGGGGTAATCGTGTTGCGAGTCTTCAACCGGCAGGCAGGCAGTGTCGCAGAAGCTGCGCGTACCCAGTTCATCGATAACATCGACGACGGCATGCTGGCATTGGACGCGCGAGACCGCATAGTCGACATCAACGCCATTGCACAACGATTGCTGGCGCCGGCGATAAAAGATCCGATTGGCAAGCCCGTTGACAAGGTGCTGCCGCGCTGGCAGGATCTGGCCAACGGCCAGGGCGACATGCTGGCGCTTGCCGACCTGGCCGGCGTGGAGGGGCATGAACCGCAGCGGCGCTACATGGAAATCCGCGTGATGCCGGTCAAGGATGCGCGCGGTAAACATATCGGCCGCCTGTTTATCCTGCACGACGTCACGGAATCTCAGCAGCAACTGGCCGAGACGCATTCGCTGATCGAGAAGCTGCGAGAAGACTCGATTCACGACGAGTTGACGGGGCTGTACAACCGGCGCTATTTATCCGGACAGCTTACGCGCGAGATAGCGGAGGCGAAACGCGAGAATCGTTTACTCAGCATCGTGATTGTGGATGTAGACCAACTGCGGGCGATCAACGAAGCGAACAGCCAGTACGCCGGAGATCTTGTGCTGCGCCAACTGGCCGATCTCCTGCGCCGCGACATTCGTGGCAGCGACACCGCGTGCCGCTATGGGGACGATGAGTTCATTGCCATATTGCCGAATACGCCGCCCGACGGCGCGCTGGTAGTCGCCGAGCGCTGGCGCGCATTTATGAAGAAGGCCGTGTTCGATTACGAAGGCGCCCGGCTGCATGTCACCATATCGCTGGGAATTGCGACATACCCCAACAATGCCGACAACTCCGACGCTTTGCTGGCCGCCGCCGACCTGGCGCTCGCCGCCGCCAAAATTAACGGGCGCGACCGCACGATGGCGAGTCAGACTGCGGCCATTAATACGTAAGCTCTGAATTCGCGCGCTTTTCAGACTTTAGTCTTATTCGTCCGTAGACCAATGGGCTATTCATACCCGCGTACTCGCTCTACCAGTTGGGATGACGAAGACATATAGTTAGGCCCGATCAGGCAGTCTGGAAAGACTTTTATTTACGAAAGGAGATAGCCTGTTTTGTGCGGCGACGGGCCGCGCCACCATGCCTTTGGGGAGATGGGCGGTGCGCGAATGCTTTTCGCGACGCGGAGCGTCTCCGTGAGCGCAATACTGCAAGCACCTTTGCATGGGCCGGCAAGTGAACTTGCGTTAGTAGGCGGCACAAGCGCCGATGGAGGCATGTGGTTATGGAGTCGAATCAAATGAAACCGGATGTGTCCGGCGAGGACATCGCAGAGATTGGGTTGCTGTCCTGGCTCACACATCGACGTCTGCTCTTATTTGTCATCGGCTGGTTGGTTCTTTTCACGATCGGGAGCTTTTTCATCTCGAATCCGTTCCAGAGTGAGCCTAACGCATCGGCCGAGCCGAACTACGCGTTTGTCATGTACATGCATGGGCTGTTGATTGGCATGGTCGGACTGATAGCGCTGCTGAGCTGCGAGATCCTGGGTGTTCGGTCGCAGCATACCCGACAGTGGGTCGTCGGTGGCGTCCTCTTTGCTACGATTACTGCTGGGGTGGGAGGTATCTGGAACCGTACGATTCCAGGAAGCGAAGTGCCGATGTGGACGCAGATTCTCGGATTCTTCGCGCTCGATGAGATTCTGATCGCCTTGTTGATCGGGTTAATCGGTGAGTGGCGAAGCCACCGGTCACTGCCACTCTTAGCTAGTGGGCTGGCTGTGATCTCGATGTTTGGCGCAGCGCTGATGGGCCACCTAGCCGGCTGGATTGAAGAGTTTGGCTGGGAATTCCCCCCAGTCATCGCGATGTATGCGCACGGGGTGGGGTTCGACAAGCAGGCCGACTTCACGAGCGCCCTTGTTGGCTCTCATTCCCACGAGATGGCCGTTGCCGCGATGGCACTCATCATGATTCTCGTAGCGCAGCAGTTCGGATATCACGCGTTCAGCGGTGCCGCGCGCCGAGTCTCCCAGGTTGGGCTCTCGATGATCGCGGTGGGGACGGCGCTCATGACGGTTATGTACGTAGTCATGGGACTGACAACCTGGTCTCCGCCGACGCTCTTCGCGTCCGGCCCAGACCTCGTCAACGGGATCGCTGGTGATGATGCCGTCACCGGAATACTGGTGATGTTTGGTGGCGTCGTCGTCATCGTTGGCCTTGTGATGGGACGCCTGGGTCTGACTACCCCGTCGTTCCTCCGCCCGATTCGATTAGCCGCTGTCTGGGCCTGGGTGCTGAGCTTTGCCACGGTCGCCGTGGTCGGGTACGCGATCGCGATGAACGAAGCCTACTTCGGCGCAGGGGATGCCAAGGCGGCGGGTGCGGCTCAGGATGCCGTCTTCACCTGGTTCCACCAGGATATCGGGCTGTTCCTGCTCCCGACAATTATCGCCGTCATGCTCGTTGTCGAGCGGCTGCATCTGGTCAATCGCGCATCTTCGTTGTGGTTCGGTGGCGCGATCGTCGGTGGTACCACCATGGTGTTTCTCGGTGGCCTTATCTGGGTCTTCCTGAATCCGGCGTTATTCGGACCGGGATACGTCGTGGCGACGGTCGGACTCATCGTCGTCGGTATCGTCTTGCTGGCGATCCTCTGGCGCGGAGTTTTCAGCCAGTCACGGCTTCCGACTGCGGCGCTCAGGGTGTCGGATGGGGATGCCCGCCAGTAGCCCGGATCGAAAAGTTTGACAGATTACTCGCGCCATTGGTTACTATAGCTTGGGAGGCGACCTGAAAACGGCGGATTTGCGCACGGAACGATAAAGCCCATTCCGCTTCAGATCCTGCAGCGCGCGCTTCTCATGCTGGACAAGCGCGCGCAGTTCGTCCTCTGCGGCGGGATGCGGCGCGCCGTGCGCCTCAACAGGCAGTTGGGAAAACACCTGCTCGAAAATAGCGCGGGCGCGTTCCGCGTGGTAATCCGATGTCGCGATCAACAGGCGTTGCGGTTCGCAGGCGCTGACTGCCGGCTCGCTCAGGAATGCATCCTCCGCGGTATTGTGGCTATCGATGAATGGGTACAGTCGCGCCGGATGCACTCCTCGCGCTGCAAGGTACTCGCGCGCTTCAGCGGTGCGTGGGAACGCCCGCCTATCGGGACCATCGGGCGGGCGCCCTGTAACGGTCAGGCTCGAATCCGGGCATGCGCGCAGCAGCGCGATGCCCAGTTCCAACCGTTCACGCCCGGCGGCGGTAAGGTGAACTGTCTGGTCGAAATGCCCCAGCACGATGATGAGGTCCCGCATGTCGACGTGTAGTTGCGGATAATGACAGGGGCAGGCCGCCTGCCGCGTCATTGCGCTAACTTGACGGTCCCGCCCGGTTGCCCTGATACAGGCGGCGGTTCGTCTCGCGCAGCGCCTGCCGATCATCCTCGGTGTTGACAATCTCGTGGATGTTCACATCGCAGGTTCGCAGCTCTACATCCTTAACCTGGATGGTCAGGGTGCTCTCGGCGATGGCGATGACCGTAGCGCGGTCGGTCGAGATAATGCTGCCGTTGCGATGGCGCCACATGACTGCCGAACCGACTTTGATGCCGCGCTCTTCGGGCGTGCGGGAGTCTCGTTCCTGTACGGCCTGCCAGTCTTCAAAAGTGCGATAAACGCGCGGCTGCGCCCCATTCTTCAGCACGATGGACTTGGGTTTCGCGCCGTTTCGATTGGCTTGTGTGTTATTCATATCGAATCATTTTGGCGCCGGTAATCAATCAGCCTGCCAGGCCGGTGAGTGATGAATAGCGCCTGCTGCGCTGCACAACTCGACGCGTCCCGATAAGTGATAGAAGGCCTGGCAAGATATTACCCGTGGCTCAATCTCCCGGAAGGATTTCGAAGAGCATGTGGAAGAACTGCTTATCAAAACCACCACGTCATGATCACACCGACGGTTTCACTATAACACAATTGATGGGAGAACCGTCGCAGGGTCAGCGCAGCGGCAGCGTCACAATAAACGTAGCGCCCTGGTTCAAGACGCTTTCGAAAACGATCTCGCCCTGATGCGCGTGCACGGCGCGCTGCACGATCGACATGCCCAGCCCGGTGCCGGGAACGGAGCCGACATTGCTGCCGCGGTGGAAAGGCTCAAACAGGCGCGCCTGATCTTCGACCGGGATGCCGATGCCGTAATCGCGGAAGCGCATGATGGCCTGCGAGTCGCTGCATTCCAACGACAGCGTCACAACGGGGTCGGGTTGCAGCGAATACTTGATCGCATTGGACAGCAGGTTATTGATGATCTGCCATAACAGCTTGTCGTCCATGCGCGCAGGAACGTAGTCTCCCGTGTACTCGAAGGACAGGCGGTACTTGTGGCCGTAAGCCTGTTGGATCTGCTCGACGCAGTCGCGGCAATAGGCCGCCAGGTCGAGCGGGCGCGGCTCAAAGTGTGTCTTGCCGGAGTCGTAACGGCCAAGCACCAGGATGTCCTGCAGCATATCCGCCATGTTCATGGTGGAAGTGCGAATCTGTTCGAAGTGACGGCACCGCTTTTCATCGCTCAAGCGGTCATAATAACGTTCCAGAAGCTCGGACGAGGACTGGATGATGCTCATCGGCGTGCGGAATTCATGCGAGACGAGCGTGATGAAGCGGGTATTCATGATCCTCAGCTCGCGCTCTCTGGCCAGCGCGACCAGCGTCTCATCGATTGATTTTCTCGCTTCGTCCAGGGCGTACGATGCGACCACGAACTGGTGATGCTCGACGAAGGCGCCGAGAAGCGCCGCGATAGAATCCAGCGTATCGATAAAACTTGTATCCGGCGTTGCGCCGGTCGCAAAGCGCAGCCCTAATACGCCGGTAGCCCCCTGCCAGGCGCGCACTGGCAGCACGTATACCGCATCATGCGCCTGCTCATCATCGTGGATCCAGCGGGCTTGCCCTGTAAGGATCACGCGGCGCAGCGGGCTCTCATCCCGCAGGAGCGCAAGTTCGTCCGGCCAGGCAGCCGCCAGCCTGAGCGCTGTTGCTTCGCCATCGTCGTCCGCGTCTGCAATCCATATCGCGCCCGCAGAGACGGCGGATTGATCGATGTCACAGATCGCTCGCAGGCAGCTCTGGCAGCCTTCCGGCAGAGTTTTCGCTGCGGTAAGTGCGTACGACGCCACCCTGTACAGAGCCAGCCGCTGACTATCTGACAGACTCGCTGTCGTGTGATTGGATAAGTTCGTCTCCATCGACCGACGACGGCCTCATGAACGTGATATAAGACTGTCTCGCACATTATAGGCCAGGCAATGTTGCTCAGTGGTTCGGCGGCGCCCCGGCGCTGTCTGGACTATGCCGGCTCGATGTGTGAATCTGTCAGGTGCATTCGCATAAAGGCTTCCACCACATCGGGATCGAAATAAGCGCCCGACTGCGTGAGAATGTACGCGATCACCTGTTCCTCCGGCCAGCCGCCGCGATACGGGCGATCCGAGCGCAGCGCATCCCACACATCCACAACCGAAAAGATGCGGGCGGCCAGAGGTATTTCCCTGCCTTTCAGCCCGCGCGGGTAACCGCTGCCGTCCCACTTCTCGTGATGGCAGTAGGGGATGTCGATGGCGGAATGCAGGAATGTGATGGGCGCGAGCATCTCGTAGGCGAACTGGGGATGCCGGCGCATGTCGGCCGTTTCGCCCTCATTGAGCGGCCCGGGTTTGTTCAGGATCTTGTCGGGGATGGCGATCTTGCCGATATCGTGCAGGAGCGCCCCGCGCCGGACGTGCACGAGTTCCGCATCGCTGAGCCCCATCAACCGCGCCAGGTCCGTAGTTATTTCGGCCACGCGCTGTGTATGCCCCTGAGTCCTTTGATCCCGCAGATCCAGCGCGCGCGACCATCCCTCAATGGTCGCTTCGTACGCAAGGACGAGTTCAGTGTTGGTACGCTGCATACTGTCGTACAGCGCGGCGTTGTCGATCGCCAGCGTCGCCTGACCCGCCAGCGTTTCCAGAACATCCAACCAGTCATCGTCCGGGTTGAGCGGCGAACGATGGAATATCTCCAGCACCCCGTTGATCTGGCTTTTCGCCGTCAGCGGCATGGCCACAAGCGATGCAAATCCCTCGGCGGCGAACAGCGCGGCATCGCGTGCATAAGTCGCCGAGTCGCTGCGCAGGAAGGAGCTCTTGCCGAAGATGATCCTGTGTTCCAGCGCGGCGTGCCCGGCATAGCCCTCGCCCAGCCGCAGACGCGCCTGCTGCGCCGTGCGGGTTGTGAAGCCGATGCCTGATGCGAAAGAGAGCATATTCGTTTCCGGGCTGAGCAGCAGGATGTCCGCCGCGTCCACATGCAACTGGTCGGCGACCTGCTCCAGGATGATTTCGAGCGTGGCGTTCAGGCTGAGCCCGGAGGCGATGGCGATATCGACCTTGTGCTGCGCCTGCATGGTGCTCAGGCGGCGTTTGGTTTCCTCATACAGGTGCGCATTTTCCAGCGCGGCAGCCGCCATCAGCGAATAGCTTTGGAAGAACTGCACCCGATCCTGATTGAAGAACGCCAACTCATCGCTGTACAGAAGCAGTGCGCCAAAAGGCTGGTTGCGGCTGAGCAGAGGAAAGGCGGCTATGGAGGCGAATCCATATTGGAGCGCCTGGGATCGCCACGGCGCGAAGGTGGAATCTGTCGCAAGGTTGTCGCTGACGACCGGGATGCCCAACCGGATGGCGCGACCGGCTGGTCCCTGGCCTTCAAGGGTGTTGTCCCAGCGCACTGCTATCTGACGGGGGTAATCGAGCGCTGGCGGATACTGGTCCAGTATGTCCACCAGGCCGTTTGCGTTGGCCTGTCCTACCCATGCCAGCTTGACGCCAAAGGTATCGACACAATTGCGGGCGACGGATCGAGCCAGTTGCATGGAGTCCAGATTGCCGGTCAGTTCCTGGGCGCCGGCGTAGAGCGCGCGCAGCTCGGTCAGTTGCTGCTTGATCCTCTCCTCGCTCTGCTGCAGCGCCAGTTCAGTCTCCATGCGTGCGGTGATATCGCGGCCATACGTCACGACGTATTCCTCATCCTCGTAGCGGACAAAGCTGTTGGTGAGCAGCAGATAACGGGCGCGGCCGTCCGGCATCTGCAACGGTAACTGTTCCTCGATGCTGCCGTCTTTTTTCAGGCGCTCCCTATAGGCAGGCCAGTCTGCCTCAATATAGATCGTAAACACGTCCCAGAGTTTACGATGCAGGATCATCTCGCGGGGCAGTTCCACCGCCCTGCAGGCGGCCTCATTGATATACAGGATCTCCCCGTCGCGTGAGATGCGCGCCATCGGTTCGGGCGCGTTATCGACGATATATTGAGTGCGTCTCAGCGACAGGTCGGTCTGCTTGCGCGCGGTGACGTCGTTGACCACGGCGAGCCGCGCGGGTCTGCCGGCAAAGGTGGTTTCGCGCGTCTCGATTTCCACATTGATGATGGTCCCGTTGCTCAGGCGGTGCCGACGCTCCAGATGCGCGCTCGCCGGGAACGCATCTTGCGAGAAGGTGGGCGCATCTTCCGGCAGGTACAGGTCGCCCACCCTCATGCGCTCGAATTCTTCCTGCGTATACCCGTAGAGTTGGATGGCGGCGGCGTTGACGGCCAGGATAACCTGCATGTGCGGGTCGAAAACCCACATGGGATGGGGCGCTTGATCGAAAAGCTGAGACTTTTGACGGTCGAGTTCGGTTGCGCGCAATCGGGCGCGCTCGGCTGCGGCGCGCTCCACGTAGATGAACAGCGCCACCACGATGACGTAGAACCAGCCTTTGTACGTGGAGAGTTGCGTGATGGTTGCCGGATCGCTCGTGAAGAATTCCAGGACCCGGTCGCTGACGGCAATCCACATGCCTGACAGCACGGTGAATATCAGCGTGATGCGCAACGCTTCATACGATATGCCGAATGGCAGGATGGGTCGGCATCCCTCCGCTTTTCTTTTCATCTCTAGCCCAAAAATACTACCAGCGCGCCCGTGTGCGGAAACCGATGCATCTTGTCGTGCTCGCGGCCGCGAGGCGCTCTTCGTCTGGCAATGAGTATACGGTGACAGCAATAAAAAGAAAATGCACTATATTAATGATGCATAGTATGGACAATCAACACACCAGGGTTCTGTTAATTGCAGCCGGCGCCGAAAATGCACGCGTCATAGAGCGATTGCTGGCGCAATCTGGCGTTAATGCCGTGTTGACCCATACGGACTCGCTATCCCAGGGGCTGGAACTTCTACCGACAGCGCAACCCGGCGTCATTATGCTGGCCGATTCCGACACGGCGTCGCTGGCCTCGCTCCACAGCGCCGCCCCGGATATCCCGATCATCGTGATCGGCGCATCGGCCGATGACAACGCTGCTGACCAGGCTCTGCGCGCCGGCGCACTGGACTACCTCGATCCCGCGCATCTGGATCGCCTGAACCTGCGCCGTGCGCTGCGGTTTGCGCAGGAGCACAGACAGCTCGATGTTTCGGAGCGGCAACTCCATGAACTGCAACTGGTTCACACCCTGGATAAGGCAATCGACGGCAGCCTTGACATGCAGTTAAAGCTGGGCATTGTGCTCGAGCAGGTCATTAATCTGCTGGGCATCGATGCTGCGGATATCCTGCTGTTTGATCCCCACAAGCGGTCTTTCCATTATGCCGTTGGCCGCGGATTCCGCTCCGCGGCGCTCAAGTACAGCTCGGTAAGTCTGACGGAGCCGCTGGCGCAGCGCGCCGCCGCAGACAGGCGTCTGTACCGGATCGCCAACCTGCACGACGCCGCCGATCAAAATGTCGTGAAGTCAGATCAGGTCGAGTTGGCCGCGGCGGAGGGATTCCATACCTATCTGGGGATGCCCCTGATGACCAAGAGTCAGGTGCATGGCGTGCTCGGTATGTTCAAACGGACGGGCTTCGAGCCGGACGAGGTTTGGACGGGATTTGTCGAGACGTTTGCGCGCCAGGCGGCCGGGACGATTGCCACCACACTCTTCGAGACCTCGTTAAAGTCTTATAACGAGATGCGACTGTCGTACGTCGAGGGCATTGAGGACCTGGCGCGCATCCTCGACCTCCGCAACAAGGAGTTGCCCGGACACAGCCAACGTGTGGCGGATTTCACGGTGCGCCTGGGACGCGCCATGGGCGTATCGGATGCGGATTGCCTGCATATGCGCCAGGGCGCCCTGTTGCACGATATCGGCAAAATGGGCATCCCAGACGATGTCCTGTTGAAGCCGGGGCCGCTGACCGCCGAGGAGTGGTCGCTGGTGCGCATGCACCCGCTGTATGCCTATCACATGCTTGCCTCAATCACTTACCTCCAGCCGGCGCTCGATATTCCTTATTGCCACCACGAGCACTGGGATGGGTCGGGATATCCGCGCGGGTTGGCCGGCGAGGAGATACCACTGGCGGCCCGTATCTTCGCGGTGGCTGACGTGTGGGACGCGCTGTGTTCGGATAAGCCATTCCGCAAAGCGTGGTCGCAACGGCAGGCTTATCAGTTGATCCTTCAGGAAAGCGGCGCCAACCTCGACCCGGATGTCGTTGCGGCGTTTGTGAAGACGATCAGTTCAACGGTATCCTGACCGTAAACGTCGTGCCCTTACCCACTTCGCTCACGCAACTGATCTCGCCATGATGGGCCTGCACGGCGCGGCCGACGATGACCAGGCCCAACCCCGTGCCGGGGATTAGCGAAGCATTGCTGCCGCGGTGAAACGCCTCGAAGATGCGCGGTTGGTCCTCGACCGGGATGCCGATGCCGTGATCGGTGACGTGAAAGACGGCCTGTCTGCGGTCGCACTCGACCGTGAACTCGATGGTGGGATCCGGTTGAATGGAGTAGCGCACCGCGTTGCTCAACAGATTTGAGAAGATCTGTTTCAGAATTCTGCCGTCCATGCGCGCGCCCATGCAATCCCCGCGCGCGTCGAAGATCAACCGGCAGCGCTTTCCCAATGTCATCTGAGTCTGTTGCACCAGTTCGCTGCAGAATTGCTCCAGATCGATGGGTAGCGGCGTGAAGTCAGACAGGCCGGCCTCGTAGTTGCCCACCAGCAGTATTTCCTGCAGCATATCGGCCATGAACGTGATGGAGGAACGAATCTGATCGACGTAGCGATGGCGTTTTTCGCCCGTCAGTTCCTCGCCATAGCGCTCGATCAGTTCGGCGGCCGAGAGAATCCGGCTGAGAGGCGTGCGAAACTCATGGGACACCGTCGTGATGAAACGCGTTTTCAACTCGTTCAGTTCTCGTTCCCGGTCCAGCGAAATGCGCATATCATCCTGCGCGCGCTTCAGTTTTGTGATGTCCGTGATGGTGCCCTGAACGAAGATGACCCGGCCTTGCTCATCCAGGGCGGCTTTGGCGTCATCGTGCACCCAGAACACCTGGCCGTGTTTACCGATCATGCGGTATTCGGTGCTCAGCTTGGCCGGGTGGCCGCTGAAGCGCGAGGTGGTATCGATGATGCCGGGCAGGTCGTCCGGGTGTATGACCTTTGACCACCAGTCCGTGTCAGCCAGGCACTCCTCCGGCGTGTACCCGAGCCATTCCTGTACCTGGGGGCTGATGTAAGTCAGCTTGAGCATATCGCCCAGGGTGAAAATGTAGGTAAGGACCGGGATCTGCTCGACGAGCGCCTGGTAGCGCAACTGCGCCTCGCGCAGTTGTTCGATGCTTTCCTTCAGGCTGGCCTGCATCTGCTCTCGTTCGGCCTGATCGACAGGTCTGCCCGCCGGCAGGCGCTCGATGAATGCGCCAAGCTGTCTCGCCAAGATTTCCAGCGCCTGTAGCAGATCGCGGCCGGGCGCGCCGGGCGACGCGGCAGGCAGTATAAATTCACAGGCGCCGATAAGCGCGTTCCTGCCGCGCACGGGCGCCACCAGCGTCAACTCAGCGCCCGCTATGGTTGAAGACTCAGTTATAAGCCAGCGCGAGCAACCGCTGGTTATGGCTTCACGCATCAGACCCTGGTCCGGCGAGGCAGCAAGGTCGTGCGGCCAGGCGCACCCCAAATGGAAGTTCCCATCCCTGGATTCGCTGTTCCCGGCCAGGAGCCACAGCCTTCCCACGCCGGCGTGAATGCCTTCGCAGATCGCGCGCAGCGCTCCGTTACAGCCTTCGTCTAAACCGTCAGCCTCCCCAAGTGCTGTGGTTACAGCGCCAAATAACTGCAGGTAATCGGATGGCTGCAGGCTGGTCAGGATATCCCTGTCACCTGCCGGAAGCGTGGACATTCAATCCTTTTGTTCGCTGAATCGTTATGAATAGCCAATTCATTGCATGTCTACAAAATTATACGACTTGCGGTGTGCGTTTGATTTCGCACATCGCATGACCATCAGATCGCTGCAGCCATGCAAGCCACCTCACCTCAGCGGAAGAACGACCGTAAACGTTGTGCCTTGCCCCAATTCACTGACGAAACTGCTGCTGCCGCCATGCGTCTGAATAGCACGCTGGACGATGGTCAAACCTAACCCCGTACCCATCACCGACGCCGTATTTCCGGCGCGGTGGAATGGGTCGAAAATCCGCCCCTGGTCCGAGGGCGGTATGCCGATGCCGTGGTCGATGATCTGGAAGATTGCCTGCGAGCCGTCACAGTCCAGCGTGAATTCCACACTGGGGTCGGGTTGCGTCGAATACTTGATGGCGTTCGACAACAGGTTGGTGAGGATATGCTGCAGCAGTTTGTCGTCCATGCATGCGTCGGCGCAATCCCCGCGATGGCTGAAGACAAGTTTGCAGCGGTCGCCTGTCACCATTTGAATCTGGTCTACGAGGTCGCGGCAATACTGCACGAGGCCCATTGGATGAGGCGTGAAATCAGTCTTGCCGGAATCGTAGCGCCCCAGTAGCAGGATATCCTGAAGCACATCCGCCATGTTCGTGGTGCACGTGCGTATCTGCTGTATGTAGCGCTTGCGCTTATCGGTGGGCAACCGCTCGCCGTACCGCTCGATCAATTCTGCGGAGGACAGGATGATGCTCAGGGGCGTGCGGAACTCGTGCGATACCATGGAGATGAAGCGGTTTTTCAGCTCGTTCAGCTCGTGTTCTTTGGCCAGAGCGGCGCGGATGTTCTCGTCGGCCTGCTTCAGTTCGGTGACGTCGGTCATCGCGCCCTGCACATAGGACGCCTCTCCATGCCAATCGCGCACCAGGCTGGCATGGTTGTGCACCCACAGGATGTCCCCATTGAGAGACACCAGGCGGTGTTCAAGGTGCACGTGGGTGTTTTCCTGAGCCAGGCCGCGCAGTATCTCGGCTACCCGCGCTGCATCTTCAGGATGAACCACCTTGTCCCACCAGTCCGGCTCGGATGTGCATTCCTCAGGTTTATAGCCCAGCCAGTCGGTCACTTGCGGGCTGATGTAGACCAGGCGGTCTGCGGACTCGCGGATGAATGTATAGGTGAGGACGGGGATCTCTTCTACCAGCGCCTGGTAGCGCATGTGGCCTTCGCGCAGTTGCGCGGATGTCTGCCTCAGGCGCTCCTGCAGCATCGCGTGTTGGATTTCATACGCGCTCCGGTCGGCGGCGAAAGCGCCAAGCTGGCGACCGATGCGCTCCAGACACTCGACGGATTCCGCATCGGGTTCCTGCGGCGAGGCGAGAAGGAACTCGAGCGCGCCGATAGTGGTCTGGCGAGCGCGCACAGGCACCGCCACGATCGCCCTTACGCCGGAGCCGCCGAACGTCACCGCAGCAAATGGATTATCGTGTGAGGAAAGTACGCGCCACTGCGCGCCGCCGCCGTCCTGGATGGCGCGCGCCGTATTCAGCGCCGGTGTACAGGCCAGCCACAGACGAGCCGCCACGGAAGGTTCGATAGCCGCATCCGCATTCAGCCAGGCGTGTTCGATATCCAGTTTCCGGGTTTGCTCGTCGGCAATCCATACTGCTCCTGCCACCGCGCCGATGTTTTTGCTGATGATACGCAATACCTCGGCATAACCGCGCTCCACCGTCTGCGCCTCTGCTAGTGCATCCAAGGCAGCCTCATATAGCTGGAGTCGCCCCTGCGAGTTCGCAAGACAGGGCAACACGACATCGGGTTGAGGAGTGGTCATGGTTTACTGCAGATTATATGCCTGCCTCTGCAATTGCGGCTAACGATTATGAGATTTTTTTTAATATCGATTGCTGGCCTGCACGCCGCCTGCCCGAAAAAAGCGGGCGCGGCATCCTTTCACCCACTACTGACAGCCGTTATTTCCGGGCGTTGTGGCTGGCAGGATGTGAATTCGGGGTTAGTGTTATATTGAAACGCAACTGTGCATCGCACTTCAAACTCATAAGGAGAATATATTATGCCGATAAAAGTGGGTGTTCTGGGTTTCGCGCACGGGCACGTGAATATGTATTGCAACCAGTGGCGCGACAACCCTGCGCTGGATGTTTCGGTTGCGGCCGGATGGGATCACGACGCGGCGCGTCTGGCGCAGAACGCTAAGAATTACGGTTTCCAGGCCTACGCGGATTCCGCCGCGCTCCTGTCTGGTTCAACGGTCGATGCCGTCGTCATCTCGTCGGAGACATCGCTGCATGCCGGCCTGGTCGAGCAGGCGGCTGCTGCGGGCAAAGCCATCATATTGCAGAAACCCATGGCGCTTACACTCGACCAGGCCGATCGTATCGTCACGGCAGTGAACGCACACGGCGTGCCGTTCAGCATGGCCTGGCAGATGCGCGTCGACCCGCAGAACGTCGAGATCAAGCAACTGCTGGGCGGCGGCAAACTGGGCAAGCTGTTCATGGTGCGCCGGCGCCACGGCCTGAACACGCATGAGTGGGGCAATTTCAATACATTGTGGCATGCCAAACCGGAGTTGAACCGCGATATCTGGGCGGACGACGCCGCTCACGCCATCGACTTTATTCACTGGCTGCTGGGCGTTCCAGAGACGGTGACGGCCGAGATCGACTCGCTGCTCGATCCCAGGGTGCCGAATGATAACGGCATCGCCGTGTTCCGTTATCCGGGCGGGCCGCTGGCGGAGGTGGTGTGCTCATTCACCTGCCCTGCCGCCGAAAACACCGTCGAGGTGGTTGCGGAGAAGGGCGGCATCATCCAGAATTATGGCGACGTGCCTAGCGCCAATGTCCCCCGCCCCGAAGGCGCGCGCGGGCAGAAGTGGTATCTGTCGGAGCAAAAACAATGGACTTACAGCGACATCCCTTCGCCGGCCAATCATGGCGCGCGGATTGCGGGGTTGGCGGCGCCGTTATCCGAATTCCTGCATGGCAAACGCGCGCCGATCGCCACTGTGGAGGAGGGGCGCACGACACTGCGCATGACGCTGGCCTGCTATATTTCCACGCGCGAAGGGCGCCGTGTGCGCATCGATGACCCGGCTGTGCAATCGGTGTAGTACCACTCTCGGCAGATGTCGGTAGATGTCTGACTTCTGCGAGAAGTCAGACATCTTAGCGCCTATCGGGACAGATCCCTTGGCGTAGTTGCATTCAAAGTGGTCAGTCCCGCGCGACCTATTGCCGTGTCGCGCAGGCCATCCACCGGCCGTTCGTGGCGCTTGCGCGCACTTACACGCTCGACAACCTGGTGAACATGCGCGCCGGCGTTCCAGCGACGATACCGGTATTCCTGCCGTCCACCTTGAGCTGGTATGCGCGCAGCGCCAATTTGTACTCATAGCGCGCTACATGCCAGCGGCTGCCGTCGTATATTTCGATCAGGTCGCCATCCTGCAGGGCGCGACTGCCGATACACCAACGACCAGGCCGACTCTCACTCGGTTGCAATTCTTCCATATCATCCGCATTCCTGTTCCCTTCTCAATTCCTGCTCAATTCCTGGTTTCGAATACGTCTCATGCCGAGCGGCCATGTGCGCTACACCTATGAAACTCGTCAGCCGACCTTCATCTTAGCAGAGAATGGCGGGAAAAGTGAAGGCTCCTGTCAGAGCAGGAGCCTTCGCGAATCAGTTGAGCGTTGAGAGACGGCTATCTTGGCTGCGGGCAGTAGAACCATCGTGTCCGGCTGGTCGTCGTATGGCCGGCGTTGTCCGATGCCGAGAGGACCAGACTGTGGTAGCCCCTCGTCAGGCCCATTTCTACGCAGGCATCGGTGTAGCGCTGCCACGGGAAGTCATTGCCATCTACAGTCAGCGTCCTGGATGACAGGTCGACGCCGGAACCATAGTCATAGGCGACTGGCGTGATATACACTCTCCAGTACCGGCCGTAATAGAGATAGCTGTATACGACTGGCCCGAAGCGGTCGCAGTGAATCACATAGGCTGGGCCGACATTGGCGGAATTGCGTTGAGTATCGACCGCGCGTACGCGCGCGCTGTGTACGCCATCGCGCAGGTAGTACGTCGAGCAGACAGTGGGGTAATCCCTGTTGGCCGGGCCGCGATAGCGCCAATCAATATAGAAGTAACTATAGAGATACGCAGCGCCGGTTGTCGTTGCGGTCGTGCGGCAGGTGGGATTGTAGTTGGGTGGATCGTCGCAATCGAGCACGACGCTGATCGGTGAAGGAATCGGCGACTTGACGGCGCTGATCGGCGCCGTTGGCTTGCCTGCATTGGCTACACCGAATACAACGAATAAGGCTGCTACCGTTATTACCACGCCGCCGGTGACATTGCGGACCATGGATGTCTGCATGCCAGCACGGGTCGCCGCCCAGATTCTGGGAAGCGTTACACTAGAGAAAGCTGTCATAAACTCGGAAAATGTCTTTTTCATGTGTGTCCCCTTGGAAGTGATTCTACTCCAATGACGAAAAAACGTGCAATCAGTACAATTGCGTACTTCCCGGCGGCCTGCGCATGCGAAAATTGTAATGCTCCTGTACGGACTTGTCTAAAGGTTGCCGGACAATGACAAAGATGGAATATGCGCCGCTCTTAGAAATCATGCCGGAAAGTGCGAGACTTCTCCGAGAAGCGGTCGCAACCAATATCGTAACCACAAAATGAGACTCGATCTCCTGATTCTGGATGGCGCGATGGGGACCGAGCTGGCGCGGCGCGGAGTCGATACAGGATTGCCGTTGTGGTCGGCCAATGCGCTGCTGCACGCGCAGGATGTGGTGCGCCAGATTCACCTGGATTACCTGATGGCGGGCGCGCGCATCATCACCACGGATACGTTCAGGACCAACCTGCGCACGCTGGAACGCGCCGGGCTGCGAAACCGCATGCGTGAGTTGACGTTTATGGCAGTCGAACTGGCGCGCCAGGCGGCTGCGTCTGCGAACAGGCGCGACGTGCTCATCGCAGGCAGCATCGCCCCTGTGGAGGACTGTTACTCACCCGACCTGGTTCCCCGCGACGAGTCAGTGCTGCTGGCTGAGCATACTGCGCTGGCTCAGCAACTGGCCGAGGCGGGTTGCGATGTGCTGTTGCTGGAAACGATGAACACCGTCCGCGAGGCGGCTGCCGCGGCGCGCGCCGCCGCGCAGACCGGCCTGCCGGTGTGGGTGAGTTTTATGCTGGGCCACGACAACCGGCTGCTGGGCGGCGAATCATTGCATGACGCGGTCGCGGCCGTGTTGCCGTATCGGCCGCAGGCGGTGTTGTTGAACTGCCTGCCGGTCGCGCAGGTTTCAGGGGCGTTGGCGCTGTTGCAGGCCGAGGTGGGCGCGGCCAGCGGCATTCGGATCGGCGTATACGCCAACGCCGGCCATGTCGGCGAACAGGGCTGGTCGATGGAAGGCGGTGTGAACCCGCAAGATTATGCGGCTGCGGCGATTGAGTGGCAGGCCGCCGGCGCGTCCATCATCGGCGGTTGCTGCGGCACGACGCCCCAGCATATCCGTGCGGTGGCGGAGCGGCTGCACGCTATTACTCCCAGAAATTTCTGATGGCTCTACCTCTGAAACAGCCCGCACGTTTTACCCCTTTACATCCTGCCACCGCCCCGGCAGACGCGGTGGGGTCCAGGACGTGTCAGGCTTCCAATGCATCCATGACCCGTCGAAAGGGCAGTTGCAGTTGCGTATCCTATCGAAAACGTCCTCTTGTGCGTCATCGATCCCCTTCACCCAATCCTCATGAATACCGCCTTCTTGAATCCCTGCTTGGTAGTCTGCTTCATCTTTCCAATGCCATTTGAGTTGAGGATCGATGACAATGTCGAGTTCCAGGTCCAGGGTGTCAAACCCAACGTGACTTCGACTGTACGGCAGTTGGAAGTTGATATAGTAACAATTGAATACGTCCGTCGCATCGTCCCAAAATAAGAAGCAGGAGAAGTATTTCTGAGGCTCAAGGAACATCAGGACGCGGTTTGTTCGCCATGTCAATTCTCGAAGCGTCAGATTTTGGCTCTTTGCTTCCTGCCATCGATTACCCTGTGAATAATCCCCTTTACCCCAGCGCCAGTAGCCTTCGGGGTAGGCGCATTGGGCGCCGGGGGGCAACAAGAGGATAGTTTCCTCCGGTTCGTCCTTCACCACGATGACGGCCTGTGCCAACCACACACGGCTATTGACAACTCCGCGCAGAACGCAACTATCTCCTCGGGTCCATCTGCTCTTCATAGGTGGTCTCCATGTGCCAAGGGCTACGTCTTCGACCCCTGATAGTACCTCATCCCCATAGTAGAGAAAGCGACTGCCACGGCCAGGAACAGCACAACAACGAGTTGCGAGTCTACCATCCTCCGCGCGAACAGGTCCTGCACCACCGCAAGGTAGAGCCAGTCCTCGAGAACCCAGATTCCCGGAATCTGGCTGAGCTTTGCTCAGCTTGAGATTCCGGGAATCTATACGCGATCATCTCGGTCTTGCGGTGTATCAGGCCGCCGTTTTGTGTGTGTATCTGCGCATCCCATCCGTGTAATCCGCGCCATCCGTGGTTTCAAATCTTCTGCGATCCGGCAACCAATTCTGAGTTAGAATAAGGAGCTTTACGCACTAAACCGTATATATCGTGCGCCGGTATGGCGCGCGTTGTGACCAAGGAGATATTCAATATGGGTCCTCTACCAAAACGCAAATTCTCATGGGGCCGCACGCATCGCCGCCGCGCCCATGACTTTCTGGAGCCGGTGCAACTGGTGGCCTGCGACAACTGCGGCGAGATGAAGCTGCCGCATACCGTGTGCACATCCTGCGGTTACTACGCCGGTCGCGAGGTTGTCGCCGTCGGCGAGCCGGACGATAAGAAGAAGAGCAGCAAGTAACCCCCATTCATGAGCACCGCTTATGTGTTCCCCGGTCAGGGGTCCCAGTTTGTGGGCATGGGCGCTGAGTTGGCGCGCCTGCGTCCCGTCGCAGGCGGCGTGTTTATGCGCGCCAATGCCGCCCTGGATTTCGATCTGAGCGGGTTGTGCTTCAGCGGCCCGGAAGTTGAACTGGGCGACACGTTCAACACCCAACCCGCCATCTTCGCGCACAGCATCGCGGCGCTGGAAACCATCCGGCTGTCCGGCGAGATCGCCGAGCCTGACTTTGTGGCCGGGCACAGCCTGGGCGAGTTCAGCGCCTTGTGCGCGGCCGGCGCGTTGAGCTTCGAGGACGGCGTGAAGGTCGTGCGCGAGCGCGGCCGGTTGATGAAACTGGCGGGCGAGCTGGCCCCCGGCAGCATGGCAGCCGTGCTGGGGCTGGATGCGGACACACTGCGCGACGTATGCGAACAGGCCACGGCGCAGGTAGCCGCGCAGAGCGCCCAGCCGGTCGTGATGGCGAACGACAATTGCCCCGGCCAGATCGTCATCTCCGGCGGCAAGGAAGCCGTAGCCGCGGCCGCCGTCCTTGCTAAACAGAGAGGGGCCAAGCGGGTCGCACCGCTGCCGATCAGCATTGCGGCGCATTCGCCCCTGATGAACAGCGTGGCGGCTGAGTTCGCAAAAGTCATCGAGCGGACCCCGTTCAACGCGGCGCGCGTGCCGGTGATCGCCAACAGCACCGCCCTGCCCATTACGCACCCCGACGATATCCGCGCCGAGTTGGGCGCTCAGCTCACGTCGCCGGTGCGCTGGACGGCCAGCGTGAAGCATATGGCCTCGCAGGGCGTCGCCAGTTTCGTCGAAGTCGGGCCGAAAGACGTTTTGTGCAACCTCATCAAGCGCATCGTGCCCGGGGCGGAAACGCGCGCTATCGGATGACTCAGGATGGTTGAACCATGCAACTGACAGGCAAATCCGCAATCGTGACCGGCGCATCGCGCGGCATCGGCAGAGCCATCGCCATCGACCTGGCGGCGCGTGGCGCATCCGTAGTCGTCAACTACAACAGCAGCGCGGCATCGGCGCAGGAAGTGATCGACGCCATTACGGCTGCCGGCGGTAAAGCTATTGCGGTGCGCGGCGACGTCAGCAAGATGGAGGATGCCGCCGCGCTCATCAAGGCCGCCATCGATGCCTACGGCAAGCTGGACATCCTGGTGAATAACGCCGGAACGACGCGCGACACGCTGCTGATGACGATGAAGGAAGAAGACTGGAATATCGTCATAGACACCGACCTCAAAAGCGTGTTCAATTGCAGCAAAGCCGCCATCCGCCCGATGATCCGCCAGCGCGGCGGGCGCATCATCAACATCTCGTCGGTGGTCGGGCTGGCCGGTCAGGGCGGGCAGGCAAACTACGCGGCTGCCAAGGCCGGCGTGATCGGCTTCACCAAGTCGCTCGCGCGTGAGGTCGGCTCGCGCAGCATCACCGTCAACGCGGTTGCGCCGGGGTTCATCCCCACTGCCCTGACCAACGTCCTGACCGACGAGCAGAAGGAAGCCACCATCAAGATGACACCGCTGGGACGCTTCGGCAAGCCCGAGGAAGTCGCTTATGCAGTATCATTTCTGGCAAGCGACGAAGCGGCCTTCATCACGGGAGTCGTCCTGACCGTGGATGGCGGCCTGGTGATGCAATAAATGAGCGGCAAAGTTATCCTCTCCCCCGATGTGATGCGGGATGTCGCCCGCATCACCACACTGGCGACGCCGGGCGTCCTGGCCATGGCCAGCGCGCCAGCGCGCGGCCGCAAGACGGCGGTGGACGGTGTGGAAGTGGAGATGCAGGAAAGCGGCGCGCACATCCGGCTGCGCGTCATCGCGGCAGTCAATCTCCCCCTGCAAAAACTGGGCGAACAGATCCAGTCGAATGTCGCAGCGGCTATCGCGGAGATCACCGGAATGACGGTGACCGCCGTCGATGTGATCTTCGAGGACGTGAGAAGCAAACCGTGAATGACAGGCATGACGCGCGCGTGCTGGCGCTGCTGGTGTTGTATGAGGCGGACACGGCGCAGCATCCCGCCGGGCTGGTGCTTGAGCGTCATTTGCGGGAACGCACCGATGTCAGCGAGCAATCGCGCGAGTACACCACCGAACTGGTCAGCGGCATCGTCAGGAATCTCGCCCTGTTGAACGCCGTAGTCGGCGAATGTGCGCCGGACTTCCCTGTCGAGCAGATCGCGCCGATCGATCGCAATATTCTGCGCATCGCGCTGTACGAGATCAAGGCGGCGCTGGTTCCCATGAAAGTGGCGATCAACGAGGCTATCGAGATATCCAAGGAATACGGCAGCGAATCGACGCCGCGATTTGTGAATGGGGTGCTGGGCAGCGCAGCGCCGAAAGTCGCCGGCGGACCGGTCAGCGCAGCATAACCTGGCCGCAATGATAAGACGCGGCGCGTGGACGTTCCTGCCGCCGCACTCGCAGAAGCGCAGCCCTATCTGATGGGTCTGCGTGTATGAAGGAGGCCTGATGATTCTGCACCTGGTCGCACAAGCGGATTGGGATGCCAAACCCTCCGACCAACCCTATCTTCCGGATGCCTACGCCAAAGACGGCTTTATCCACTGCACGCAGGGCGACGCCCTGATGCTGCAGGTCGCGAACCGCTTTTACAAGGATACCGCCGGCGAGTTCCTCGTGCTGGAAATCGATGAGAGCAAGGTGAAGGCGGAGATCAAGTGGGAAGCGCCGTCATCGCCCTCAACGCCACCCGCGGTTGCGGGCGCGAACGCAATGCCGCCGGAGGCTCAGGCGGAGTTCGGCGTCGTCGCCGCGAAAGACTCGCCGCAGCCGCAGGTTGCGCTCTTCCCGCACATCTACGGCCCGCTCAACCGCGATGCCATTATCGCCATCCGGCGTATGGCGCGCGCCGCTGACGGCGCATTTACCGGCTATGCGCCCGCCGCGCCGAAGGGCATAAACCTGAAGAAGCCCTCCGAACTCGCCGACGAACTGGTGGATGCCACAGGCGACTTTTCGGATGCGCTGGCGCGCTATAAGGACCGCCTCGAAGCGCACATGGACGACCTCGACAAGAACATCAAAGACAGACTGGGTTGACACCGTTTCGCCGGACCGGCCATGGGTGTTATCACCCGGCCGGTCGGGCGCTTCCCAGCGCTGTACAAGCCGCCCTCCTGGTGAACTGTGTGAGTCAGCCTCCGCATGCGCTATGACATCCGGCGTTTGAGCCGCGTCACCTCCACGATGGATGCCACGCGCGACCTGGCAGAGCAGGGCGCGCCGGAGGGAGCCGTCGTCACCGCAGACGAGCAGACGGCCGGGCGCGGCCGTTCCACCCACGCCTGGTACTCGCCGCCGGGCCAGTCGCTGTATGCTTCAATCGTGCTGCGGCCTGCGCTGAAGCCCGCTCAGGGCGGATGGATCACCATGATTGCTGCGCTGGCGGTGCGCGACTGCATTGTAGAGATTGGAGATTGGAGATTAGAGATTGGAGATCAGAGCGTTAGGAATATGACCCACAAGTTAGAGATAGAACGCACGCAACAACCTCGGCGTCCCACAACCAATCTCCAATCCCCCAATATCCAATCTCCAATCCCCAACCTCCAATCTCCAATTTCCAATCTCCAATCTCCAATCTCTAATCTCCAATCTGTAGTTTCCATCAAGTGGTTCAACGATGTGCTGATGCGCGGGCGCAAGGTGTGCGGCATCCTGGTCGAATCGTCGATCACGGCTGAGCAGCTTGATTACGCCATACTGGGCATCGGGCTGAATGTGAATACGCGTTTTGATGAAGCCCCGCCGGAAGTGCGCGAGAGAGCGACCAGCCTGATCAACGAACTGCGCGATTTATGCGGCGATGAGCAGGCCGATGTGTATGATCGCGAGGATGTCCTGCAGCGTCTGCTGGCGCGTTTTGGCGAGCGTTATGACCGTTTGATGAGCGCGCGCGCCAGCCCGGCTCTCGAATACGCCGCGCACGTCGAGACGCTGGGGCGCGATGTGCGCGTCAGCAGCGGCAGCGAAATAATCAGCGGGCGCGCGCTGCGGATCGGGGATGACGGCGCCTTGATCGTGCAGACGGATCAGGGAGAACGGCGCGTGGGATTTGGCGATGTGCTGTGAAGGCACCGATGCTCAGACGCAAAAAAGCGGTTCGCTTCATCCTGCACTCAGTTCACACTTTCGCGGCTAAACGTCATGCGCACATGGCGTCAATAAGCCGCTTACTCGGACGAATGTTTTGTCAGGTTGTGCCAAACCGCTTATTGCACTTTCAGTATACCAAGATCCGCAGAATCTGTCATCCGCAACATTACGTATCTGCACTCAACGCGTTGAGTAGCGTCCACCAGCGCAGTTGGTGTTATTGACGGCTTATGTTCCTGCCAGAGCCAGCGTAACGGTTTCTTCGAGCGACAGTCGGCGGCCTTTCTCCCGCGCTGCGGTAAATGTTTCCTCACCGAGTGCGGCGCGCGTTGTCGCCATGGCCTGCTCGTACGGCTGACGATACTGCCGGTCGAGTTGTGCTCTGATCGTATCGATCAGGCTGTCGGTCGCGCCGGCCAGTTGCGCGCCGCGTTGATAGACCTTGCGCGCCCCCTCGCCGCCGGCACGGTCACACAGGGCGGCTACCAGCGCAGCCAGTCCCTGTGCGACCTGCCGTCGATCCCCAATCGCGTTGGACTGCGCCAGGCCGGCCTTCAGCATGATCTGCGACTGGTCAAGTTTGCCGTCGGCGCGCGCCAGCAGCCCCAGGCTGATCGTGCATTCGGCGCTGCCGCGCTTATCGCCGATGGCATGCCGCAGCGACAGGCTCTGGTCGAATAACTGCCGCGCCGTCAGGCCGTCGCCATTCACGACCGCCAGCGAACCAAAGCTGTGCAGCGACCAGGCGATGACGCGTTGATTGCCCATATCGCGCGCCAGGATGAGGCTCTCCTCCAGCAGAGCATGCGCCGCGGCTTTGTCGCCCTTCTGGCAGGCTGCGTCGCCTGCGTTATTCAATGCCCACGCGATTCCCAGTTTGCCGCCGATATCGCGGAACAGCGCCAGGCTCTCCTGATAGCGCGCCTGCGCCGCCGCATGGTACCCCTGGTGATAAAGGACCTCTCCGATATCGTTTAGCGCCCAGGCGATGCCATCCCGGATGCCGGCGGCGCGGAAGATCATCAGGGCATCGTCGTAATTCGCGCGGGCAGCGCCATAATCGCCCTGCACCAGCGCGATATTCCCCAGGCTGAGCATGACCCATGCGATGCCGGGCTGGTCGCGCAACCCCTGCCGCAGCGCCAGGCTTTCCTCAAACAAAGCCCGCGCTCATCCACATCGCCACAGGTTGGCGTGCACGTTGGCCAGGTTGTACAGGGCATAAGCGATGCCGCGCCTGTCGCTCATGGCGCGCCGCAGATCGAGGCTCTCTTCGAACAGCCGTCGCGCCATGGCGTACTCGCCCTGTTCGCCGACGACCGCACCCAGGTTGTTGAGCGTCCAGGCGATAGCCGCTATACCACCGATGGCGCGCCGCAGCGCCAGGCTTTCCTCCAGCAGCGGGCGCGCTCTGGCGTAGTCCCCCTGCGCCGCGGCGATCTCACCCAGATTGTTGAGCGTCCAGCCGATGCCGGTGTTGTCTCCGGCCAGGCGAAACAGCGCCAGGCTTTCCTCAAAGCGCGCGCGCGCCGTCGCGTAATCGCCCTGGTTGACCGCCGCGATTCCCGCGTGAAGACCTGCCACTGCCCTGGTCAGTTTGTCATCCATCGTGAGATGCTTATGATAACGGACAATGCATCGCTCATCATGAGCCTGTCAAAGCGGCCAATGGGTACACTAAAATAGCCCGACAGATCAATGATCGATCAACCTGGAAAACTGTACCTGGGTCGCCGCTATGACCCCGGCGGACAAACCGTGTCGGACGAGCCCTTCATGCTCAGCCTGCGCGAACTGACCGCGCATGCCGTGTGTATCGGCATGACCGGGACCGGCAAGACGGGGTTGGGCATCGCTGTGCTGGAAGAGGTGTTGCTGCAGGGCGTCCCGGTGATCATCATCGACACCAGGGGCGATGTCGCCAACCTGGCGCTCAACTTCCCGGACCTCGCGCCGGCGCGCTTCAAGCCGTGGCTGGACGCAAACGAAGCGGCGCGCCGGAACGTCACGCTGGATATGCTGGCCGAGCAGACGGCTGAGCGGTGGCGCTCGGCATTGGCGGACTGGGGCATCGACGCGGCGCGCCTCCGTGCGTTGCACGAGCGGGCAGCCTTCCAGGTATTCACGCCGGGAAACGATGCCGGTATCGGTGTGAACATGCTGCAGGGGTTGAATCCGCCCGAACCGTCATCCGGCTTGTCATGGGAACACGACGCTGAAATCCTGCGCGAGCGCATCGCCTGGATCGTCTCAGCCTTGCTGGCGCTGGCCGGCATTGAGTCTGACCCGTTGAAAGGCCGCGAGCACATTCTGCTCTCGACGATCTTCGAGACAACCTGGCGGGTCGGGCAACCCATCGATTTCAGCCTGCTCATCCGCATGGTCCAGGATCCGCCGATCACGCGCATCGGCGTGTTCGATATGAATGTCTTCTTTCCCCGCGCCGAACGATTCGACCTGGCGATGGCGTTGAACAACCTGCTCGCGTCCCCGTCATTCGGGGCGTGGCAGACCGGCCGGCCGCTCGATATTCCCTCGCTGCTGAGGCCGCTGCGCGACGGCGGCGCAAGCCCGGCCGGGCGCACGCGCGCGAGCATCTTCTACCTGGCGCACCTGGGCGAGAGCGAGCGCCAGTTTTTCGTCACCCTGTTGTTGTCCGAGCTGGCGATGTGGATGAGCGCGCAGGCCGGCACTTCGGTATTGCGCTGCCTGCTGTATTTCGACGAGGTCTCCGGGTATTGCCCGCCCTTCCCGCGCAACCCGCCTGCCAGGACGCCGATCATGACGATTATCAAACAAGGCCGCGCCGCCGGCCTCGGCATGTTCCTGGGGACGCGGAACGCGGCTGACCTCGATTACAAGGGGCTCGCGAACATCGGGACGTGGTTCATCGGCAGGCTGCGCACCGCGCGCGACCGCTCCCGCGCGCTGGAAGGGCTGGAGAGCGCGGGCATCGGCATCGGCATTGACCGCGCTGCGCTCGAAGGCCCGCTCAGCCGGTTGCCGCCCCGTATCTTCCTGGCGCTCCGCGCTGCGGGCGATCCCGCCTTCCTGCAGACCCGCTGGACGATGAGCTTTCTGCGCGGCCCGATGACGTGCGAACAGATCAGGAATCTGGGGCAGGGAGCGAAGTAGGCCATGACTGTAATCAGGTTCTATTACCGCCCGCAGTGCGGGTTGTGCCGCGAAATCGAGGGGCCTTTGTTGAACGATGCGAAACGCTATGGCCTGGCCGTACAGCACGTGAACATCGACGAAGATAAGGCAGCCTGGGCGCGCTACTGGGACAAGATTCCGGTGATCGAAATCGAGGGCGGGCCGACCCTGTTCGAACCGATTGCCCCGGCAGTTCTGAGGGCGGCGATCCGGAAGGCCGCCCATTAAAGGAAAGGCAGGGTACAGGTATGCGTCCATCACCCAATCCGGTATTGAAGAAACTCGGCTTGGCCGACGGTGACCGCGCCGTCATCCTGCACACCGACGACATCTGGGGATTGACGTACTACCGGCGCTTTCTGCAAGCAATGTGCGTGAATTGCTTCAGGCCGTGCTGCCTTTGCCAGAGCTTTCACCAACACAGGCGCGCAACATAGTGGCTTCACATTTCGTCAGACGCGCTCGGTCAACAGCCTCACGCCTTGACACACCACATTGAATCTGACATTGTCAAAGCAGTTACCACGAAAAAACCATATCGCACCGGACTCCGTCTGTAACTTCGGCGCATACACGTTCAAATACATCCGGTCTATACACGCCACTTGCAGCGTCACACCTTCGGCGCCGCACGCGGAGAGTCTCGGACACATTTTGTGGTACATTTTTAGTTGGCTCTCGTTGTGGCATGCCTATAAGGCTAACTCACCGCCTCGACGGTTTATCTCATGAGCGGCTTTCACGCCGTTTTCGCCCAACCAGAGCCGTGGTCTATCATGCGATTTACATCTCGTCGGTCTGAGGCGAAGCCTCGCTAGAACTCGGAGTTGTTTTTCTGGGTAGAATCGGGGTCTATGGCGTTTGTATTGTGCATAAGCCGGGATGGAGGAGCAGTGGAATATGAATGTCGATCAGAGGAAGTCGAGTATCGCGTGGTATCGCACACCCGTAGACCGCGCCACATTGGATGCCCTGAACAGGCGCAGTGACGTAAAGGGTTTATTGCAGACATTCGGCCACCTGGGATTGCTGGCGCTGACCGGCGGGGCTGCCTGGTATGCCGCCGGACGCTGGGCATTTCCCGTCGTTCTGCTGATCCTGTTTGCGCATGGCACTTTTTATGCGTTTCTCTTGAACGGCTTCCACGAGTTGTGCCATAAGTCGGTTTTCAGGACGAAGGCGCTGAACACCATTTTCCTCTACATATTCAGCTTCCTCGGCTGGTACAACCCGGTCATGTTCTGGGCCAGCCACCAGGAACACCACAAATACACCCTGCACCCGCCCGATGACATGGAAGTGCTGCTGCCCGTCAAGCTTACGCTGAAGCACTTTTATAAAGCCGCGATCCTCAACCCGTGGCTGTTGATCGACTCGCTCAAGGGGGTGATCCGCCTGAGCCGCGGCAGGTTGCAGGGCGAATGGGAGAACGCCCTCTTTCCACCCGCGGCGACGGATGCGCGCAGACGCCTGTTTACATGGGCGCGCATCACCCTGTTCGGCCACGCCCTGCTGATCGTTGTGTCGGCGGCGCTGGGCTGGTGGATGCTGCCGGTGGTAGTCACGCTGGCGCCTTTCTACGGCGGATGGCTGTTGTTCCTGTGCAATAACGCGCAGCATATCGGTCTGCAGGATGACGTGCCGGATTACCGGCTGTGCTGCCGCACGATCATCCTCAACCCATTCGTCAGTTTTTTATACTGGCGCATGAATTACCACACGGAGCACCACATGTACGCGGCGGCGCCGTGCTACAACCTGCCGAAGCTGCACCAGGCTATCAAACACGACCTGCCGCATTGTCCTGTCGGCCTGGTGGAGACATGGCGTGTGATCAGCGCTATTCTGGAGAGGCAGAAAACGGAGCCGGAGTACGCTTTCGCGCCAGAGCTGCCCGCGCAGGCCGGGGCGTGATTAATTACAACTCCGAGTTCTGACAGAACTCGGAGTTGTAGGAGCGCCATCGGGTACAATCGGGTGTACCGCATAGACAAGGATACAGACGTGTTACTACTGGGATCGCGAGGCCGTGAAGTCAATGCCGGCGCGGGGGAATTTTACTGTCCCGCGTGCCATGAGATGCGCCCGTACCACCGCAGGCGGATCGGGCGCTACTTCACCGTCTATTTCGTCCCCGTGTTTCAGATCGAGAAGCTGGCCGAATGGCTGCAGTGCGAAGTTTGCCAGAACGTCTACCCGGTCGATATCCTGCAGCACAAGCCGCCGCCCAACCCCGAGCGCATCCTCAACGAGGTACGCACTGACTTGAATGCTGGCATGTCGGCGCAGAAGGTGCAGGTCAAGCTGTTGAACAGCGGCCTGCGCCAGGATCTGGCGCAACGGGTTATCGATGAGGTGATGAGCGATCATCGCCTGGCCTGCGCCAACTGCGGATCAGAATACCTGGACAGCGCCACCTTCTGCAGCCAATGCGGAATGAAGCTGCACTAAAAGAAAGAACCCCGGGGTGTTGGAGCACTCCGGGGTTCTTTTTATTCGACATCTGACTCAGTTGCCGCCAGCGATGGCATTGGTCGTCATCGCCATCTCGGCAGCCTCCTCCCTGGCGCGCTTCGCCTCTATCCGCCTGCCCAGGAATACGCTCAACTCGAACAGGAACACCAGCGGCGCCATGACGATCATGGGCGCCACCAGGGGATCAGCCACGGGTGTGATGAGCTCCGAGAAGGCGAACAGTACAAAGTACATGTACTTGCGCTGCTTGCGCAGGAAGGTAGTGTTCAGGATGCGCAACTGCACCAGCACGATCATGATGGTCGGCAATTGAAACGCGATACCTGCCGCCAGCAGAAAGAACAGGACGAATGAGATGTACTCATCCGCGTTGGGCAGCAGGTCCACGTTAGGCGGGAAGAACTGCACCAGCGCGTGGATCATACCTGCCAGCATGACGTAACCGAAGATCACCCCGACGATGAACAAACCCAGCGAGAATGCCAGCGCCGGGAAGATGACGCGGCGCTCGTTGTCCAGCAGGCCCGGGCTGACATAGCGGATGATCTGGAACGCCCAGACCGGGAAGGCCAGCACGATGCCGCCGTACAGCGCGATGCGGGCTTTGATCATAAAGCCGTCGGTGATGTTGAAGGCTTTCAGTTGCAGGCCGCCGGACGGGGCGACGAGAACACTCAGGATGAAGTCAGACACAAAGAACACCGCGGCGGTCGTGATCAGAATCGCAATGACCGAGATGATCAGGCGCGACCGAAGTTCCTCTAGATGCTCGGCAAGTGTCATCTCCACTTCATCATTCACTAGACACCTCCAGGAAACACAAATTGAGCGAGACGCACCGGCACAAAAGTCACATGCACCTCGCCCTCGCCCAATCTGCGATTACGGTTTTGATGAAACGGAAACGGCGATCAATAAGCCAGCTTGGCGCCGCACTTGCTGCAGAACGCGGCGCCGGAGGGGTTCTGCGCGCTGCAGTTGGGGCAGGCGACCATCGGGGTGGCCGGTGCGACGGGCGCGACAGGCGCGACCGGCGCGACCGGGGTCGGGGCGGCGGATGCCGCTGCGGCCACGGGGCGCGCGCTGTCTTCAGTGTTGACAACCTCGTCCTTAAAACCTTCGCTCATCTCTTTCATGCCTTTGCGGAATTCATTGAGCGACTTGCCCAGCCCGCGGCCGATTTCGGGCAGCCGGGAAGGGCCGAAGATGATCAACGCGACAACGACAATCAATATTAGGTGGATGGGCTGGATTCCAAATGGCATTTTCTTTGCCTCTCATAATAGGCGCCGGCAACTGACGCTCAGGAGCATCAGCGCAAGCTATGGTTTATATTAATCTGGTACAACGTTGTCCTGGCACTGCATGCTTCATCCCGGTGTCTGCCCCCGGCCGCAGACCTGTAAGGTGCCATGAGCACAACTGTCCAGGCGCGCAAGATGCAAAGCGCATGTCCAGCCCGGTGACTTTGCCCGGAGTGCGATCACACCGACGATC
>JAMCQN010000204.1:0-2705 GCA_023382055.1 Chloroflexota bacterium
CTTGACCAGGCCGACCTTCGCGCCCTTGCGGCGCAGGCGCTGTCGATCTTTGGCGATCACAGCGACGTGATGAGCACCCGCTCGACCGGCTGGGCCATGCTGTTCTCCAACTCCGGGCAGGAAGTGATGGATCTGGCGCTGGTTTCCCGCACCGCCACGCTGGAAGCGCGCGTGCCGTTCCTGCACGTCTTCGACGGCTTCCGCACGTCCGCTGAGGTGACCAAGATCGAGATGCTCAGCGACGACGATATGCGCGCCATGGTCAGCGATGACCTGGTGCAGGCGCACCGCGCCCGCGCGCTCTCGCCCGATCACCCGTTCATGCGCGGCGCGGCGCAGGATCCGGATGTGTACTTCCAGGGGCGCGAGTCGTCCAACCCCTTCTATCTGGCCACGCCGGGCATCGTGCAGAATGCCATGGATCAGTTCGCCGGATTGACCGGCCGGCAATACCATCTGTTCGATTACGTCGGCGCGCCCGACGCCGAACGCGTCATCATCATGATGGGCTCCGGCTGCGAAGCCGTGGAAGAGACCGTCGAGTATCTGCTGAAGAAGGGCGAGAAGGTCGGCCTGGTCAAGGTGCGCCTGTACCGCCCGTGGTCGGCGGAACACCTGATTGCGGCGCTGCCGAAGAGCGTCAAAGTCGTCGCGGCCATGGATCGCACCAAGGAACCCGGCTCGGCCGGCGAACCGCTTTATCAGGATGTGGTCACGGCGCTGTTCGAAGCCGGCATCGCCGGCGTGCGCGCGATCGGCGGGCGCTACGGTCTCGCCTCGAAGGAGTTCAGCCCCGCCATGGTCAAGGGCCTCTTCGACGAGATGAAGAAGGCTCAGCCGAAGAACCATTTCGTGGTCGGCATCAACGACGATGTCACCCACAACAGCATCGACTACGACCCCGAGTTCAACACCGAGGCGGATGACGTGGTGCGCGCGGTCTTTTACGGGCTGGGCGCCGACGGCACCGTGGGCGCGAACAAGAACTCCATCAAGATCATCGGCGAGGAGACTCCCAATTTCGTGCAGGGCTACTTCGTCTACGACTCGAAGAAGTCCGGCTCGCGCACGATCTCGCACCTGCGCTTCGGCCCGCGCCCGATCAAGAGCACCTACCTGATCCGGCACGCCAATTTCGTGGCCGTGCACCAGTTCGGGTTTTTCGAGCGCTACAACGTGCTCGAACTGGCCGCGCGCGGCGCGACGCTGCTGGTCAACAGCCCCTTCGGCGCGGATCAGACCTGGAACGAACTGCCCCGCCCGGTGCAGCAGCAGATTATCGACAAGCAACTGAAGGTATACGTCATCGATGGATACGACGTGGCCAGGAAAGCCGGCATGGGCAACCGCGTCAACACGGTGATGCAGGCCTGCTTCTTCGCCATCAGCGGCGTGCTGCCGCGCGATGAGGCCATTGCGCAGATCAAGAAAGCCATCAAGAAGACCTACGGCAAGCGCGGCGAGGCCGTGGTGAAGATGAACTACGCCGCCGTGGATGCCAGCATCGAGAACATGCACGAACTGAAAGTGCCCGCGCTGGTCAGCAGCGCGAACGGCATGCCGGAAGTCGTGTCGTCCGCCGCGCCGGATTTCGTCAAAGGCTTCACGGCGAAGATCATCGCCGGCCAAGGCGACCTGCTGCCGGTGAGCGCCATCCCCGTGGACGGCACCTATCCGACCGGCACCGCCATGTGGGAGAAGCGCAACATCGCGCTGGAAGTGCCGGTATGGGATACCGACATTTGCATCCAGTGCGGCAAGTGCGTGCTGGTATGCCAGCACGCCGTGATCCGCGCCAAGACCTACGACGCCGCCGAACTGGCCGGCGCGCCGGCCGCCTTCAAGTCCAGCGATACGCGCTGGAAGGAACTGCCCGGCATGAAGTACACGCTGCAGGTGGCGGTCGAAGACTGCACCGGCTGCGCGTTATGCGTCGAGGCCTGCCCGGTCAAGAACAAGAGCGCCGCCGGCCGCAAAGCCATCAACATGGCGCCTCAACTGCCGCTGCGCGAAACCGAGCGCGAGAACTGGAACTTCTTCCTGAGCCTGCCCGAAATGCCGCACAACGACGGTCTGAAGTACAACAACGTCAAGAACGTGCAGCTCCTGCAGCCGCTCTTCGAGTTCTCCGGCGCGAGACGCCCTACATCAAACTGGTCAGCCAGTTGTTCGGCGACCGGGCGGTGATTGCGAACGCCACCGGCTGCTCCAGCATCTATGGCGGCAACCTGCCCACTACGCCCTGGACCTTCAACAAGGAAGGGCGCGGGCCGGCCTGGTCGAACTCGCTGTTCGAGGACAACGCCGAGTTTGGCCTGGGCATGCGCCTGACGATCGACAAGCAGACCCAGTATGCGCGCGAACTCGTCGTCCGCCTGCGCGACCAGATCGGCGCAGAACTGGCCGACGCGCTGCTCAACGCCGGCCAGGCCGACGAACGCGGCATCGCCGCACAGCGCGCCCGCGTGGCCGAACTCAAACTCAAATTGCGCACGCTGAGTAATGCAAGCGCGGCCATGGCCAATGACCTGAACAGCCTGGCGGACCTGCTGGTGAAGAAGAGCGTGTGGATCATGGGCGGCGACGGCTGGGCCTACGACATCGGCTTCGGCGGTCTGGATCACGTCATAGCCAGCGGGCTGAACGTGAACATCCTGGTGCTTGACACCGAGGTGTACTCCAACACCGGCGGCCAGGCCTCTAAG
>JAMCQN010000204.1:2715-7601 GCA_023382055.1 Chloroflexota bacterium
GTGGAGCTGCTCAAGACGCGCCTGGCGGCCGCCCTGGAGGCGCTGCCGCCCGGGGCGCCCCAGCGCGTCGACCTCGCCAACCTGCTCAGCCTGGCCGACGTCCTGGTCAAGCGCTCCGTCTGGATCGTCGGCGGCGACGGCTGGGCCTACGACATCGGCTACGGCGGCCTCGATCACGTGCTCGCCTCCGGCCGCGACGTCAACGTGCTCGTGCTCGACACCGAGGTGTACTCCAACACCGGCGGCCAGGCCTCTAAGTCCACACCGATGGGCGCGGTCGCCAAGTTCGCGGCGGGCGGCAAGCCCAGCGGCAAGAAGGATCTCGGCGCGATGGCGATGAGCTACGGCAACGTCTACGTCGCCGCCATCGCGATGGGCGCCAGCGACGCGCAGACGGTGCGCACGATCCTTGAGGCGGAGGCCTACGAGGGGCCGTCATTGATCATCGCCTACAGCCACTGCATCGCGCACGGCATCGACATGTCCAAGGGGATGAACCAGCAGAAACTGGCTGTCGATTCGGGTTACTGGCCGCTGTATCACTACAACCCGATGCTGTCCGCGCAGGGCAAGAATCCATTTGTGCTGGATTCCGGCGCGCCGAAAATCTCATTGAAGGACTATGCCTACAACGAGACGCGCTATCGCATGCTGGCGCAGAGCGATCCGGCCGCGGCCGAGCGGTTGATCGTCGAAGCGCAGAAGGAAGTGACAGAGCGCTGGCGCAAGCTGGATCAACAGGCCAAAGCATAAAGGATAACAACGATGGATCTAACCACCACTTACATGGGGCTGAAGTTGAAGCACCCGATTGTGCCGTCGGCGTCGCCGTTGTCCAGGAACCTGGACAGCATCCGCAGGCTGGAGGACGCCGGCGCGCCGGCAATCGTGATGTACTCATTGTTTGAAGAGCAGATCAACTGGGAAAGCCGCGTGCTCGACCACTACCTGAGCTACGGCTCGGAGAGTTTCGCCGAAGCCACCAGCTACTATCCCGACCTGTCGCATTACAACATCGGCCCGGAGGAATACCTCAACCTGGTCAGCAAGGCCAAGGCGGCTACTCATATCCCGATCATCGGGAGCTTGAACGGCGTGTCCACGGGCGGCTGGGTGGACTACGCGCGCCGGATTCAGGAAGCCGGCGCCGACGCGCTCGAACTCAACCTGTATTACATCGCCACCGACCTGCTGCGCACGGGCGCGGAAGTGGAGCAGATGTACCTCGACGTGGTGCGCGATGTGAAGAAGTCGGTCACGATCCCGGTGGCGGTCAAGCTGAGCCCGTTCTTCAGCGCCACGGCGAATATGGCCTACCGGCTGGCCGCGCAAGGCGCGGATGCGCTGGTGCTGTTCAACCGCTTCTATCAGCCCGACTTCGACCTGGATCAACTCGAAGTCGTGCCGCACCTGGTGTTGAGCAACTCCAACGAATTGCGCCTGCCCCTGCGCTGGGTGGCCATCCTGCACGGGCGCGTGCCGGTCGACCTGGCCATCACCACCGGCGTGCACAATTCGGGCGACGCGCTGAAGGCGCTTATGGCCGGCGCGAAGATCGCCATGATGGCGTCTGAACTGCTCGAACACGGCTTGGAGCGCATCAACCAGATCCTGATCGGCATGACCACCTGGATGGAGGAGCGCGAGTACGAGTCCGTCGGCCAGATGATCGGCAGCCTGAGCCAGGTCAATCTGGCGCAGCCGGCCATGGTCGAACGCGCCAACTACATGAAGATGTTAGGGTCGTGGCGGCCTGACTCGACCGGCTTGCTGGCGTAAGCGGCGTACACCGCACGGCCTGCGGGTGAGCGCTTGATGATCGTAAGGAGTATTTTGAAGGTCGAGGCTTCAACGGGTGATGTTCACCGCACGGAGTCTCGACCTTTTATTTGTCGCGCGGTAACCATGAAACTATTAGAGCTCATCAAGCTCATCGATGGCGCGGTGTTGACCAAAGGCGCCAGCCTCGATCGCGATGTGCGGGGCGGCTGCGGGGCCGACCTGATGAGCGACGTATTGGCCTACAGCCAGCCCGACGCGGTGCTGTTCACGGGGCTGTGCACGATGCAGGTGGTACGCACCGCGATGATGGCCGATGTGGCGGCGATTGTCTTCGTGCGCGACAAGCAGCCGACGGACGACATCATCCAGCTTGCCAGCCGCGAGAAGATTCCCCTGATCAGCAGCCCGCACGGCATGTTTGAGGTATGCGGGCGGCTGCACTCCGCCGGGCTGCAGAGCCTCGAACACGCCTACGACGAAGGATAAACCGTGGACGATGAACCTCTCCGCAAGGATCGCATCATCACAGACGGCGCCGCCAACCTGATCAGCCGCGTCGAGGAGTTAGCCTACGAACTGACCATTGACGAGGTTATGACGCGCGATCTCAAGGCGATCGCGCCCGGCACGAAAATGGGCGAGGTGATGGAAACGTTCCGCGAGGCGCGCATCTCGGGCGCGCCGGTGGTCGCCAATGGCGAGTTGATCGGCGTCGTCAGCCTCGAAGATCTGATCCGCGCGCTGCGCGAGAGCAACATCGAGGCGCCGGTCGGCGAGTATATGACGCGCATGGTGCTGACGGTCAACGCCCGCAACCCGCTGATCGAGGCGCTCAAGGTTTTCGAGCAGAAGCGCGTCGGGCGGCTGCCTGTGGTCGACGACGACAACAAACTGGTCGGCATCATCACCAAGGGCGATATCACCAGCGGGGTGATGCACGCGCTGGAGTATGACTATCAGGAAGAGGAAGTGCGCAGGTACCGCGCGCGCCACCTGTTCGAGGATATCGTCTCCGACCGCACCAGCCTGACGCTGCGCTACAAAATCCAGCACGGCGCGTTCGCGCAGGGCGGCAACGCCTCCAGCCACATCAAGCGCGCCCTGCTGCGCCTGGGCGCCAGCCCGCAGATCGCGCGGCGTTGCGGCATCGCCATTTACGAGGCCGAGATGAACCTGATCATCCATGCCACGCACGGCGGGATGATCCGCGTCGAGATCGAGCCGCACCGGATCCTGATGGAGGCCATCGACGACGGCCCCGGCATCTATGACGTCGATCTGGCCATGAAGCCCGGCTATTCCACCGCGCCCGACTCGATCCGCGAACTGGGATTCGGCGCCGGCATGGGGCTGAAGAACATCCAGCGCTGTGTGGACGATATGTACGTGGACTCCACGCCGGGGCGCGGCACGCGGCTGGAGTTGCGCATCAACATGCAGCCGCAGGAGTCGCTCGGCGATGCGACGCACAAGAACCTGACCGACGGAGGAGCGTAATGACAACACTACAGAACATCATCGACCAGCTTGGACTGATTGTATTGACCGAGGGGCGCGATTTCAGCCAGGTCACTCCCGCCTCCGGTTATGCGTCGGACCTGCTCAGTTGCGTCATGGCGGGCGCGCAGAAGCGCTCCGTGTGGGTCACGCTGCAGGCGCACGCCAACATCGTCGCGATTGCCGCGCTGCTCGATCTGAGCGCCATCATCATCACCGAGGGCGCCATGCCGGACGCCGCCAGCATCGCCCGGGCCAATGAGGAGGGGATCAACCTGCTCTCCACTCAGAAGCAGACCTTCACGGTCGTGGGCAGGTTGTGGGAGCTGGGCTTGCGTACCGAATGATGCGCACCTGTATCGCCGAGCTGCACGTCCACACGGTGCTCTCGCCCTGCGCAGAGGTGGAGATGATACCGCCACTGATCGTGCACGAGGCGCTGGAGCGCGGCATCAACCTCATCGCCATCACCGACCACAACGCCAGCGCCAACGTGGGCGCCGTGCAGAGAGCCGCCGCCGGAACCGAACTGACCGTGCTGGCGGGCATGGAATTGCAGACGCGCGAGGAAGTGCATCTGCTGTGTCTGTTCGACGGCATCGAACAGATCAAGGACTGGCAGGCAGCGGTCGATGCGCGCATGCCTCGACAGGCGAATAACGCCGAGTACTTCGGCGAGCAATTCATCGTCGATGAGACGGGCGAATTCATCCGCTCGGAGTCGCAACTGTTGATCACATCCGCCGAACTGTCGCTGCATGAAGCCGTGGAGGGCGTGCACGCGCGGGGCGGCATCGCCATTCCCGCGCACGTCAATCGCTCGTCGTTCAGCCTGCTGGCGAACCTGGGATTTGTGCCCACGGACGTGACGTTCGATGCGCTGGAGATATCGCGCCATCTCAGCCTGGCTGATGCGCCAATGAGGTTCCCGCAACTGCGCGGTTATTCGCTGATCCAGAGCGGCGACGTGCACCGCCTGGATGAATACCTGGGCAGGAATGTTTTCAAGGTGGAGGCGCCGACGGTCGCGGAGTTGAAGCTTGCCCTGGCCCAGCAGAACGGCCGGCGCCTGTACTATCGTTCCACGCGCATCAAGTGATATATTGCGCGGTTCTACGTGACATTCAGCCATTCGCGCAATCTTGCGAAAGTGCTACAATGAATAGTGAAAAATATCACAATAAAAGCGCAAGTGAATACAGGTCATTGAAGCCAATCGAAAGCGTTGTGAGGAATTGGCGAGCCAGTTGGGTTCTCGTACCTTGGTGCTGTACGGCGATGCTGCTGACGAAGATTTGTTGGCCGAAGAAAATGTGCAGGACGTGGACACCTTCATCGCGCTGACCAATGACGATGAAAACAACATCATGTCGTCCCTGTTGGCCAAGCGCATGGGCGCACGGCGGGTGATCGCCCTGATTCAGCGCAAGGTGTATGCCGAGCTGGTGCAAGGCGGGCAAATCGACATCGCATTGGCCCCCTCGAATGCCACACTCAGTGAATTGCTCAAGCACATCCGCCGGGGAGATGTGGTGGCTGTGCACCGATTGCGTCGCGGTGTAGCGGAAGCAATTGAAACCATTGCGCACGGCGATTCCAAGTCGTCG
>JAMCQN010000204.1:7611-9486 GCA_023382055.1 Chloroflexota bacterium
ACACAAAAGAAAATATCCCAACAACAACGGACCCTATCGCCATCCCCGAGAAGAAAGCGATCATCGACCAGATTCTCGAAGAGAATCGTGATCTGCCCGGATCCGTTATGGTTATTCTGAACGAGCTGCAAAGCAAAATCGGGTTTGTTTCGCCCGCGATGCAGGGTTATGTCGCGAGGAAGATGCACGTGCCGCTGCAGCAGATTCACGGCGTGGTGTCGTTTTATTCATTCTTCACCACACAGCCGCGCGGCAAGCACACCGTCAAGTTCTGCATGGGCACCGCCTGCTACGTGGGCGGCGCGGAACAATTGATCGAAAAGGCCAGGCAGGTGCTGAATGTCGAACAGGGCCATACCACCAAAGACGGCATGGCAACGGTCGAAATCTGCCGATGCGTCGGCGCGTGCAGCCAGGCGCCGGTAGTGGTGGTGGACGAGGAGCTGCACGGCCGCGTGCGCCCCGCCAAGCTGCCGCAGATTCTGCGCAAAGCGCAATCGTGAGACCGCAGGCGGCCGGCCGGGACAACCCGCAGCCGGCGGCGGAAATCTGAAGTCGTATGAGAGAGATTGCACTGCACCTGCTGGATATCGCCGAAAACAGCGTCGCGGCCTGCGCCCGCGATATCACGATCGCGGTGGATGAGGATGCCCGCAAGGACCGCCTGCTGATGATCGTTGAGGACAACGGCAAAGGCATGGACGAGGACATGGTGGCGCGGGTGGTCGATCCGTTCGTCACCAGCCGCACGACGCGCAAGGTCGGCCTGGGGATACCGCTGCTCAAGGCGGCGGCCGAAGGGTGCAACGGCTACCTGCACATCAACTCCGCGGTCGGGCGGGGCACGCGCCTGGAGGTCGAGTTTCAGCGCAGCCACATCGACCGCATGCCGCTGGGCGATCTCATCGGAACCTGGTTTGAACTCCTGGTGGCGTGGCCGCAGATACACTGGATCTTCCGGTACCGCGCCAGCGGCGGCGAGTTCCTGTTCGACGACGCGCCGATCAAGAAGGAACTGGGCGACGTCTCGTTAAGCGAGCCCTCGATATTGACCTACCTGCGTGAGACGTTGCAGGAAGGCGTGAAAAGCGTACAAAAATCGCAGGAGGACATCCATGCCAGCAGTCAAATCGCTTGATGAGCTGAGAAAACTGAAAGAAGAGGCGCTGGAGAAGCGCAGGGCGAAGACAACGGCCGGAAACATCCAGGTCACCGTGGCTATGGGGACGTGCGGCATCGCCGCCGGCGCCAGAGAGACGATGCGGGCCATCCTCGATTCGATCGAGGCGGACAACCTGAGCGGCGTGGTCGTCAAGCAGACCGGTTGCATGGGCATGTGCGAGATGGAGCCCATCGTGCAGGTCGAGGTCGGCGGCGCCCCCAAGGTCACCTACGGCAAAGTGAACACCGAGCTGGCCAGGCGCATCATGAAAGAACATGTGGTCGGCGGTCACGTCGTTAATGAACTGGTGATCCCGGCTTATTGATCCTGGAATAGTATGAAGTACTTTCGCACTCACGTTCTAGTCTGTGTCGACCCTGAATGCCTGGCCAAAGGGGCGCACGACGTCGAAGACGCATTGCAGGACGAACTGGTGGCGCAGGGCCTGATCGACGAAGTCCAGGTGTTGGAAACTTCGCGCATCGGCGGCTGCGCCAACGGTCCGGAGCTGATGGTATATCCTGACGGCGTGCACTATGTCGGGCTGACCGTCGACGATATGCCGTTCCTGGTCGAAGAGCATTTCCTGAAAGGGCGCGTCGCTAAGAAGTTCCTTGAGCCGATTGTTGAGATCAAGGACGAGGAACTCAGCGCGCCTACCGCCAAGGAAGTGCGCGTGGTGCTGCGCAATTGCGGCAAGATCGACCCGAATA
>JAMCQN010000074.1 GCA_023382055.1 Chloroflexota bacterium
TCTGCGACCAAGCTCATTGATGATTAATGGCCTTTTGGGATCGCAATGCGCGGTCTGAAGAATGTCTGGGCTTAACCTTGCAGCACTATCAGTGTAGACCCATCGTAAGGGCGACTTATCTTCGAACGGGCTTTTGGCCGGGGTGCGCTCAGTCTGCCCTTACTATTAGAAGATACTAGGATGCTCATCGCCATCAACCGGATGAATCCGGCATCTGGCACACGCTGCGCGGAAAACGGCCAAGGCCGGTTATCCCGCCACGAACGCGCCTCGGCGCGTTTTGTCTTTGTCAGCCTGTGGTTTCGAACCACAGGCTACGCTCAGGCGAAATGTTCCGGGTTGACGAAGCGCACCAGCGCCAGCAGGACGGCCGGCGCGTAGAACTCGGCGCGGTTCAAGCGCCTGTGGGTCAGTATGCCCACGGCGCCCTCGTTTTGCTTGGAGTTGCTGCGCCCGAACACAACGTCGTCCGCGGCGCCCAGTTCCATGCCGCCGCGCACCAGCGCTGCAACCTGCTGCGGAAGCAGGAATCGCCCGGTGCTCGCCAGGCCCACAGCGCCCGTACGGCCGGCGACGGCGCACCACGCGCACGCAAACATGCCTTCCTGCAACTCCAGCACGCCGCCTTCCAGCCCGACGCCGTAAGCTGCCTCCGGCATCGATTGCAGGGCTGCCTGCGCGCGCTGTGTCGCGCCGGAGATCATTTCCTCATCGCCAAACGGCTGCGCGCTGACGCCCGATGCGACGGCGACCGCTGACGCGACGGCGTCCGCGAAGAGCAACGCGACGCCCGTGCGGACCGCCTGCAGTTTGATTGGGTTCAGCGAACCGACAGCAAAGAGCGCGCCTGACATCTCAGCGCTGCCCCTGTGTCACACCCACATAGTTCATCTGGATCACGATCGCCTGTCCCTCAGGCCCCAGCGCCCACGCGACGAAGTTGCGCAACTCGCCCTGCGGTTCGCTCAAGGCAATCAGGTTCAACATTTGCGTCAACGGATATGAACCGGCGGCAATGGCCGCGGCGGTCGGTTTCTGGCCGGCTATGCCGATCACTTTGACGATGGGCGATACGGTGCTGGTAATCCGCGCGCTGGGGACATAGGCGATTGCGGCGGGTTGATACGCCACGAAGTTCATAGCGACTTCGATGGAAGGCAGGACGATATCGCTCAGCCCCAGTTTGGCGCTTTCCATCACATGCTGATCAAAAGTGACGCGCGTGCCGTCGCCGTCTTCGCGCACACCCACATCGATGTCGCCCAGCCCGACTACACCCACGTCGCTCCAGCGCGAGCGCACGCCGGCGAAGACATCGCGCAGTTCCTGCGTGCTCAGGTTATCCAGCGGATTAGCCGGGTTGACGATCACCCCCACCCCTTCCATCGCCAGGTCGGCGACCCAGGGAGCAGCGCGATCCGCTGTTTTGGGCGGGAGCAGCGAAACAGCGGCAAGATCCACGCTGCGCGCATAGACGGCGTCGGCTGCCGTCTTAGCATTATCTTCCTCGACGGTAAACGTCACCGTCGGGTGGGCGGCGGTATACGCGTCGGTCAGCGCGCGCATCAGCGCCAGCGTCTCTCCGTCGGTCGCGATGCGATATTTTGCGGTGACCGGCGTTATTTTGGGCGTTTCGACGCGCGAGCAGCCGGCTAGCTGCAACAGGAACACCGCGCACAGCGCCAGCCGCCCAGCCATAGATGCCGCCGCACCTCTGCTGCGTAAAATGCGCGACGCCATTCCGGATACCTGCCTGTACATCAATCAGGCCGCCGCACCGGTCGGCGCCGTTGTGCCGCCAGCAGCCGCATCGATAGACCGGGCCAACTCACAAACCAACGCCGTCGCGCGCTGCAGCGCCAGTTCATCGGCGTCCGGAGCTCCTGTGGCAGGCATGATAGATGCGTCCGCAGGTGGTTTGGCTGTCGGGTCGGCCTGAGGCGTAGAAGTCAGCGCAAGCGGGCGCAGGCCATAACGGGCGCTCAGGCTGAATTCGCCATGCGCAACCACATACGGGACGATTACCGCGCCCAGGTCCGGGTGCGCGGCAACGACGTCGCCCGCCAGCGCCAGCAGCGCGCGGTCGCTTGCGGCAGCCGCGTATGACCTTTCCTCGCGCGCTATCGCCGGCGCCGTCCCGGCGGCGCCCATAGCGGTGATGATAAGCTGCCGCGCCTCGGCCAGTTCCGCCTGGTGCGCGCGCAGAAATGCCTGCATGCCGTAACCTCCCACCTCAGACGCCCCCGTAAAGACGACGAGTGTGTCGGCATGAGCCAGCGGCGCGCTTGTCAGGTTCGCACTCGCATCGAGCAAGACGGCCAGACCGCCGGCGTTGTCACCCTCTCCTTTTCTGTATGGGGCGCGCTGCGCCAACAACATGAGGATGAAAATCACAAGCAACACAACGCCGGGGAGCAGCGCAATCTGGCGCAGGATGCTGTCCGATAGTGGAATGCCGATCAAAAACAAAACCAGCAGCACGGCGGCCGCAATAAGGCCGCTGCGCAGCAGCGCAGGCAGCGCCTGCACACCGCCGAGTGCATTGAAGACGGCGGGGTTGCGCTGCACATCCAGATGCGCGCTGATCACGATCGTCTGTGCCGGCGCGCCGTCCGATTCATCGCGTGGCGCGCGGGGGATATGGGCATAGACATTCTGGCTTTCTTCAATCGGCAGTACCCAGCGGAGCGGGTTGGCGCGGTACTGCATCTCCAGCAGTAGCGAAATCAACGCGGTGGCGGTCAGCAGCGCCGCCGCAGCCGCCCCAACCGGCTGACCCTGCCAGAACAAAAATACGCTGAGCAGCGCGATCCCCGCAAAGAGCGCGGCGGGTGCGTAGGCTGATGTGGGGCTCAGGAAAATCTGCTTATTCGGCGCAAGGCCGATTGCGCTTAACCGTTCGGCGATGTACCCTGCGGCGGTAGCTTCTTCATCGCTGGCGCCGCTGCGCGGACCGACAGCATCCGCTATGTGGCGAAACTGTTCAAGTGATGTCATGCGCTGCATGATAACGTATGCGCCACAGTAGATCAAACGTAGGTGATTCGTAGGCCGGACGTCATGGAGGGGGCGACAAAATCCATATAAATAGAGGAACTAGAGTCAGGGTGGGACCTCCTCTTCTCCTCCTTTTTGCTTTGAGAGCCAGCGTTCGGCGTAGCTGGCTCTCATCGTTTTTCGTGAAAGTGACCGACCCGTATTACTTGATCGTCAAAGTACCTTTCATCAGGACGTGGTGTCCGGGGAAGGTGCAGATATACGGATACTGCCCCGGCGCTGGCGCATCGAAGGCGACGGTGCCGGTCTGTCCGGGCTTGACCAGGTCGGTGTGCGCAATGACATTGGGGTCGTTCGGCTTGATGTAGTTATTCGCCTCGCCTGCTGACATGCCGTCGTTGCCCACTGTCTCAGTCGTGCCCGGTTTGATCAGCACCCAGTTGTGCGTGAGAGCCGTCGAGTTATTCTTGAAGTTCAGCGTAATCTTTGAACCGGCGGGCGCTTCCAGCGTGTCTTTATCGAACAGCAGTTCTTCGCCTTTCGAGCCGATATTCAGTGTGACGGCCTGGCCGGCGCCGCTCGCTGGAGCCCCTGTCGGCGCCGCAGTCGCGCCGCCGCCGCAAGCCGCAATCACTGCGCTCGAAAGCGCCAGGCCACCTATTAAACTTGCGCCCTTCAGGAACTGCCGTCGTGAAATCGTTGTTGACATCTCTAAGTCATCTCCTATAAAACTATTTTCCAGTCGCCTGTGGGCAAGGCCGCAGGTGCGGAATAGAAACAATAAGCGTGACCGAACAATCTGATATGCATTTGTCCGGTATCCAAACCTTGGCAGTATATCACCCGGCCGCCAGCAAGACAAACTTTGTGAAGTGCTGCACAAACACAAACCGCAGCTGTCGCGACACGACAAGAGGGTATTTTCGGCGGCAAAAAGTCAGCCTGCTGTGGGGTTATAGCCCGCAAAGCGGGTATGATTAACGTGTGCGATCAGCAGGAACACACGAGTGAGGTGCAGTGATGTCTTCAAATCCAAATCCATCGCCAACCCAGCGGTTGAACTTGGTGGCATCGGTGATCAACCGCCTGCGCCTGGTCGTGCGTCTGCTGCGCGACCCGCGCGTTCCGCTCTACCTGAAGCTCGTGCCATTTGCATCGCTCCTCTACGTGGTATTGCCTATCGACGTGGTTCCCGATGTCATCCCGCTGCTGGGTCAACTGGACGACGTGGGCATCGTGGTTCTGGCCGTCGAGGCGTTTATCATGATGTCGCCGCAGCACGTGGTGCAGGAGCATCTGGCCGATATCGAGGCCAGCGCACAAAACGCAGCCGATGGCACTGTCATCGACGGCGAGTGGCATCGCGTGAACCGCGACCGTTAGCCAGGCGCGTCTTTAGTCGCGCCCGCCCAGCCGCCACGGCAGGATAGTCCAGGCGCGCGGGCGCGCCAGCCAGCCGATCAGAGCCTGCATACGCTCCAGGCCTTCCGCGGCCGCCTGCGGCATGGGCAGGCTGTATTTGCGCGGCGGGCTGATCGCGATTGCGCGCGGCCGCACACCGGCCGGCAGACCCGCCAGATCGCGCGCTTTATCAACGGCTGCCGTAAAGTCGCCGAGTTCATCGACCAGCCCGCGTTCACGCGCCATCGCTCCGGTCCATACCCGCCCGCCGCAGATAGGCTCCATATCCGCCACTGTCATGCGGCGTCCTTCCGCGACGATACGTTTGAAATCGTCATAGATGCGTTGGATGGAGGATGAGAGCGCCGCGTGTTCATCAGCGCTCAACGGTGTGGAAGGGCTGAAAATCGCCGAGTGTCCTCCCCGCTTGAGGAGCGTGGTGTGCAGGCGCAGTTTACTCTCGGCGTCCTGCACGTTGGGTTTCATGCTGATTACGCCGATGCTGCCCGTCACGGTCAGCGGTTGCGCTATGATGGCGCGCGCCAGCGCAGCCACATAGTACCCGCCCGATGCCGCAACGCCGCTCATGTAAGCCACCACCGGTTTACGCGCCAGCACGCGGCGCACCTCGCGCGCGATCAAGTCGGAAGCCAGCGCGCCGCCGCCGCCGGAATCCACGTACAGGATGACCGCCGCAATGCGCTCGTCATCCGCAGCGTGGCGCAATGCCTGTATCACACTCTCGGAACCCGCAAAGCGGTTGCCGAAGAAAGGCAGCGGCAACGGCAGCGGGAGTGTCTGGCTCCTGCCTTCCACAATCGTGCCTTCGACCATCACGATCCCGATCAGCTTTTGCCCGCGTTCATGCCAGGGTATCAAAAGCGCGCCATGTTCGTCTTCGTACAGACCAAGGCGCGGTTGCGGTTTGGCGGTTTTCGCTTTGCCGGTCGGTTTGGGGACTTCGGGCGGCGATGCCGGCGCCAGGTAGGCCTCCAGTTCGTCTTCATATAACGCCGCGTCCAATAACCCGTGCGCAACGGCTTCGCGCGTTCCCAGCGGGGCAGCATCGATCAACTCGCGCACGCGCGCCTCGTTCAGCTTGCGCCCCTCAGCGATACCGCGCACCAGTTCATCGTACTGGGCGTTCAGCAGCCACTCAGCCTGCTCGCGCGACTGCGCTGAAAAATCAGAGCGCGCGAACTGGTCGAACGCCGACTTGAACGGTGAGACATTGACGACATCGACCCCCACGCCCAGTTGATCGAACGCATCCTTGAAGAAGATGTATTCCCGCAGCAGCCCGAGCACGCTCCATTCGGCGCTGGGCGGCATGATGATCTGATCACAGGCGCAGGCCACAAAATACTGGAACGGCCCGTATGAGTTCGCATAAGCGATCAGGCGCTTGCCCTGCGCGCGGAAATCCAGCAGCATCTTGCGCAGGCTTTGAAACGTCGCCGCGCTGGCCGTGCACTCGATTCTCAACACGACCCCCGCGATGCGCGGATCGAGGGCAAGCTGTTCGAACTGGCGGCGCAGGCTGGCGACGCTGGGCGGCTCCGGCGGCAGGATCAAACGGGCAAACGGCACGCGCATGCGCGGCGAGGGTATCTCGTTCAACTCGCCGCGCAGGTTCATCAGAAGATACGGGGGCACGCGGCGCCGCCGGCGCAGCCCGTTCAACAGGTCGATGCGCCCCTTAAGCACTTTACTGAGAGGCAATCGAAACTTTACCAAGCCCCACCTCCAGGTGTGTCGATGCACCATCACATCTTACAAACAAAGTTAATCCCCTGTAGATCAGGTACACGATTCAGCATACGCGCCGACGATGACGCCTCTGGGGGCGGGGCGTAACTTCGGAAACCGCCCCGAGATGGATTCTGTTGGCGAATTCGCCGCCGGGCGCGTCATGCCCGCGAATGCGCGTAGCGTATCCAGAGGCCGCGGGTCGTCGATGACGCACATAGACTCCCGGAATCTCGGAGATTCCGGGAGTCTGGGTTGTCGAGATTCCGGGAGTCTGGGTTCTCGAAACCAATTTCGCCAACAGAATCCGAGACGGGGCTTTGAGCGTGCGCAAAAAATCATCGGACTAACCACTAAAACCTGACGCTCGATCGATAAACTCAACCAGGGTGCTGTTGGATGGCTCAGGGTCGCAATATGCCGCCTGCCCCAGGCATATCATGCGTTTGCCGGGCTCATCGACAACGGTAGCCTGGTGCGGTCGCCCGCATACCAGTACCGGGTATACGCCGGGCGCAGGCAGTGCGTGCGTCTCGGGCACGCACACGGTCTGGGGATCAACCAGCGAGCCGATGACCCGAAATGGCCGCCCCAGGCACAGGTTGGCGTCGCGCATATCGCCGCGCGCCAGCGCTGTGCGGATGCGCGTGCTGGAAACCGGTTCGACGCCGGCGCTGACCGGCGAGAGCATATTCACAGTAAAACCGTACTGCAGACCCTGTTCTTTCAAAAACCTCGCGTCGCCCTGGCGTTTGTTTCCCAGCGCAAAATCCTCCCCGATCCACAGGCTGGTCAACCGCAGATGCTCGCGCATCAGGCGCACAAATTCTGCGGCGGAGGTTTGAATGGTCTCGCGGTTGAACGCGAGGACAACCAGGATATCGACGCCCAGCAACTGCATCTGGCGCGCCTTCTCATCCGGCAACGTCAGGTAGATCGCTGGCGCGCGGCCGAGCACGACGCGAGGGTGCGGGAAAAATGTGATGACCGCACAGGGAAGAGCGCGGGTATGCGCATCATCGATGGCGCCGCGCAGCAGCGCCTGGTGCCCCAGATGCATGCCGTCGAATGTGCCCACAGTGCAGACAGACGCGGGCGGACGCTCAATGGTAGAGAAGGAATGAAACAACTGCATAGACAAGGCCACGCGAACAGTCCACTAGACTCGATGAATCGTTACTCCTTCACGTGCAAAACCTTCAGCGGCTTCAGCACCGCCGACGCGAAATCCAACTCGCCGATGGCGATAAACTGACCCCCTGCATCATACACGCGCTGCAACTCACGGCCGACCTGGCCGGCGCGCGCCTCCAGCTTGACCGATTGTCCCATCACGAATCGCTGGGACGCGGCAACGTCGAGCCGGCATTCGGGCATGTGATCGACGGCGCGATCCATGGGCAGCAGGCATCTGTCCCAGCCGGCGCCCGCCTGCTGCAGCATATCGAGCGTCACCGCATCCTGGAGTGAAAATGGGCCGCTCTGCACGCGGCGCAGCGCGATCAGGTGCGCCCCGCAGCCAAGGGTTTCGCCGATATCCCGCGCCAGGGCGCGCACATAGGTCCCGGCGGAACACGTCACGCGCAAGTCTACTTCAGACTCGCCCGCCGAGATAAGCTCCAGCGCCTCGATGCGCACCGGCCGCGCCTGCAGTTCGACTGTCTCGCCGCTGCGCGCCATCTTGTAGGCGCGCCGACCGCCGATCTGGATCGCCGAGAACTGCGGCGGCACCTGCGTGATATTCCCGCTGAACATGTCGCGCGCGCGCTGCAGGTCTTCCGGGCCGACCTGAACGGGGCGGCGCTCGATCACCTCGCCGTCCAGATCATCGGTATTGGTACACTCCCCCAGCTTCATCCGGCCGGTATAGGTCTTGGTTTCGCCGATCAGGTATTCGCTCAGGCGGGTGGCCTGGCCGATGCACAGGATCAGCAGGCCGGTGGCGAAGGGGTCCAACGTGCCGGCATGGCCGATGGCGCGCATGTTGATGATGCGGCGCACGCGCGCCACGACGTCGTGCGACGTCATGCCCTGCGACTTGTCGATCAGCAGCAGGCCGTTCACTTCTCGCGAATCATGCGGCGCAAGCGGACCAGCACGCGATTGACGGCGTCGCGCATCGGGCCCGGCAGCGTGCAGCCGGCCGCGACGGTGTGGCCGCCGCCGCCGAACTCAAAGGCGACTTGCGACACGTCGTACCCAGGCTCGCTGCGGAACCCCACGTCGATGCTGCCGTCGATGTTCTCGACGAATACCGCCGCCACGTTGGCCTCCATCGCCGTGATCAGGGTGCCGACCAGCCCGGCATCGCCGCGATCTTCCTTCACGCCCAGTTCTTTGCGCATTTTGCGGGTGATTGTGGCGTAAACAATGCCGTCTTCGAGTTGCGACGCCACAATGCCGGCCGCCAGGAAGCGGATTGAGTCATACGAGCGCAACACCAGCGCCCGGCGGGTGATCTCGGGCAGCGACGCGCCCGCGCGCATCAGGTCCATCGCAGTCGCCAGCGTATCCGGCGTCGTCGACGACGTGCGGAACGCCAGCGTATCGGTGATGATCCCCGTCAGCAGCGCTGTCGCGATTTCAGCGGTGATGCGGATATCCATGCGCCGCAACAGCTTGAAGATGATCTCCGCCGAAGACGCCGCGTTCGAATCCACCACATTGACGACGCCGAACTGGGTGTTGGTGATGTGGTGGTCGAACACGATCATCGGCGCGCGCGCGTGTTCCACCGGCAGGAATATCGTGCCCAGCCGCTGCAGATCGCTTGCATCGATTGACACCAGCAAATCATAGGCGCCGTCGCCGTTCTGATGAAAATCGCGCACGCCGCTGAGATAGCTGAAGCGCGGGTGCGCCGAATCCTGGCAGGCCATGGTCACGGACTTGCCCAGGCTCTGCATGGCGCGCCCGAACGCAAGCAGGCTGCCGATGGCATCGCCGTCCGGCGAGAGGTGCGTGATCGCAAGAATGCGCTGCGCGCGGCGCAGGTAGCCTTCCGCCTCAGCCCACGTCTGGGCGCTGCTGCGGCCGACGCCCTCCTGTGAATCAGGGAACTGCTGCAAACCGACGTCGCTTTCTTCGGCGCCTGCGGTATAAGGGAATGTGGAATTCATGACGGGTTGCCGGTTTCCTTGTCTGGACTAGCGGAATTTGCTTCCTTTGCCTTCAGGGTGTCGAGCAGGTCCGACACGCGCGCGCCCCGCTCGATC
>JAMCQN010000098.1 GCA_023382055.1 Chloroflexota bacterium
TAAGGCTAACTCACCGCTTCGGCGGTTCTACTCATGATCGGCTTTCACGCCGTTTTCGCCCAACCAGAGCCGTTGTCTATCATGCGTTTTACATCTCGTCGGTCTGAGGCGAAGCCTCGCTAGACATACACAACTCCTGCAAAGTGAAGGGTGCGGAACAGAATTCCATCCCGTTGCGATGTGTCGTCGTTGTGCGCCGGCCAGTGTTCCGAATCTATCACTCTGCGCTAAATAGGAGGGTATCAGAACGGTGTCGCAGGAATTGCGACATTGTCTGAGAAGACGGTTACGGAGTCCGTATCCCCCAGTGCGTTGTATATCCAGAAGGCTAAATGCGCAAATCGATGATCTGCACATGGCCGATGTCGGCCAAGCCTGGCAAAACGGATACGCTGAAAGGTTCATGGGCACGCGCGGGTCGTAGTTCAGCACGGCTTCGACATCCGTAAAGGGGAATTCCTCTCGCCAGGAACTGCCGGATAAGCCCCACTCGGTGTAACGCACGCCATCCTCGCCGGCGCGGCTCGACTGTCCTTTCTCGAACCGGATCGCGCGTTGGGGCACGCCGAAGATCCAGTCCACATCCAGCGCCTTGTAGGCATCGATATAGGCCTGCTGCGGGTCAGTCCAGGGATCATAGCCGATCAATTCACGCATGAATGCGGGATGGTCGAGATTCTCCTGATGAGCCGCACGGTCGGTCGGCCGCAGATTGATCGCGTCGAGCGCTCGTCGGTAACTCATGCCTGCATCAGCCCTTTACCAGCCCAAGCCGGAAAAACGCATTCGCGTTGCCGAATAACCAGGCGCGTGCTGCTTCCTTTGCGGCGCTCAGGTCGAGGTAGCCAATATCGACCATGTCGGGTAACGCGATGGCGACGTTTTCTCGCATGATCTCCGCCTGCGCCCAGGCGCGATCTGACTATCTATGCCAATCGCGGCGTCACAGCCAGACAGTGCGGCGCTCGCGCACGGACGCCACAATCGCCTCGGCAACCTGCACATCTCCAACCGTGTCAGCAGGCCGGTTGCGGCACTCGCCGCCTTTCTGGATGGCGCCAACAAAGGCTTGCGCCTGGGCGTCGAACGCATTCGGCCCGTTGCGGTAGTTGTGCTCTTCCGCCCTGCCGCCGCGATAGACGATGACTCTGCCGGAGCCGCCCTCGTCCGGGTACACCTCAACCGCCCCGTCGGTGGCGATGAAGGTGACCGACCACGCGGGCAGCCCGCCCGGCGCGACGAAGCCAGCCGTCATGTTGCACAATACGTCATTGTCGAACAGCAGGTTGGCGACGCAGTTTTCCTGATCGATCAGTTCCGGCGCGGTATGCACGATGCGGTTGGCGTAGGCGGAGACGCTGCGCACTTCGCCGGCCACCCAGCGCACCGGGTTGATGAAGCAATAGGTCATGTGGGTGAGCGGCATACCCCCGCTGATGCGCTGGTTGTAATACCACGTGCGCGGGTCGCCCGCCCACAGCGCGACGCTGCGCACCGTCACCAGCCGCCCCAGCGCGCCGGAAGCGAGTAATTCCCTGGCATAGGCCCAGGGTGGGCTGTAGCGCGCCTCATAGCCTGCCTCAACGACGCGTCGGTGTTCCGCGGCGAGTTGGGCAATCTGGTTAGCTACCGGCGTGGAGGTCGCCAGCGAGCCGCCGATCAGGACATGCAGCCGCTGTTCCAGCGCCCACAGCGCGATGCCATCCTGCGCCTCGTGCGGCACTTCGATCAGAAGTGCGTCAGGATGAGTATCGGCCAGGCGGCGATAGTCGTCATAACACGCCGCGCAGCCGATTTCTGCGCCGAGTTTTTGCGCAGTGGTCAGATGCCGGGAGGCAATGCCGCTGATCTCCACCTGTCCGGTTGAGAGCAACGCGCGAACGCGCACGCGCGCCATGCCGCCCGCACCGGCTACCGCGACGCGCAGCATGGTTAGTGCTCCAGGCTGGCTGCGAGCATCGAGTCGGGCGTCCACACTTCCCACACGCGCCCGACCAGGTTGGAGCCTGGACTGAGCCCCGGCTGATCGGGAGTCCAACCGGCCGGCGTCATCTCGCCCGTTTCGCGCACGTGCTGGAAGGCGCGTATCTCGCGCAGCATCTCATATACATTGCGGCCGACGGTGTGCGACAGGGCTTCCATGGCCTGGATGTTGCCATCGGGGTCGATGATGAAATCGCCGCGCACATTCATGCCGGTGTCTTCGTCATAAACGTTGTATACGGAACCGATCTGACCGCGCGGATCGGAGAGCATGGCGAATGGCACGCCGCCCGGAAGCATCTTCGACAACTCCTCTTCCTGCCACATCTTGTGCGTAAAGCGGCTGTCGGTGCTGATCGCCAGCACTTCCACGCCGAGCGCCTTGAACTCCGGATATTTAGAGGCAATCGCGGCCAGTTCGGTGGGACATACAAACGTGAAGTCCGCCGGGTAGAAACAAATGAAAACCCAGCGATTTTTGTAGTCGGAAAGTTTTATGGTTTTAAAATCACCATTAACATAAGCCGTCGCCTCAAAGTCCGGGGCCGGTCTGCCTATTCGACACGTCATTGATAAATCCTCCATGCACCAGCTTACGCATGCGTATGCTGCGACCCGCCTTCATTGGCCTGGCCGCTAACGTGCCTATTATAGGTTAAAGGTCGCGGGTGTTGAAGAGTCGCAGCGCAACCAGCAGCGCCACGACGATGTACAGCACCGCCCACACGACCATCCAGACGCTTGGCACCGAGATGATGGCGAAAGGCGTCAGCGGCAGGTCGCGCACCAGCGGCGGCTGCATGTATACGTCACACGGGCAGGAATTGAGCTTTCTCGAATAGCTGAAAACGCAGGGTAATCAGCGAGTCAAGAGCCGTCTTGTGGGTTGTATTAGTCTGGCTCAGAACAATGGTCGCGGGTGGATTTGCCCTGAAGTGCGCCTCCAGCGTAGTCGTGTATGCTTCCATCTCACTCTTTGGCCGGTGGAACGTGACTTCTTTCACCTTCTCGATACCGCCCGTCATGTACAACTCGAAGTAATCGCGTATGCGCGTTGCGTCTCCGTTACCCCAACCAGCTTCGCTATTTGCTCGTGTGGCAAGCCATGACTCTTGAGCCGTAGCCTTCTGTGCCACAATGGGGATCCTGTTGGCGAATCTCATTCGGTCGTCGATGATCACGCATAGACTCCCGGAATCTCAAGCTGAGCTTTGCTCAGCCAGATTCCGGGAGTCTGGGTTCTCGTAACCTATTTCGCCGACAGAATCCAATGGGCTGGTTGTAGCATGAAAATGAGTTTAGTGATTTATCCGACGATCAGTAAGTGAGACTTGGAATACTTGTTCAGACGTGACTCATCAGACTGCCATTAACCTGCTTCAGTTCCCACGGCAGCCCGGCCACCATCAGGAGCACCCGGTCGGCTGCCCTGGCCAGCCGCTGGTTCGCCATACCCAGCGCGTCGCGGTAGAAGCGACCGAGCCGGTAGGCCGGTACAATTCCCATGCCCACTTCGTTACTCACCACGATCCAGGTAGACTGGCTGGACTTGAGCACTTCGATGAATGCATCGATCTCCGTGGCCACGGCCTGGTTGACCTGCGCCTGCGAGGCGTCATCGGGCAGCGACAGCAGAATGTTGCTGGCTAGCAGCGTGATGCAGTCCACCACCACGGCGCCAGCGAGCGGCACGCTCCGCAGCGCAGCCGCAAGTTGAAGCGGCGCTTCCAGCGTGCGCCACGCCGATGGGCGGCTCAGTTGGTGAGCGGTGATACGCTCGCGCATTTCGTCGTCGAAAGCTTGCGCGGTAGCCACGAAGAGGACGTCATCGCCTCCGCGCTCGTGCGCCATCTGTTCCGCCAGTGTGCTCTTGCCGCTGCGCGCGCCGCCCAGGATGAATATCAGTTCAGCCACGTCCAACCCTCTTTACAGACTCCAGCAAGGCGGCGCGGCTGTCGAAGAAGTCGCTGGTGGAAAACACTTCCAGCGTCAGTACGCCGTAATAGTTCCTCAACCGATCGATCACCGGGTCCAGTTGTTCAGCCGGCATGAGAGCCAGGCTCTGATGGTCACGCTCGCCCAAACCGTGCAGATGGATCACACGCGTGCGTGGCAGCCAGCCGTCCAGGACGGTGAGCGGATCGCGCCTCATCTTCCACAGATGGCCGATGTCGGTAGTACGGCTGATGGGCAGCGCCTTCAGGATTGGTTCAAGCCGCGCCGGGTCCCATGCCTCCACGTTCTCCACCGCCAGCAGTTCCGGCTGCGGAACCCATGCGATAAGGCGCTCCAGGGCGCTTAAGGAGCGCTCCACCCAGCCGGATGTCTCGATGTCCGAGGCGTCCAGGTGGAAAACGTAGGCATACGGCGTAAGGGGCAGCGTCGTCTTGATCACGCGCTCCGCTTTCACCAGCGAGGCATGTTGGGTTGTTCCATTCGCGCTGAGCCGGAGGTCGAGCGGCAGGTGTACGGTGTACGTCAGGCGGTGCGCCGCGGCCAGGTCGATCAGCGCCGCCAGCGTCCTGTCGTCGGGCAAATTGCTCGGCCCATCGTCCACCTCGAACAGCAACAGCTCGATGTCGTCCACATCGCCGGCTTGCGCCAGTCTTTGGACGTTTGGCAACACATCGTCGGGATACACATACGACGTACTGCCGAGGCGGAACGTTGTGCCGAAACGCTTTACACGAGTAGGATCAGGCATACCAACTCCACGAGTTCACATGTTGCGCCGTAGGTGTCTCCAGTCAGGCCGCCGCCCAGTCGTTTAGACGCCCAGCGTCCGAAGAGAAGCATCACGACAAATGACGCGGCCAATGCGATCACCCCTCTCCAACCGAGCGCCAGGGCGACGGCCAGCGCAATGACCGTCGCCACGATGAGCTGTGAGCGTCCAAGGCCGTTGCGGAAAAACGCGCCGATCCCACCGGGGCGCGCGTTGGGGAACAACGCGACGGCGAACGTCATCGCCCAGCGCCCTGCGATCGGCGGCAGCAGAAGCATGGGGAACGCGACGTGGCCGATCGCAACCCATTTACCGAGCAGCAGAAGCACGACGCCGATCACAGCCCACGACCCGGCGCGCGGGTCCTTCATGATCTCCAGACGCCGTTCGGGGGGGACCGTTGACAACAGCCCATCGCACGAGTCCGCGAAGCCATCCAGGTGCAGCCCGCCGGTTAAGGCCACCCACATGGCAAGCGTGAGGAAAGCCGTCAGGTCCGAGGGGAGAAAACGGATCGCTGCAACGAGGCTCGCCAGCAGCCCAATCACAAGGCCTACGAGTGGATAGAAGCTGAACGCATAACCCGGCGCCCGATCAGTCTGTGACTTTAGCCGGAATACAGGCAGGATGGTCAGGAATGAAAACGCATTAGTCAGGTCGGTCAGCATTTCCCATCCTTGTTAAACCGGGTCCAGCCAAAATGGTCATCGCGTACAACGGTATTCGGCGCATAGGCAGGTTCGGTCAATGAGGTTTGGCGCGCCAGCGCGTACTGTTGCGCGCGGGTGTTGACGGGCGGGATCGCGAATGAAAGCATCGTTGTGATCAAGTTACACATACAAGTCGGGCGTCGGTGCAAACGTCATGCAGGCTTCGCCGTTACCGTCCCGGCTATCCAGGCCGCAACTTCTCTTGCCGCGCAAGGCCACATGCCGTCTGTAAAATCGATGCAAGAGAGTAGCATGGCAGTAACTGTGTGTCAAGAAGTGTGTCACATTTTACTTGACATCGCGTTTCGGTTGTGATAGCCTCACGCCAACAACTGAAGAGGCATCAAGGTGTCCTGTATCCCGGATGGTCAGGACAGCAAAGGCGAAGCCGGTGTGAGTCCGGCGCTGTCGCGCAACTGTGAGCCAATGAGTTTGGCAAGCCAGGTCGCCCGCCTTGAATGCATATACCAACCACCTCGCAGAAAGGAGAGGGTAAGTATGTTTGGCGTTAATGAGTCTCGTCGATGTCATGTTCTTGTGCTGCGGGCGATCCGGTCGCCGGGCGCAAGTAGCCTGTCCACGGCTATCCTGTCAGCTTTGGCTGTTCCCTCGGGCGGCTGTTCCCCACTATTCAACCTGTCTTCCAGTTCTTAATTTATAGGGCTGCTTGAGACCGGGTTGAAGGTCGCGGTTGATACGGCATGGTTCGAAACCTCGCCGCGCGGCCGTGCCGGATAAGCCAGGTCCACTGCAGTTTCCCCGACATTCTATCTACGGAGTTCACCATGATTCGCAAGCCAGTTCTTCTAACAATCGCATCACTCCTGATGCTGATCGTCGTCGGGTGCGCGTCGCCCGCCGTCACCACGGCGCCGACGAGCGCCCCGACACTCGCGCCCACCACGGCCCCGACTCTCGCGCCAACGACGGCACCGACGGCCGCGTCAACGACGGCGCCTACCCCAGCTGTAACATCGTCCGTGACCATCACCGACGTCGCTGGCCGCACGGTCACGATCAACGGCGTCCCGCAGCGCATCATCTCGCTGGCGCCCAGCAACACGGAGATTCTGTTCGGGCTCGGCGGCGGCGCCAGCGTCGTCGCGGTGGACGACTTCTCCGACTACCCCGCCGAGGCCAAGTCCCTGCCCAAGATCGGCGGCACGAGTGACAAGTACAACTTCGAGCAGATCGTGGCGCTCAAGCCCGACCTCATCCTGGCCGCGGGCATCACGCCGCCCGACGTGCTCAAGAAGCTCGAAGACCTGAAACTCACGGTCGTGGTGCTTGGGGTTGAGAAGACAACCTATGACAGCATCCTCACCGACATTTCGCTCGCAGGTCAGATCACCGGGCGCGCGGACCAGGCCAGGCAGGTGACGGATTCGATAAAGCAGCGCGTGGATGCGATCAAAGCCAAGGTTGCCGAGGCGAAAACGAAGCCGCGCGTCTATTGGGAGCTGGACGCGACCGACCCGACGAAGCCGTACACCGTCGGTCCCGGCACGTTCGTCAACGATATCATCACCATGGCCGGCGGCGTGAACGTCTTCGCGAATGCAAATTCGCCGTACCCCCAGATCAGCGCGGAACAGGTTGTCTCGTTGAACCCGGAAGTGATCATCCTGCCGGACGCGGCCTACGGCGTTACAGCGGACTCCGTGTTCAAGCGGCCGGGCTGGCAGGGCATCGACGCGGTCAAGAACAAGCACGCCTACCCTATTGACGACTCCCTCGTCAGCCGCCCGGGGCCGCGCGTCGCGGACGGCATCGAGGCGGCCGCCAAGTTGATCCATCCCGAATTGTTCCAGTGAGTGAACCTCGACCTCACACCTATCCCGCCGCACTCGCCCACCTTCGAATAGGCGGGGGCGGCGAAGCTGAGGGCGATGACTGGAGGAGAGCGCGATGAGCCTGGGGGAGATAGTCGGGGCGCTGCGCATGCGTAGGAAAACCGCGCGCGCCACACCGCCGCCGTGGGCGATGGCGAATAAGGCACGGCCGCGCATACTTATCATCGCCATGGCGCTCGGCGTTGTCGCCATTGCCCTGTTGAGCACCGGCGTCGGAAGCGTATTCATCCCGCCGCTGACAGTGGCCAAAATCCTGCTCTCGCACCTCCCCCTTACGCAGGTGCAGGTTGGCGCGCCGAGTACATTCGAGGTCATCCTGTTCGACATTCGCCTGCCGCGCGTCGCCCTGGTCGCACTGACCGGCGCGGCGCTCGCCACGTCCGGCACAGCGTATCAAGGCCTGTTCCGGAACCCCCTTGCCGACCCGTACCTGATCGGTGTAGCGGCGGGCGCCGGCCTGGGCGCCATCGGCGCGATTGCGCTGCGCACGACGAACGCACCGAGCATCAGCGCGTTCCTGGTGCCCCTCGCTTCGTTCATCGGCGCGCTCGCGACGGTGGCGCTGGTCTATCAACTCGGGCGCATCGGCCGAACCACGCCGACGACGACATTGATCCTCGCGGGTGTCGCGGTGGGTTCGCTCGCCACAGCGCTGTCCACCTTCATTCTCTTGCGCCTTGGGCAGCAGATGGTGCACGTGATGGCCTTCCTCCTCGGAGGATACAGCGCTGCCGGCTGGGAGGCCGTGGTCGCCGTCGCGCCATTCACCTTCATCGGCTTTGCGCTGATGTACTTGTACGCGCGCCCGCTCAACCTGTTGCTATTTGACGAAGAGCAGGCGCGGCACCTCGGCGTCAACGTCGGTCGCGTCAAGTTGGTCATCATCGTGGCGGCGACGCTGACGACGGCTGGGGCGGTGGCGTTCAGCGGCCTGATCGGGTTCGTGGGGCTGGTCGTCCCGCACGCTGCTCGCCTTGTCATCGGGCCCGACCACCGGCGGCTCCTGCCGCTCGCGGCGCTCGGCGGCGCGGGGTTCCTCATGCTCGCCGACCTGCTCGCGCGAACTGTGATCGCGCCTGAGGAGCTGCCACTCGGCGTCGTTACCGCCTTCGTCGGCGCGCCCTTCTTCCTGTATCTCCTGCGCCGCGCCAGGAACGCAGCCTTCTTTTAGCCTCGGGCCGAGTATGACATGTTAACGATCGAACACCTTTCCGCCGCATACGGCAAACGCATGGCGCTGAGCGACATCTGCATGGAAGCGCGGGCGGGTGAAATCGTCGGCGTGATGGGGTCGAACGGCGCCGGCAAATCCTCGCTGCTGCACGCGATCAGCGGAACACTGGCGCCGGCGCAGGGCCGGGTGCTGCTCAACGGCGCCGACCTGTCGCGAGTGAGCGTGGATGCGCGGGCGCGCCAGATCGCAGTGGCGCCGCAAAGCTCCCACCTGCCAGGGGCGTTCACGGTCGGCGAGGTAGTGCTGATGGGCCGCACCCCTCACCTGCCGTTCCTCGGCGCAGAGAGCGCGCATGACTACGAGATTGTTAACGCGGCGCTCACCCGTACCGCGACGGAGGCGCTGGCGGAGCGGCGCATCGGCGAACTGTCGGGCGGGGAGCAGCAACGCGTACTAATCGCCCGCGCCCTCGCCCAGATCACCGGCGACGCGGGCGCGCAGCCGTGCGTGCTCCTGCTGGACGAAGCCACCGCGCACCTGGATATGAAACACCAGGCTGCAATCTGGGAACTGGTGCGCCAGCTCGCGCGCTCCGGGCTCATCGTCATCGCCGCGCTGCACGACCTGAACCTCGCCGCGCAGTACGCCGACCGCCTGGCGCTGCTGTCCGGCGGGCGCCTGCTCGCATGCGACAGACCCTCGCAGGTGCTCACGCCCGAGTGGCTGCGGCGCACCTACGACATTTCCACGACTGTTATCTCGCACCCGCTATATGGCACGCCGCTGGTGGCGCTGACCGCAGAAGGAGAACCGAAATGCAACAGGGACTTGTAATCGTAAACACCGGCAACGGGAAGGGCAAGACGACTGCATCGCTCGGCACGCTGTTTCGCGCGTGGGGCAGAGGGATGCGCGT
>JAMCQN010000004.1 GCA_023382055.1 Chloroflexota bacterium
TGCGGCTCTTCTCGCGAGCACGCGCCGTGGGCGCTGGCGGGATACGGCTTCCGCGCCGTGATCAGCACATCGTTTGCCGACATCTTCCGCAATAACTCGCTGAAGAACGGGCTGCTGCCGATCATCGTCGATAAAGACACCCACGAGCAACTTTTCAGCCTGGTTGCCGAGGACCCCGATACCGCTCTGGCCGTCGACTTGAGCCGCCAGGCGCTGGTTCTGCCCGATGGCCGCAACGTGACGTTCCCAATCGATGGTTTCTCAAAGACCTGCCTGCTGAACGGCGTTGATGAAATCGGTTACGTGCTCGGTATGGACGATCAGATCGCCGCTTTCGAAGCCCGGCGCGAAGCGTGAGGTTGCGCGCTGATCATGTAAGGTAAGCCCGACAGACGGCGCTACCTGTCGCTTTGCGCAGGTTCGTCGAATGATCTCACTACTGCACTAAGTTATGATTTGGTAATCGGCAGGAACTGGCTGAGGACAGATATATCGTGAAGCAGCCCCACCTGCGATAATCACTTTAGAGCAAGTGAATGATTACATGACGAACAGTAATGGGCCGGCATTAGGCGCTGCGACAGCGCAGAATGAAGCCTGCAGCGTTGCAGACGGCGCGGCGAATACCTTCAGCCGCGATGACCTGGTGGCAGGGCTGCACGCGCGCGGCGTGTGCTACCTGACGCCTTCGCCGTCCGGGGATGAAAAGGCCCTCGGCGATTCCGAGTTGATCGCCGGGATCGCTGCCGCTGAGGATGCCCGCCTGCGCTTCGCGCTGGCCGGCCTGTTCCTCGTGAGGCCCGATTTGGCTGCCTGCGCCGTCGGCGTGGATGCGACCTTGAGAGGCGCGGCCCGCGATGAACTGCGCAAGCAGTACGTCGCAGCCATGTACCTGCAACGGCTGTGGCGGACGCACCTGCGCCTGCAATTCGGCGACACGCCGTTGATCCCTGAGCACTTCACATCCGAACTGGGTCTGCCCGGCCCCGAGCAGATGCACGGCGAACTGGGGTTACGCATGTTATGCGAACGCAGCCCCTACAACGACTGGTCATCCTATCAGCAGGTGGTTGACCTGATTGGCAGCCAGCCGTGTTCGTCGGGCGACGTTATCCCGCTTAAAGCCAGTGACGAAGGAGATCAGTCAAACCCCGGGCGCCAATAACCCATCATGGCTGACGTTTGACGTTCGATACACAATGCGCCCACCCATCGACCGCCTGCGCGTGCATTATTTCCTGGTGAAGCTTGGGATCGACTTCTATTATCCGGCGCGCCTGTATCTGGTCGGCGGCACGACCCTGGTCTACGAAGGTCTGCGCCAGCAGTCGCTCGATATCGACATCAGTTACGAGGTAGCCGATGAACACGAGGCTGAATTCGCGCGCGTGATCCGCCGCCTGAAGGATGAGATGCAGATCAACATCGAACTGGCTTCGCCGGGCGACTTTATCCCGTTGCCCTCCGGCTGGAAGGAGCGCGCCAAGTTCGTCGGCCGCTTCGGACAGGTCGACGTCTTCCATTTTGACCTGTACAGCACGGCGCTGAGCAAGATCGAGCGCGGGCGCGAGGGCGACTACGAAGACGTGCTGGCGATGCTGCGCACAGAGCAGATCAACTTCGACGAGTTGAGCCGAGCGTTCCAGAACATCCTGCCGCGCTTGGAGCGCGAAAGCCTGAAGCGCGATCCGGAGAAATTCAAGCGCAACTTCGCGGCGCTGCAGGCACGCCATACCGCATTGTAGATACCAGGGGCGTTGCATTGTCGCCCCCCTCCCTGCCCTCCCCCCAGTGGAGGGCAGGGAGGGGGATTCGAGGGCGATGCTTCTTCCCTACCGTTTATGGTAAACTTGCAATCCATATGATGCCGGCATCCGTTATCGCGACGATCGCCATTATTTCGACTCGCACCTCCATTAACGAGGCGCGGGTCTGGTTATGGGTCTCGGATGGCGGTGTGAACGCGTCGTAGTACTTATTATTCATTTTCTGTAGTAAAAGGCCTTCCGTGATCGGGAGGCCTTTTTTGTTTTCCAGGAGGCTGACCAGATGGCGACTGTTTTATACGATACGACACTGCGCGACGGCGCACAGGGAGAGGGGATCAACCTGTCCGTGAACGACAAACTGCGCATCGCGCAACGGCTGGACGATTTCGGCATGCACTACATCGAGGGCGGCTGGCCCGGCAGCAACCCCAAGGACGCCGAGTTCTTCGAGCGAGCGCGAGAGGTTCACTTCAGGCAGGCGCGCCTGGCCGCCTTTGGCAGCACGCGCAAAGCCCACAGCCGCGCCGCAAGCGACCCGCAGGTTGCCATGCTAATGGACGCCCGCACGCCCGTGGTCACGCTGGTGGCAAAGACCAGCCGGCTGCACGTCACACACGTGCTGGAAACCAGTCTGGAAGAGAACCTTAACATGATACGCGACACGGTTGCGTATCTGAAGGCCAATGGCAGGGAGGTCATCCATGACGCCGAACACTACTTCGATGGCTTCAAGCTGGACAAGGATTATGCGCTTGCGACGCTGCGCGCCGCCGTCGAAGCCGGCGCCGACTGGCTGGTGCTGTGCGAGACCAACGGCGGCGCGATGCCCTGGGAGGTCGAACAGATCGTGCGCGAGACGATTGCAGCGGCGCCCGGCGCCTCATTCGGCATTCACACGCATAACGACGCCGGTGTGGGCGTGGCAAACGCGCTGGCAGGCGTGCGCGCCGGCTGTACGCAGGTGCAGGGCACGGTGAACGGCTACGGCGAACGCGTCGGCAACTGCGACCTGATAACGGCCATCGCCAACCTGAAGCTGAAGCTGCGCGACGACTGCCTGAGCGACGCGCAGTTGCACGGCCTGACCGACCTGTCGCACTATGTGTCGGAGATGGCCAACGTCGCGCCGAACATCCGCGCGCCGTATGTGGGGCAGGCCGCCTTTGCGCACAAGGGCGGCATTCATGTGGCGGCGCTCATGAAGCTCGAGGAGTCTTACCAGCATATCGATCCGCGCAAGGTGGGCAACCAGAAACGGGTGTTGGTCAGCGAACTCAGCGGGCGCGGCAACATCGCCTATAAAGCCGCGGAGTTCGGGTTGGATGTCAACAAGGACGATGTCAAGCGCGTGCTGGCGAAGATCAAGGAGATGGAGAACAAGGGCTTTTATTTTGAGGGCGCGGAAGCCTCGGTCGAGTTGATGCTGCGGCGCGCAAAGCCGTCCTATGAGGCGCCCTTCGAGTTGATCGATTTCATGGTCGTGGTCGAGCACCGCCGTGGCAGCGGGCTGCTGGCCGAGGCCAACGTCAAGCTGCGCGTGAACGGCGAAGTCATGCACACCGCCGCCGAGGGCGACGGTCCCGTGAACGCGCTCGACATCGCCATGCGCAAAGCTCTGCTGCCGCATTTCCCGCAACTTGACGATGTGCGCCTGATGGACTACAAGGTGCGCATCCTGGACGGCGACAAAGCCACCGCCGCTATCACGCGCGTCACCATCGACACGCGCAACGCCGGCCGCGACTGGACCACAGTCGGCAGCTCCACCAATATCGTCGACGCCTCCTGGCAGGCGCTGGCGGATTCGATGGAGTACGCGCTGGTTGCAGGATAAGGGGAATGGAACCGCGAAGAAGGGAAGAACGCGAAAGCGAACACAACACAGAATATTGGGAGTCCGAGATGCCTTCACAGTGAGATTGCCAAAAGAGGACTTTCCAGGAGAGCGTTGAAAAAACCTTTGATCGCGACTTACTATTGCGGAGTGCTATGATTCAAACATTGTACACGGTTAATTACGTTGAATTTAGAATACCAACGCCTGTTACTCCGTCCCCGTTTGCTGCGACGCCTGGCAGCAGCCCTAACGCACGGGCATGTGATGCTGACAGCTCCACCGGGCTATGGCAAAACAGTTCTGTTGCGTACCTTTGCGATTGAGACGCCGCGCACCTATTACTACCGTTGTGTCGTCGACGACATTGACGTCGGTCTATTACATAAACACAGCAGTGCTGCATTCCACGAACGGGGAACTTTATTAGTCGATGATGTCCACCTTTTAGATGCCTCCACTGAAGCGCTGGACTGGTTACAGAGAGAACTGACACACGACGGGCGTCATCATGTTCTCGCAGGACGCTTCATTCCGAAGATGCTCGAGTCTGTATTTCGCGCAGGCGACTTCGTCCACATCGGGCCTGAGGCGCTTGCATTTACGCCAACGGAAACAAAGGCATTACTCGGTTCTGAAGATGCCTTGTTGTGGCAAGGAAAGGCTCGCGGGTGGCCTCTGGCGCTGGCGCTGGTGCAGACGATGCAGCACGATGCCAGAAATCTCAACTCTGTCGAAAACACAACCGACTTGATCGATTACCTGTTGCAACAGCTTTCACAGTATCTATCTCCTGACTTGTTTACCTTCATACGGGTAACAGCACTGCCTTTGCGGTTCAATGTCGAACTGGCGGCCGTACTACTTTCATGTGACTCGACACAAGCCTCATCAATACTCGCTGAAATCATAAACCGTGGTCTTTTCATCGAACCCGCAGGCGATCCCAACTGGTATCGGTTCCACGATCTGATCCGCAACCACTTCATCATGCAATCGGGTGAACTCCAGCAACTCTGGCGCCAGATCGCACATTGGTTCGCACAAAACGGCGACCTGCCAATGGCCATTGAACACGCGCTCGTTGGCGGTCTGTATAAACTCGCAGCCGACTACATTGCGAAACTTCCGGCGGGTTTCGTGCGCGCGAATGGCCGTCATATGTCATACCGGCGCTGGGTGCTCTTATTGCCAGATACGGTGCTCGCCCAAACACCCGACCTACTTGCGAGGGTTGGACAGCATCTCTTCCAGGTGCCTGGATACCGCGACGAGGCGTGGGGGCTTGTGCGACGATCTGAGACGCTGGCTGCCCAAACAGGCAAACACCCAGCCGTCTTGTTCGCACAGACCATCAATGGTCTCTTTTACTATCGTCTGGGTGACTACAACAATGCCATCCTGATATTGCATTCGGTCCTGGCGGAGACGGCGTTGCACGGAGCAGACCGTCGTCTGGCATTGCGCACCTACTGCGTAGCGTTGGCTGAGGCTACCCGCTTCAGAGAAGCACGTCGTGCGTTTAGTGAGATTATCGGAATAGCCGAGGCCGATCATGATGACAATGAGGTTCTGATTAACCGACAGAACTTAGCCATCACCGTCCTGGTAGAACTGGGTGATTTCATTGAAGCCTTGCGCCATGTGAACCTCGCGATCGCTGCCTATCATGACCAACCCGGCATGCGCATCCGCGCGCTCGATATCCTGTGCAACATCTACATCCTGATGGGCAATTGGGATGCGCTGCAACCAGTCCTGCAAGAGATGGCAGCTTTAAGCGCCCGTGTTGAAACCGCCGAACTGGGCGACCAGTCCTGGCCCCATTTCCACAACGCTGCGATGCACACCGGGCGTGGCAACCTGGCACAGGCGCGCAATTGCCTCGAACAGTTCAGAACCTATGTAAAAAAAGCAAACGAGATGCATCGTGTCAGCGACGTATGGCTGGAGTTGTGGCTGTTGCGTCGCGAAGGCAGATTGAACGAAGCGGTCGCGCTGGCGGATGAATTCCTGCGGTCAGATAACACCGTGATGTACTACCGCGCCGAGATCGCACTGGGTCGCGATATCGCGTTGTACCAATTGGCGCGCGACGCCACAGAACTGCAACAACTCCACACTGAGACGCGCCGATTCATCGGCTGGCGGGCGCGCGCTGATCTGGTTCATCTGCGCGCGTTACTGGCGCTGCGCTGTCATCTGGCAGGCGACAGCCGGTGGCGACACCACGCACAACGCGCCATCAGCCTACAGGCACGACCTGGCTTTGAATGCCTGCTTACCAGCCGCGATCCTAATCTTGGCGCCCAGTTCTGGACACTGTGTCTCATCGAAGGACTCGAAGAACATCTGGCCATCGCCGCCCTGGGACATATCGGGTTGACACAGCCGGCGCTGCAAATACTGGCCAACCCCGGTGCAGAGGTCAGAATACGCGTTGCCCGCGCCCTCGCTGCACTCGGACGCGAGGAAACGATGCCGGCGCTCTCCGTTGCGCTCGAGTCCGAGACAGATTGGGGCGTACGGGCAGCGATAGAAACCGCGATCACCACGATCGAACAGCAACCGGCGCCGCTGCTGGATGTGCGTTTGATGGGGCAGTTCACTGCCAAGCGCGGCGGGCGGGAAATCGCTGCGGATGAGTGGCAGCGACCGGTGGTGCGGCGTTTATTCCAGTACTTCGCGCTGCACCAGGGCAAACGTATCAATCGTGACCGTATCCTCGATGACCTCTGGGCAGATGCGGACGCGGCTTCGGCATCGACATCGTTTCGCAAGGTGTACAGTTGGTTGCGTCAGGTACTCGAGCCGTACTGGCGTCCCAAGGCGCCATCACGGTACTTCAGCGTTGAGGGTGAGACTTATACCTTCGATCCGCTTACGTCGGTGCGGCGCGCATGTGTGGATGCGCTTGAGTTCGAAGCGAAGGTGAAAAAGGCGCTGTATGAAGCCGGACATGATGACGTCCCGCAGGCCTCGGATGACCTGCTGGCGATGCTAGAGGGCTATCACCCCTTGCTGCCCGACTTACCCTACGAACCCTGGACGATTGAACCGCGCGAGCGCTTGCAGAGCCTCTATCTGAATGGGTGCCTGCACGTTGCGCGCGCTTTACTGGTGTTGGATCGCGCCGCGGATGCGGCGATGTGGGCAGAACGCGCCTTGTCTACTGCACAGTGGCTTGAAGAGGGATACCAGGTGTTGATGCGAGCACAGGCTCGTGTGGGTAACCGCACGCTGGCGCTCCAAACTTACGCTGCTGCCGTGGAGGCGCTCCGGCGCGAGCTGGATGTGCCGGTATCCGCTCTGACAGAGTGGTTGGCTGAACGTCTTCGTAACGACGAAGCGATATAAACACACCTTTATCGATCAATTCAGATAATAGGTGTCGAACTGATACAAGCCCGACACCTTCCAAGCTGGATCACCAGCTACTTACGTATGACTGGCATGTATACAATCCACGGCATGGTGGTTGTGCTTGTCTGCGCCGATGACGGATTTGGTTGTTGGTTACCTGCATTATCCACAGCAACACTGTAGAAGGAATAAGTGTGATAAAGCACGCCGGTGAATGCAGCCGAATGAAGCGTCGTTCCTTCCTTCCACAGTACGAATGGTCCGCCATCGACTGACGCCAGGATATCATACGCAGCAAGACCAGAACCTCCGGCATCATCATCGCCAGACCAGTCAACGTTGAATGTGGGATGGCTTTGCACCTGCAATAGGCTGACGGTACTCGCCGGGGCATGCGCGTCGACAGTGTTTGTAAACACGTTGGTGTCAATCGGCTCGTTTGCATCAAAGGTAATCCGCGCTGTGGCGGAGATGACCGCCCCTGTTTGCGAGGTTGCGGCTGGGAGCACCCTGTAAGACAACACTCCTAACCCTTGCGGTGGTACTACATCCGGCGGAAGGAACCCTGCTGCGGGATCAGCCGTAGGTTGACCGGTCGTGGGATCTATCGAGTCAAGAACCCACGTGACGACACGCGTGCCTGAATCAAGCGTCGCAGTAACGTCCACATACAGGTTAACGGTGTCGCGTGCATCGACCCGGGTGCTGTACGAACTCAGCCCGGCAGGGACCGACACGTAATACTTGCCAAAACTGATGTCGCCAAGCTCGAAACCCGCCAGGTCCAGGTTCGCGTCAAGTTGCTGCGTCACTACGACAGTCTGCGCAGGCAGCGTTGCGGTCGGTATATTCTCGAAGAAGATGACGTAAGGCAGCGTTTGACTGACGGCCACAAAGGCTTGTAGGCCGTATCCTGCCGGGCCGACGAGTTCGTTCGGATCAGCGGATTTCAGTTGTCGCATGTAACCCTGCGGACCTTTTCGCTGATGGTCGCGGAACCACTGTGCACGCGCCGGATCAGCGAATACATCGTCGTTCGGCTGATACCACCAGTTGTAGATGCTGTTGAATGCCGCCTTGCTGCCGTAATCAATATAAGGCGCAAACTTCAGTATCTTGAAAGCACCCGGGCCATTCGATGCTAACGACGCCGTTGCAAGGCCCAAGCCATTCGACACATCCCAGATATCGGCTTCACCATTCTGATAACGGTCATACAGGTCGCTCAGGCTGTATAGCGTTGCCAGCCCGCCAACTGTGTTCAATCCTCCCGCCAGTTTCGAATTCTGTGTGATGCCTTTGCCCAGTTGTTGCATTTGCCTTTCAGCATTAATGAAATTGTTACCACTCTTGTATGCCTTCGAAGCATTCTGAAACTGGCTGGTCAGGTTGTTCTGATTCATCTCCAACATGCCGTTGGCAAAGTCCTGTGCCCCCTGAGCCTCCAGACCGAGGTTGTCGTTCAGGCTCATGCCGGGATCAAACGGGCTCAGCGGGTTAAATGGAAAGCCCAACAGCGACGAAAGGCCAAACATGCCATTCGTATCCACGCGATCGATCGGGCTGTTGCCCGCGTATTCATAGGCATTACGGCCTGGTTGGTAAACAACATCCGGGCTGGTAAACCGCCCCAGCGCCGGGTCGTAATTGCGGACGCGCACATATGGCAGGTTATCACCCGCATCCATCACAGCAGCGGCGCCAAGGAAGTGCAGTGGGTTTGTGACGGTTTCGCTCTTTGCGTCGATCTCGCCGAATGGGAGATAGTGATAACTGTTCGCAACACTGCCGTTGGGATTCGTCAGACGCACCGTGTTGCCCGCGCCATCGTAATGGTAGTAGCGCAGAATGTCAGTCGGCTCGACGCGCGCCACGATCCCGTTTCCAGAGATATAGTGCGCCAGCACCTGACCGGCGCCATCGTACTCGGCAAACGCATATCCCATGCCAAACGGATCGACAAGATACTCGGTGCGGTTGCCGTTGTGCGTCATGGCGGAGCGATTACCGATTGCATCGTACTCGAAGGTCCATGTCTCGGTCGGCGATGCCATCGCCGTCAATCGCCCCTGGGTATCGTAGGCATAGGTCCATGGCTGACCGCTGATTGTCTTGGTTAGCACATTACCATCGGCATCGTAAGCGAGCGTGGCAGAGCCAGCGGCGACATACTGGTTCAGGGCATTTGTCGTGTAGACGCTGGTGACGGCATTGTCGCTGCTGGTCAAGCGATTTCCCGCAACATCATAAGTGTATTGCAGACTGTGGCCGCCCGGTAATGTGATTGAGATCAGTTGTCCAGCCAGATCGTATCCGTAAGTCGTCGTTCCGCCGCTCGATGTCACACTGACGCGCCGGCCGCGGGAATCGTAGGCATAGTTGAAGAACTCGATTACACCGCTGATGAACGATGTATGCGTGATGCCCTCCACGCGGTTGTAAAGATCGTAGCGATAAATCGTCGTTGCGCCATTGGTGCGATCTACCTTTGTCAGGCGTTCGAGCGCGTCATAGGTGTAGGTCACGACCCGCTGACCATTGATGCCTCGGATACCGCTGAGATTCCCGCCCGCATCGTAGTCGTAGCCCAACGAATAACCATCCTGTGCGACAACGCTGTTGCGCCGATTGCTGGCATCGTAGCCGTAGCTCAGGTATCGACCGTTCGGATATGTCACCTGCGTGATGTTGCCGTTCGGACTATAGGTAAAACTGATCGACCCAGTTGCGCTCGTAGCGCCGATCACATTGCCATGCGTGTCATACGTGTAGGTGACGTTGTCGGCGCCCGTGATACCCGTCAGTTGCTGACTGCTGTCATAGCCAAGGCCGAACACCTGCGCGCGCCGATTGGTGAACTGAGTCATATCACCGCCGGCGTCATATCCAAACAACGTCGATGATCCATCGGATTGTTGCATCGCGGTCAGATTACCCCGAGCGTCATGCCCAAAGGTCACAGCCTGGTGGCGTGGATCTGCAGCGCTCGTCATGCGATTGAGCAGCAGTTCATGTGTCGCCGTGATTGTCCGATTGAGTTGGTCCGTAACTCGGACGAGATTGTCATGCACGTCATATCCGTTCGATGCCAGTATGCCTGTATGATCGGACGCCGACAGCAAATTGCCGTGCGAATCATAGGTGATGCGCACTTGCTGTCCTCCCGCATCGCTCACAACCCAGGGGCGTTGCGCGTCATCGAGCAGATAGGACATCATCCCTCCGCCGCTATTCGTGACGGTTACTTCGCCGTGCGCACCATAGGTATAGGTAAAGACTGCGCCAGCGGTTGCGCTCTGGGTCTTCACGCGTCCATTCGCGTCGTAGTCCCATAAGATTTGTTCGCCAGTAGGCAGCGACATACTCACCATACTATTTGCTTTCAGTCCGCTTGTCTCCGGCGACCAGCCGTAGGTGATGGTCATGCTGTTGGCGGTGCGTGTGCTCAGGTGTCCCTGCGCGTCATAAGTATAGGAGGCCGTCCCACCCCGTGAGTCCTGCATCTGCACCACTCGTCCCAAACCATCATAGGCGTAGGCGACGGAAACGCCGTTGGTATACGTGATTGCGGCCAGCGTTACTCCTGCGTAGACCGCCGTACTGCGGTTGCCATTTGTATCCTGCGCGTACGCGAAGCGACCGTCCGGCTGGAACTGGATGATCTGCCCATTCCCCTCGCGCATGCGGTATGCACCACTGGAATAGGTCAGTGTCGCCCCATCGCCTGGCGCGCCCTTATAACTTCCATTCGCCTGCAGCAGGAAACCGCGCACACGTCCTTCTTTCCGAATGGTCACATTGCCATTTGCATCCGCAATGGCAACATAGTCGGTTGCGTCGGGCGTGCCGACCCCATAGGCGCCTGAGGCGTAATGACGTGCAATGGCGCCATAATCGCCGGCGATGTTGATACCAAACCCCATCAGTCGCGCCGCATCTGCAGTACGGATTCCCAACCCATTGAGATAATCTGCCGCATCAGCCAGCGACTGATTCAGTGCGCCATATGTCTGCCCAACAGTGGCCGTGTAATTTGCGAACGTCACATCCCACGCGGCAGAGGGCATTGCGAACGGCTTGACGTCTGCCTTGATGCTGTTCCAATCCAGCGGCGTATCGACGGCTGGAGGCAATTGCAGCGTAAATGTGTGCCATGAACCCAACGATGCAACTTTGGGCAGGACGATGACAGATAACGAGTTCGTGCGACCAGGAGGCAACACACCGACTGGTCCTTCACCAGCGATTCCCAGCACCGCAAGGTTATCAGGTCGGGGTGAGCTCTGTTCAGGGAGACGCAACAGCGTGTTCGTGCCCGAGATAATCAACATAGGCGCGGTGACATCTGTGTCACCGGCGTTTCGGTAGTTCAGCAAGATATAACCGGCGCGGTTCGGACGCACGATGGCGGAGTTGGACAGGCTGTACTCGATGCGCCCGAGCGTGCCAGTGATAACGGTGAAACCGCCGGTCAGCGTGACGGAGACGCTGCCCGTGTCAGACAACACCACGTCATAAGTAATCGGCTGCGTACCGTTTAGGTTAAAGCTCGCGAAGAGGGCGCCATCCGGATCGACCTGCGCAATGTTGCCGCGCACTATCAACTGTCCGTTGCGTACGAGATTGATCGACGCACCACTCGTGAATGGCAGACCCTTAACCATCACAGTGACAGAGCCTTGATTGCTGCCTTGGTTCGGTGTGAGCAAGGCTGCACCACCGTAGGGTTGAAGTAGCCACGGAATAAAGAGCACGTTGTCGCTGACACTGTTACCATGACCTGTGGGATTCTGCCATGGGTGATACGGTCCGCTGGCGTCACCCCACCAGGTATCTCGCGCATCAACCTGTATGGCGCCCATGTTATACAGGCCATAAGCGTTGTTGTAAACCTGGTTGGGTGAAAACAGATACGCGCCTCCGGATGCGATGTTTACCTGTACACCGCCGCCGGCGTTGTCATGGATACGGCAGTCGCGCACGCGGGTATAAGGTGAGTAAATGTATAACGATGCGAAACCAGAGTGTCCAGCTTCAGAGATATCGCAATAGCGCAAATCAGCGCTCGAATTGTAGCCAAAATACAGAAAGCGCCAGAAAACGGGAACAGAGTTCGTCATATTGGCGGTGAAAGTGATTGGCTGTGACGGTGTACCTATTGCTGACAGGCGACCATTTGCGTTGACTTGGAGGAGTTTGTCGCTGTCGAAACGCAGTTGCGTGCCCGGGGCGATGGTGAGCGTATACCCGGCTGAAACATAGACGTGACCCAGCACAAACGGCGCACCGCCCAGTGCTGCCGGCGACCCATCCATCACGGTGTCGCGGTTAACCGTCGTATCGGGTACCACGACAGCATCCTGACCATTCCCATTGAATCTCAGTCCGGAAAATGGCGGTGTGATATTCAACGTAGTCATATGAATAGCGGCGCCGCTGTTGTGGTCAATGAGCAGGTTGCTCATTGATGCGACGGGCGTGCCGCTGTCCAGATAGACGGCGTCACCCAGGTTGTCATGGATACGGCAGTCGCGCACGCGGATATCAGGTGAGTAAATGTATAACGATGCGAAACCAGAGTTTCCAGCTTCAGAGATATCGCAATAGCGCAAATCAGCGATCGAATTGTAGCCAAAATACAAAAAGCGCCAGAAAACGGGGACAGAGTTCGTCATATTGGCGGTGAAAGTGATTGGCTGTGACGGTGTACCTATCGCTGACAGGCGACCATTTGCCAAGACCTGGAGGAATTTATAACTGTCGAAACGCAGTTGCGTGCCCGGGGCGATGGTGAGCGTATACCCGGCTGAAACATAGACGTAACCCAGCACAAACGGCGCACCGCCCAGTGCTGCCGGCGACCCATCCATAACGGTGTCGCGGCTAACCGTTGTATCGGGTACCACGACAGCATCCTGACCATTCCCATTGAATCTCAGTCCGGAAAATGGCGGTGTGATATTCAACGTAGTCATATGAATAGCGGCGCCGCTGTTGTGGTCGATGAGCAGGTTGCTCATGGATGCGACGGGCGTGCCGCTGCCCAGATAGACGGCATCACCCAGGTTGTCGTGGATACGGCAGTCGCGCACACTCAGATTAGGAGATAGGGCATACAAAACAGAGGAAGCCATTCCGCCATAAGCCACATCGCAGTAGCGCAAGTATGCCGTAGAGCCTGTCTGAAAGTAAAGGCTGCGCCACGTGCCTGGCGCCGGGTTGGTGAGATTTGCCGTAAAAGTAATCGGCTGGGTCATCGTCCCTTCTGCGGACAAGATGGCGTTGTTCTGCACAACTAATTCTGTCCCGGAATTGAAACGCACCTCGACACCCGGCTGAATCGTGAGCGTATAACCGCTGCCTGCATACACGAAGCCGTTAACGATGTATGGACTGCCTGCGGTTGTCCATATCGTATTCGTGAGAGTGCCGGCAGGAACAATCGTATCCGCTTCCACGGTGCGCGCAACAGCAATCACCCCGAAAAACACCCCGATCGCAGTCACAGTCAGCACCTGCGCCGTTCGTCTGATATCAAGATTCAACCGAATCATCGTCTGCCTCCACTTGTGCTCGATCAACCCCATATCCATTTATTTGCCCGTAGTCGTCAGTAGTAGAGTGTGGCTGCGTACACAGTATGACAGCCATCTTCGCTACAAGATCGTCAATCCCTGTAAAGACATACTTTCGGGGCTCGAGTTGCGTGACATCGCCCAGTTCGCCGCGCAGGCGTCCCATGTCGTCATCCCATGTGCGGATGACCAATACCCTCTGTCGCATGATGTAGAAGTGTAAGAATCGTTGTGAACACGCTGTGAACAAGCAGATACGCTCTGATATGTGCGAAAGTCAACTACGATGACTGAACCTGTTATGTCTCGCGATGTCGGACTGGTTGGTGCTGTGAGTGAAGGTGCAACCCGCAGAGCGTGTGGCCGAAGAAATCACGAAGCTTAATGCTCAACTTGCGCAGACCGTGCGCGACCCCGGCGCCATCTTCACACTTGAGGAGCGCGATCAACAGTTTCAGGCGCTAAGGCAGCAGTTGGAGGACGATGGAGTGTGCGGCAGGGGTGAGTCCGACCCACAATCATCGCAAAGGAAATGTGGCTGAGCGCCCATTTGGCAACCATCTAGAAGCTGGCGAAGGGTGAGACGCTGTTAGTGCCTGCTCTATTAGTGACGTTCATTGAACATGCTTCCGTCCAGCGGGATGGCGATGGCAACTTCTGGCAGATCCGCGCCCAGGTAATTACAGGATTGTTCACTTACATCGTAATGTCCTACAATCGGAGGCGTTTACTTCCGACGGCAGGCTACTTTAGCCCAGAGGAATTCAGAGCCCAGGGAAAGTCTTATTCAGCGGAACCGCGGGTTTGTTACTTTTCGATCATCGGTAAGAATACTTGTCTGATCGGTATGGGTTGATCGACTGATAATTGTATGCTCGCCGTGCTCGTGAGCCCGCCGCTGTCAGTCGCAGTCAGGGTAATCGCGTGTACTCCCGGCGAAAGACTGACTTCCAGCAACAGACCAGTGCCCAGCGCACCGTCAATGCTTGACACCCAGCTCAACGCACTATCACCCAACGAACCATTCTCCAGGTCCATACCGGCGCCTTCCAGAACAACCTCGGGGCCGGTAGTGAACGCTGCTCCGGATGGCGGCGAGATGATCACCGCGGAGGGCGGCTTGTTCCCGACAGTGAACGAATTGTCTGATATATCTTCGGTTGAGCTAAAGCCATCCGAAACCATCACTTTGATCATTCCGCTTGCGCCGGTAGTTCCGGGCAACCCTGAGAAGTCAAGGTTGTACGTGTTGCCCGTGATCCTGCTGCCAATGCCCATCCAGGTGGCTCCGTTGTCGCGGCTATAGAGTATGTTGCAGGTCAGTGCGTCTCCGTTTGGGTCTGAACCAGTCCACGTAATATTCTGCGCGCCGCTGAATGTCAATCCAGCCGTGTTTGGGAAGGAGACGGTCACACTGGGTGGGTTGCTGCTTGCTACTCGTGCGCTAAGTATGTTGTAGCCTTGCACCAGCTCAACGCGATTAAGTCCCGCTGGATAGGGTACGACCATACCAAAGGGCATGGTCCCGGCCGGTGTGCCCGAATCGACGGCAAAGTCCTGGTTGAAGCAATATTGACTGAGCAGCGTATTCGCCGCGTTTCTGAGGTTGACGCAATACTGTGGGCCAACCGGCAGCGTGTAGGTGGGCACTGTATTAAAACGGTACAACGGAGCGAGACTACCGGTTGCCGGCGCCGTGTTACTGAGGATCCCAGTCACGAGCAGTGTATCCCCCGCTGCCGCAGGTGATGGGGCGCTGGTCGCGGCTGCCGCCACGCTACCAGAACATATCTGGCCGACGAGATACTCATAGTAACCAGGATCGATCCATGCCTCTGACTCCAGCCGATCTGGAACCATGAAATCGAGCAAGTCTTTCCCGCCAACACTTGCCGGCGCCGGTTTAATGACCCGCTCGTACACATCAAACCAGTGCCGGCCGGCAGTGGTGGCCATACCGGAGTGGTGAAGATCATAGTTGTGACCGATCTCGTGGGCGAAAGTGCGGCGCCAACGGTTAGGGCTTTCTGTATCATTGCCAAAAGCCGCTACGCCGGGAAGGTCACCCAGCCCGTTGCCATTGTATGCCAGGGAAGGCAGCCAGCCAAAGATGTGTTGGGCCCGCGGCGTAGTGCTCGACAGCAGTTCAGTGGTTAGGCGATCCGCCAAAATATCGGCTGTGCCGGTCATATTTATGCTTTGTGTCAACACCATCTCACTGCGCGGAAAATATGCCAGTCCCCTGTCTGGGATGGGAAAGATCTTGCGCATAAACTCTGCGCCCATGTTGATGTTCGCACTGGGATCGGCGGGAGAGTAACCGCCGGGTGGAGTGTAATGAATCGGCAGGTAGGTGACGTTGACTCCACCATTGCAGGGGAGAAATGGCATCAGTGTGCTGAGTTTGTTGTTGTAATAGTTGAGCTCTGCCACGCTGCGGTCGGGATTGACTTCAACCTCCAGACGCAATGTGGGTTGGAGCGTCCAGGCGTAAGGCAGTTCAAAGTTTAACGTATGGTCGATCTGCCGCCAGTTGGGATCGACTGGCGCGGTGATTCTTCCATTGGGGTTGAAAGCAGGAACGCTGCCTAACAGGATTGAGCCCACGTAACCGGAAAGTTTACCTGTCACGAAGGGCACGGGGACAGGGTCCTGGCCAATTCCCAGATAGTCCCGCACAACCGTCCGCCTGCCCTGGACAAGCGGAATCGTATTCGTCTCATCCTGCAAGCCCTGAGTGATCTCGAGACGATCAACGGTCAGGTCGCGGCCTTCCAACACGCGCACGGTCACGTTCCACTGGACAGTCACCGGTGGATCTGCCATTAACACTTGAGATTGAATGCTCTTGGTAAATACCTTGCCCTGCGCATCTCCCTCAAGGTTTCCGGGCTGCATCAAAACCACATAGTTACCCGCCTCCCATGTCAATGTATCACTACCCGTTTCACCCCAACACGTGATGTAGTCACTATCGTACCGGTAGTTAAAAAACCGATTGACATAAAAGCCTGAGAACGGATCCGACATATACCAAGTGCCATCGAGTCGTTGGAGCGGTGATAGGATTAGAGGAAAGTCGTGAACGGGTCCGCCTGAATAGCGATTGGGATCAGTGACGCTAAACGTTTGATGATCGCGTTCAGATCCGCCCTGACCACTGCACGGCGTTGTATCCACCTGGTCAAAGTCATCGGTGACCGTCAGATCATATGGGGAATAGTCCCATCCACCGGCTGCGTAGGTGCGCCAGATTCCAGAACCTGCCATCGTGATCTTGCGCTTTTTGACCGACCGTTTCCCATAAGCATCCGTAACGTCGGAAAAGCCTGTACCTGTCGCCGTATACGTGATCGCATAAGTTGGCGTTGGGTCAACCGTCTGAGGCATGCTCGGTATCGCCGAATTGCTCCGCGCAGGAGAGATACCTGCTCCTGTGAGTGATAACAGACTGACCAGTGAAAAAACAACGGTGGCGAAACGGTTTGGCCTCTGTATAAATTTGTGACTCATGACTTTCCTCCGTTCAGGCCAGACTATGTAAAGCACTCAATTCGTTCGTCGCAGCAGCGGCAGGAATGTCTGAAACTGGTACTCATATGCGCCGATATCACATACCCTGACGCCATCACGGTTGCCATCGATCGGGCGCGTCACACCGCGCTGATCGGTGGCAGGGCAGCCAATGTTTGTGCCCGCATCAATCGCGGGGCTACCGAGCAGGAGCGCGCGTGTCCACGTCGCACCGCCGTTGTTCTGCAGCGGGCCGAGCGTCGGATTGGTGTTGATTTTGTCCCCTAGCGCCGTTGCCAGCCCGCAAGAGTTGGTATTTTCCAGATTATTGCCTTGCGATACGATCCAGTTGGAGCAATTGGTGGGGCTGCCGAACACGATGAGGGTGTTCTTGACCTGGATGCGTGGGTTCCGTGGGTACCATGAAGGGTCCGCATAAATGTTGCCGCCCAGTGTCCCGGCGACATTGTTGGCGATCGTGCTATTCGTGATCGTAATCGGTCCGGTGCTAAGGCCCGGATACCAGTACAGGCCGCCGCCATCACTGATGGCTCGATTGGCGCTTACCGTGCTATTAATGAGGGTGAGCGCGCCTACGCCCGAGGTTTCCAGCCCTCCGCCTAAGTTGGCACTGAAATTGTCCGAGAAAGTGGAACCACTCGCCGTCGTGAAACTGGCGTCATTGGCCAGACCACCGCCATACAAGTTAGCTGTGTTGCTGATGAAGCTGCTCCCGACCAGGGTTAAAGTGCCATAGTAACTGTTAATACCGCCGCCTCGATAACCGGCGGTATTGTGGATGAACGTGCTGTTGGTCACCACAGCGCTGCCAACCATGTCGATGCCACCTCCATTGATGGCAGCCGTGTTGCTCATGAACTTGCTGTTCGTGACGCGCAGCGAGCCATAGTTCCCGATCGCGCCGCCATGTGTGGAAGAGGTGTTGCTCATGAAAAATGTGGCTGAGATGTCGGCGATACCCAAATTGCACAACGCGCCGCCTTGAGCATTGCTTCTATTGTTGATGAAGCGCGTCTCGTTCAGCGTCAGTTGTGCATTGGCGAAGACTTTGATGGAACCACCACAATCGGCTGTGTTCAGTCCGTTACTCAGCGTGATTTGCGTTAAGGTGAGATACGCACCCGCTTGCACGTTGAAGTGGTTCACCGCGCCATTCGATTTGAGTATCACCTTGTTACCGCCGTTGATCGTCAGGTTCGATGCGATCGAGTGTGCGCTGCTCAAGGTGATCGTGATCGGCAGCACGCCGCAGTCGAAGCGGATGTCCTTCGCAGTCGCCAGCGCGCTATTGAGGGCGGTTTCGGTGCAACCGGTGGGCGAGCCGGTTCCGACCGTGACGCGGCCATCCGGCAGGGTGCGGAAGGTCTGATCGGCGCCGTAGACCGTGCTGCCGCCGGAAGGCGTGAAGATGAAGCGCCAGTGATACAGCGTGTCCGGGGTCAGTGCGGGAGGCCCCCATTCATCCCAGGCCACCCAGGCGGTGTAGCCCGCAGCAATAGGAACCATCTCGTGAATCAATCCATAACTGGCGGTGGTTCCCAGATCAAAGTAGCCCGTGCCTCCGGCGCCATACGTATAGAGATACGCTTCGGAGTGAGCCGATGTCGTCGTCACAGTAATAGTTGAGGGAATAGGGTAACCGATCGTCGGTAGCGCCGGTTGGCTGCTGAAGACGTACACCCCTTGCCGGGCAAGCAGCCATGGACTGCTGTTGCCATCGAGCATCCACACATTGGCTACAAGCGGGCTATTGCTCAGCGCAGTACTCGACTTGACGGGAATCTGAAATTCGAGGATATGCCCCGGCGCGATGGGCCAGGTATTGCCATTAGCAGCGTCAGTCGACGGAATGGCGTAGGCGCCTGAATGGTAGCCGGAGGCCGGCAGCGACTGCGGGCAGGCGGAGGCCGGCGATATCTGTGCGCCATCATATAAGCAGTAGACATGATGTCCCGCGTCTATCGCCAGCGAGGTGCTCGCGGGCAAGGCGATATCCGGGTAAGCACGCATGCCGCTGCACGAATTACCCAACCCACCGATGACGACGTGAATATAGTAGATATCGTTTGGCGCAGGCTTCCCGGCATTGAGATCGGCCAGGAAGCCGACATACGTGCCCGCGCCATATTCTTGATACGGAAAACCCTGTATGATGCTGGCGCAGTTAATGATCGTGGATTTGTCGATCAGTCCGTCATACCACGTAAAGCTATTTGGGATTGCCGGCGCCAAGGGGGATTGTCCCGTAGCGGGCGGCGCCGCCAGTGCATGCACACTTGGATCGATTACGGGCGCGCTGGCCTTCAGCGGCGCCACACTGGATACACTCACCATAGTCATCACTGCGATTAACATCCGCCCAAAAATCGACATGTATCTAGATATCATCTGATCCCTCCTGTATGGCCTTGGGGTGAACATCTGTGCTGGATTCTCCGACCTGGTCGCGTAAGAAAGCGAACAGACTCTCTAGATTGGCGAAGCCTTTGCGCTCTCCTGTGGATGGATCATCCAGTGAAGCTCGCCAGACGGTGGGTTCGCCTGAGCCTACCCGCCATAAACGCAATAGATACGCTACATACCCTTGCTGTTCATGAGTCATGGTTGTTATGTGCACCAGGTGCGCCAGGTGCGCCTTCCTGTTTAGATGGTTTCAGCTTAGCAGTGCATCGCAAGGAGAACGCAAGGGGCTGGTTCTGTGTAAAATGCGCGCCGCGCAGTGTACAATGAACACGCTCCCGATCATAACGAACCCTGAAGCAATCTGCTTAGCGTTCGGGACAAGCCAACGATGACGCACCTGTCACTGTCTGTATTGGGCATACTACAGGCGTCCCTTGATGGACGACCTGTAGTGGGTTTTGAATCCAACAAGACGCGGGCTTTGCTGGCTTATCTCGCCGTAGAGGCCGATCGACCACATAGCCGGGACGAACTGGCCGGGTTGCTATGGCCCGACCAACCTGATCAGGTCGCACGCAACAACCTGCGTCAGACACTCGCAAACCTACGCCGTGCAATCGGCGATCATACAGTTGATCCGGCGTTTCTGTGCATCACCCGTGAGACCGTCCAATTCAACGCCGGCAGTGACGTCTGGTTGGATGCCGGGGAATTCACCGACTTGCTCATTGCATGCGATAAGCATGTCCACCGGCGCCCCGAAACCTGCAAGTCCTGCGCCCGGCGGCTGCAACAAGCCAGCGAGTTATATCGCGGCAACTTCCTCGAGCAGTTCTTTTTGAACGACAGCACTGCCTTTGAGGAATGGGCGCTGGTCAAACGCGAGGACATTCGCCGGCAGGCGCTGCATGCGTTGTACCGCCTGTCAAACTACCACGAGCGACGTGGGACGTTTGAACCGGCGCTGCGGTATGCATTGCGGCAACTGGCGCTCGATCCGTGGCGCGAAGAGGCGCATCGGCAGGCCATGCGAGCGCTTGCGCTCAGCGGACAACGCGCCGCTGCACTTGCCCAATACGAAACGTGCCGTCACGTGCTGGCCGAAGAGTTGAACGCCGAGCCATCTCATGAAACCACGACGCTATACGAACAAATAAAGGCTGGCGACCGCTCCTTGGGGCGCAAGGATGGGGCAGAACAACATGCCTTCTTGCCGGCTCCGGCTACCCCCTTCATTGGGCGTGATGAAGAATTGACGGAGATTGCGCGGCTGCTCGAAAATCCAGCCTGCCGGCTCGTGACGTTGACCGGCCCCGGTGGTATCGGCAAGACCCGCCTGGCCCTGCAGGTCGCGGCAGAGCAGGCCGGGATATTTGACGGCGGTGTTCACTTTGTCCCTCTCGCTCCGCTGAGTTCAATTGACTTCCTCGTCGCCGCTATTGCCGATGCGATAAAATTCACATTCACCAGCCAAAAGGACCCCACAGAGCAACTCCTCCAGCACCTGAGCGCTTTGAAGTGTGACTTGCTTCTCTTACTCGACAACTTCGAGCATATCCTTGAGGGAACGGGACTTGTCGGAGAGATCCTTCAGCGCGCACCGCAAGTGACTTTGCTTGTCACGTCGCGTGAACGGCTCAATGTAAGAGGAGAATGGGTATTCGAGGTTCATGGGCTGCAAGTCCCTCTCGATGAGCAGATCGAGGATTGCAGCGCAATCGAGTTGTTTGTGCAGAGCGCGCGCAGGGCACGCAGTGATTTTACATTGTCACCGCAGGATACGCCCTTTGTCATCAATATCTGCCGGTTGGCAGAGGGGATGCCACTTGCCATCGAGTTGGCAGCGGTGTGGGTGCGCGTCATTTCCTGCCAGGATATCGCCCATGAGATCGAACAGGGCCTTGCTTTCCTGAACACGTCCCTGCGCGATGTGCCCGACCGGCATCGCAGCATGCAGGCTGTGTTTGACCACTCCTGGAATCTGCTTTCAGGAGAGGAGCAGCGCGTGTTTCGCAGGCTATCGGTCTTTCGCGGCGGATTTCGCAGAGACGCCATACAGGACGTCGCCGGCGCATCGCTTCCTGTCGTGGCGGCTTTGGTGGATAAATCGCTTGTCCGCCGCGTACCGCATGACCCAGAACGCTATGACATGCACGAATTTCTGCGACAGTCTGCGCACGACAAGCTGATCGAGTCCGGCGAGGCAGAGCAGACGCGAGAGCGCCATCTGGTGTATCTGACGGTGTTGGCGGAGGAAGCTGGGCTTGAATACCGTGGTCCCAGGCAGCAAATGTGGCTGGATCGTATCGAGACGGAAAATGACAACCTGCGTGCGGCTCTGGGATGGGCGCTTGAACATGGGAGGGCAGAGTATACGGCGCGGGCCGTTGGTTCGTTATGGCCATTCTGGTATCGTCGAGGTCACCTGAAAGATGGACGGCGGTGGCTTGAGAAGGCGTTAGCGATCAGCGACGCGTTGCCGGCGTCGGTGCGGGCGAAGGTACTCAATGGCGCCGGCGCGATGGCATACGGTCAGGCTGATTATGCGCGGGCGACTGCTCTGCTGGCAGAGTGCATTGCGCTGCAGCGAGTGATTGGGGATCAGCAAGGCCTTGCCAATTCGCTGAATATCATGGGAGCAGTTGCGATGGCACAACGCGATAATGATAATGCGCGCGGTTTCTGTGGGGAGAGTCTGGACCTGTTCCGAGCTTTGGGAGATGAGCGAAGCACCACTCTGCCGCTCAACAACCTGGCCAATGTAGCATACGATGAAGGCGATTACGCTGCCGCAATTGACCTGTATGAGAAAAGCCTGGCGCTGTCACGCAAGTATGGAGATGATGATGGAAGCGCCTTATCCCTCCTCAATCTCGGGTGGGCGGCATTTCTGCAAGGCGATGATACACGTGCAGACTCGTGTTGCAGACAGGCTTTATTGCTATTCCACCATTTGGGGAATCGGGGCACCATCACGTTCTGCCTGGAGGGATTGGCAGGCGTAGCCGGGACACAGAAACAACCGGTGCGAGCAGCCAGACTTTTGGGAGCAGCGGAAGCTTTACGCGAGGCGGTCAGTTTTCCGGTGTCGCCTGATAATCTGGCTCATTACAAACGTATCGTAGCCGCCGCACAGTCTCAACTCGACAAGGCATTCTTTTCCGAGACGTGGGCCGAAGGCCGCGCCATGTCGATGGAACAGGCCGTCGAGTATGCACTGGCTGTTTCCAATTAGTACGAGGTGAGCCTTTTATAAAACTTGTAGTGCGCCCGCATGACGCTAACCAGTGGCGCCGCGTGACCTTCTGTGCCACAATGGCGATTCTGATATGAAAATAGGCAGGCTGTTTTCATATCAGAATCCAATGGCTGCAAAAGGAGCCAGGCAGTTCAAGCATGGCTTCTACTGCAACGCTGGCGCACCTGGCAGAAAACAAAGGGCTGCTTTCAAGGCCGATTTACCGGCCTGAGCAGTTACGAAATGTGTTTGAATAAGCCTGTGGGAGTCAATATGAATATGATGCTGGCAGCCGTGCTGCATGACTTCAACGATTTGCGGCTTGAGGAAGCGCCGGTCCCACGAGCCGCCGAGTATGGCGATGTGATCGTCAACATCAAATCGTGCGGCATCTGCGCTACCGATTACAAAGCCATCAAGGGCATCCGGCGCAACGTGAATTTTCCTTTCATACCGGGCCACGAACCCAGCGGCGTTGTGGCTGAGGTCGGCCCGGGCGTCACGCACTTCAAGCCCGGCGACGAGGTCATCGTCATGCCATCGGGTTACTGCGGTTACTGCAAAAACTGCCGGGTGGGCAATACGCACTATTGCGAGAACGCATTCACCACGGGAGGCGATGGGCCGGTGCATGTCTGGCCGGGCGCCTTTGCGCAGTACATGCGCACGAAGGATACCAGCGTGTTTCACAAACCGGCCAACCTGAGTTTCGATGTTGCCGCATTGACGGAGCCGCTCTCCGGCGCGTGGAAAGGCGTCATTCAGTACAGCGAGATGAAGGTCGGCGATGACGTGGTGGTCATCGGCGTCGGCAGTATCGGGTTGCTGTGCATGATGGTCGCGCGCGCGGCCGGTGCCGGCAAGCTCATCGCGATAGACACGAGCGAGTATGCATTGCGCAATGCGCTCGCCCTGGGCGCGACGCATGCCGTGAATCCAGCCAAAGGCGACGCCAAAGCGCAGGTGTATGACATCATGCCCGAAGGCCCCGATATCGTCGTGGAAGCAGCCGGCCCCATCCAGGCAGTCCGCCTGATGGTCGATCTGCGCCGGCGCGGCACCAAATGGAACGTATTCGGCATCACCACGCACGAGACGTTTGAACTGGACGGCGGCTATACCCATTTCCTCGAAGGGCGCATGGACGCCAGCTTTGGAACGAATCCACTGGCAATGTCCAAGTCCATCCGTCTGATGGATCGCGGTCTGGTCAATGTGGAGAAAATCATCTCGCATCGATTCCCGCTGTCGCAGATCCATGAGGCCATTGAGGTGATGGGCACGCCTGACCGCAATAAAATCGTGATTAACCCGTAATATTTCATACAAAGGGGCTTTCAATGAGACTGGGTGGACCTGTATTCGAGACCTGTGCAAACCAGGATGAATGGATTGCAGCGCTGCGGCGGCTGGGGTATCGCGCCGCATATTGCCCGGTGGCTGACAGCGCCGCCGACGATGTGCTGCGGGCATATGCCGCAGCCGCCCAGGCGGCAGATATCGTGATTGCGGAAGTGGGCGCGTGGAGCAACCCGCTCAGCCCGGATGAAGGGATACGCCGCGAGGCCATCGCCCTGTGCCAGCGCCGGCTCGACCAGGCCGACCGCATCGGGGCGCGCTGCTGTGTGAATATCACCGGCTCGCGCGGCGAACAATGGGATGGCCCTCATCCCGACAATCTGACGGCAGAGACTTTTGATATGATCGTCGAAACCGTCCGTGAAATTATCGATGCCGTCAAACCGGTGCGCGCCTTCTACACGCTGGAGACGATGCCGTGGATGTATCCCGACTCACCGCAATCTTATGCCGATCTGATCCGCGCCATTGACCGCAAGCAGTGTGCGGCGCACCTCGACCCCGTCAACCTGATCTGCAGCCCACAGCGTTACTACGGCAATGCAGACCTGCTGCGCGAGTGTTTCCGCTTGTTCGGAGAGCACATCAAGAGCTGCCACGCCAAGGATATCCTCCTGCGCGGGAATCTGACCACCCACCTGGACGAGGTTCGCATCGGGCTGGGCGGGTTGGATTACCGGGTCTACCTGCAGGAACTCGATAAGCTCGCACCCGACGTGCCTCTGATGCTTGAACACTTGCCGACCAGCCAGGATTACGACCTGGCGGCTGCGCAGGTGCGCGCCGTAGCGCAAGGCATCGGCGTACGTCTTTGACGCGAGCAGTGCTATATGAGTATCAGCGCGGAAGGCGCGCTAATACATCATGTGTTCACGATACACATCGAGCGCATATCGATAGCTTTCGTAGCGGGTATTCGGTGAGATCGAGTGGTCTGACGCGAACACCAGCCGCGCGCCGCGCGCCTTCATCCCCTCGATATAGGCGCTGACTTCGCGGCGGATGATATCGCGGTCATTGGTCTCAAACACGCGTGTATCCAGACCGCCGACGAAGGCGATCCGGTCGCCGTATTTTTCCGCGAACACAAAGGGATCGTTGTTCAGGGCCTTGTGTTCCATCGGGTTCAGCCCGTCAAAGCCGGCTGCGATGATCAAGGGAAGCGCCGCGGCCGTGCTCCCGCAACTGTGCAGGATCACCGGCAGGTCGTAACTGTGGAAGAAATCGACCATTTCCTTATAGTAAGGGAAGATCAACTCCTCCAGGATTTTAGGCGAGGCGAACAGGCCGTTTTTATAACCCAGGTCCTCGTACAACCAGACGCCGTTCGGCTTGCCGGCCTGCTCGATCATATAGGCGAAGTAACGCTTGTAGAAATCCGTATAAACGCGGTTGTAATCATGCACCCACTCCGGGTCCAGCAGCAGGCTTTCATAAAGCGTCACGTCGCCCATGCTCTGCCGCATGAGTTCCCAGATAAACATGTGGCCGAAGTGAACCCATTTCTGCGCGGCGACCGCCGGGGTGATATTCTTGCGCATTTCCTTGATATCCACACGCAGCGGGTCGAATTCCAGCAGGGCGCTGCGGTAATCGCGCTCCCACACTTCCCGCGAGGTCATGCGGAAGTCGATATGCTCAGGCGTGCCGGACTTGTGCTTCCAGTATTTGAGAACGGCTCCGGCGCCGTTCCGTTTGGCTTCCCACTGGTCGGTCTCTTCGACGACTTCCTCATAGTCACGCAACGGCATGACGTCGAGCCACGGCCCGATGCCGACCATGTCATATCCGAAATGCTCCCAGGGCGGCACAGGTTCTTCATACTCGCCGGCGACCTCGGCTTCAATCCAGCGGCCGTCTTCGCGGCGCCAGCGATCCTCGCCAACCTCTTTATAGTCTTTTCGCAGCGGGTATCCCTGCCGTACCCAGTCAGCCAGGGCATCTCCCCAGGGAGAGTCCATCAAAGCGACGCGTTCGGCCTTTCTTCCGCGCAGCAAGTTGTCTACAGTTTCGCGTGATGTGTCCATGACGGTGATACGCCTCCAGCTCAGGATGAGTATAAGACCGCGCGACGCGATTCACAAACTCCGCATTTGCCGCGCCGGCAGTGCTGCGCTACTTTGGCGGCTTGCTGGCGCGCACGATATAGCTGGGGGCAAAGAACAGGAAGTTCGGTCTGGACTTGTTGACGTCCCGCCATCCCTTTGCATTGAAGAAGCGCACGTGCTCGTTGACGAAGTCCGTGTCGACGATCACTGCGCGCCCGCCCGGCTTGAGGACGCGTTCGATCTCCTTCAGCGCCTTCGCGCGGTCGTCGGGATCCAGCATTTCATGAATGACCCAGCTTGACAATACGACGTCAAACGCGTCGTTGTCATAGGGCAGTTCACGCGCGTCGGCCGGACGGATATCCACGCGAGCCGCGACCCCTTCGAGTTCAGCGTTGTGCAATGCGATATCGGCGCCATTGCCGGGGCCGGTGTGATCCAGCCACATATCGATGCCGACAGCCTTGCCCGTAGTCAGCCGCCTGGCTGCGCCAATCGCCATGAGACCGTTCCCGCAGCCGATATCCAGCACCCTCTCATCGCCGCGCCATGACAAAGAGTCGATTATCTCGTCGCGCAGATGCAGTTTACCGACCTTGCTGCCGCGATAGGCGACGATGACATTGACCAGCAATATCACACCGCTGATAAAACTGAGCGCTCCGAAAAAGATGCCCAGGGCGCCTCCGGCGGCCAACAGGTAAAGCACCACACCCATCACGATACCGCCGGCGCCATAGATTGCGTTGCGGCGCAACTCGCGCGGTGAGTCGATGCCATAATCGGGGCGTTCAGTTCGTGAGGTCGATTGGCTCATCTTTTCACTCGATCCTTGTGCGAGTTGATTGGCGAAAACTCATTTTGGCGTATTCTAGCTGTGGCGCGGCAGTATCATCGCAGGCGGCGATAACGTTCGGGCTGTTCCCGCTGTCTCACCAGGCTGTGTATCAGCAGCGCGAGAAATGCGATGACCAGCGGCATGGGCAGATTAGGCAGCTCCGGCACTACGCGTATCGACAACGCGCTGATCTGGGTAAGCGCGACCAGTGTTGCGACCAGTTGCGATGAATCGGGCAGCGCCCATGTGAAATTGTTGCCCCATTGAAAATAAAACCACACGGCCTGCGCCAGTTGAATGCCGACAATCAACAGGAGCGTATTCATTGCGGTTGTGACGGCTTCCAGGCCATCCTCATGCTTGCCCGTCGTCACCGCAACCAGGATGCTGACGGCGGCGGTCAGAATTTCGCTGTCGCGTGCGACTGCGGCTATGAATTGCGTCGGGTCGCTGTTGCTGAACATCGACAGGCTGAAACGGAAACCTCGAAGATAGGTAAAGATCGCATACCACGCGATGGCGTATAACGCTGCCCCGATGAAGGGTTGCCAGCGTCGTGATGAGAGCACAACTCCTGATATCGCGATGAGCAGCAAGACCGCCCCAATGGCGACGGGCAACCGCTGAGCGCGCTCTGCATTGAGTTTGGCGGTGCGCAAACCATCCGCGCGCGCCGTGAGGTTATTGTAGAAACCCTGGTATGCCTGGATATTCCCATTTTTAATATCCGTTTCGCCGGCCCGCAGTAGTTCGGATGCAAAGCGGGGTTGCTGGATGACCTCGCTCCAGTTTTCGTAAAAAGTCGTGAGCTGCAAGGCTGATGACCACAGGAGTGCCGGAAGCGGCGCCAGGTTCGCCGTGGCAGATTCGGTTGCCGTGACGGCTGTCGTCTGTGGCGTTGCGCCGATTCCCGCGCCAGTGCTGGGCAGGCTGAGTGCGGCCACTATCGGCTGTCCCTGTACCTGCGCCGGCAGCGGCGCGCCAAGCAGCGCTGCGATGGTTGGCGCGACATCCGTCGACTGTATCAGCAGCGCTATCCCGGGGTGGACGCCGGCGCCTGCCATGATCATGGGTGTGACCGCGATATCTGACTCATCACCGCCGTCGGTGTTCCGGTTGGATAGCCCGCGATCCGCGAGAATGACAATGGTGCTTGTATGCAGATCGATGTTACTCAGCAGCGTTTTGATGCGCCCATCCGTCAGTGTCACCGCAGCGGATATGTCGCTGGGCTCTCCCCTGATGGTATCCTCAATTGCCGTGAGTTCAACCAGAACCAGGCTGGGTGGATTCGTCGTATCTTTCATCACTTCCATTGCCAGGCGCACGGCGTCGTCGTCGCGTTGAGACACGTCAGAATTGTCTACGACCTCGAACCGCTGTACATCGCCGTCCAGCATATCGGCAAGTGATTGCGAACCGACGGCTGAAACCTTCTGCCCGGCGCTCTGCGCCACCTGGATCAGCGAACTGTAGCGCGTTGCGCGCGGGCTGTTGTTGGTGGTGATGCCGTGAATCTCCGCACTTGCGCCTGAGGTGAGAGTGGCCCATGACGGCAAGCGGAATGTGGGCGGTTCGTGCTGCACCGTCAAAGCGCTGCCGCTATCACGGAGGGCGCTCAGGTTGGGCATCTCGCGCGCCTCGTCCAGACGCAACCCGCGCACCAGCACCAATACGACCCGTTGCGATGGCGCAGCTCGAACCGAGCCGAGGGGCAGGTCAGCCAGATAAGGGCTGTTGTACCCGCGGTAACTGATCCACAGGTTATTGCGGAAAGTTACTACAAAGGCCGCGAAGATCGACAGCGCGATGACGAGCGCCAGCCCTACGATACGTCTCATGTGCTAAGTATAGGGATATCCAGATTTTGGCAGTCAGATTGTCTAGTATAGAATCCTGATATGCACACCAAGCACGACTTTTTATCGCTTTCTGACCTTACTGCGGCCGAGTTATCCGACTTGCTTGAGCTGGCTGTACGGTTGAAACAGGAATGGCGGTCAGGTGGGAACCAGCCGATTTTGAAGAATAAAACCCTGGGAATGGTTTTCACCAAGCCGTCGTTGCGGACGCGCGTATCGTTTGAAATGGGCATGCACCACCTGGGCGGGAAAGCCATCTATATCGCGCCGGACGAGATTCAGCTCGGAAAACGCGAAAGCGTGGCGGATGTCGCGCGCGTGTTATCGCGCTATGTGGATGGCATCATGGCGCGTGTGTTTGCGCACGCCGATGTCGTAACGCTGGCGAAGTATTCGCGTGTTCCTGTTATCAACGGCCTTTCCGACTACACCCATCCCTGTCAGGGTCTTGCCGACTTATTGACTATAATGGAACATAAGGGCGGGGTGCGGGGGCGCACGATTGTGTACGTGGGTGATGCGAATAACGTGGCAAACTCGCTGGTTTTCGGCGGGATGCTGCTGGGAGCGCATGTGAGAATCGGCGCGCCGGAGGGTTATCAATTGCAGCCGGATGTGGCAAAACGCGGCGCAGAATTTGCGGCGCAAAGCGGCGGAAGCCTTGTTCAGGTCGCGGATCCGCATGCAGCCGTGGAGGGCGCCGATGTGGTTTATACCGACGTGTGGACCAGTATGGGTCAGGAAGCGGAAGCCGCTCAGCGGGCGAAGATATTCCCTCCTTACCAGGTCAATGCGGCGCTGATGGCGCTGGCAAAAAAGGATGCCATCGTCATGCACTGTCTTCCGGCGCACCGCGGGCATGAAATCACCGATGCAGTCGCCGACAGCATGCAGTCGGCCTTGTGGGATCAGGCGGAGAATCGCATGCATGCACAGAAGGCAATCCTGGCCAGACTGCTGGCATAGGACTGCTGACAACTGATCAATTGTGACCGACATTATCTGGGTTTTGAAGCGCCTCGATGGGCTGGCCATACTGGATATTCTTCTGGTATCGCTGGTATTCTTCCTCGTGCTGCTGCTGGTGCGCGCGACGCAGGCCATTCCGCTGCTGCGCGGCGTGTTTGTGCTTATTGTTGCCGGCGTACTGTTAAGCAGCCTTGCGCAATTGCCTACCTTCGGGTTGATTCTGCGCACGGCCATACCGGCGTTGCTGGTGGCTATACCGGTTATCTTTCAGCCTGAATTGCGGCGCGCTTTGGAACGCCTTGGTCGCTTCAACGAAGTGCTCGTGACGCGGCGCAGCGAACTGGAAGTCGAGATTCGCATCATCGGCACGGCAGTGCAGGGGCTGGCCGAGCATAAATATGGCGCACTGATCGTGCTGGAACGCGACACCGGTCTGCAGGACCTGGTCGATACCGGCGTTGCAATGGATTCGGTGCTCACGGCCGATATCCTGTTGACGATCTTCTTTCCCAATACCCCTTTGCACGATGGCGGTGTGATCATCCGGCACGGGCGTGTCGCCGCCGCTGGATGCGTACTGCCGTTGACGTCGTCGCACATCGATGATTACCGCATCGGCTTGCGCCACCGCGCCGGCATCGGCGTGTCGGAAGGCACCGACGCCATCGCCATCATCGTCTCAGAGGAGCGCGGAACGATCAGCATCGCCCACGAGGGGCGCTTGATCCGCGGCATCGAGCCCGATGCGCTGCAGAGCGCGTTGATCGAGTTGTACCGCCCGCCGCTGCGGAAAGCAACCTCACTGATACCCTCGAACTGGCGCCTGACGCGCACGAAGTAACGCCGACTGTCCCAGCGGGACCGTGCATTTTTGCGCGCTAGAGTCCCAGCAGGGCGCGAATTTCAGCCTTTCTCTCGATAAACTCAGGCCAGCTTTCCATGTCCCAACTGCGCGGGCGGGGCAGATCGATTGCGACCACACCGGCGACCTGCCCGGGGCGCGGCGTGCAGATCACGACACGGTCGGCGACGAAAATCGATTCGCGGATGCTGTGGGTGACCATCAAACCGGTCGTGCGCGCCGCGCGCCAGATGCCTTCCAGTGCGGCGGTCAGGCTCTCTCTTGTGAGTGCGTCAAGCGCGCCGAACGGTTCGTCCAGCAACAGCACAGGCGGTTGTGTGATCAAGGCGCGCGCCAGCGCGGCCCGCTGCGCCATGCCCCCGCTTAATTCTCGCGGGTAGGCATGTTCAAAACCAGACAGCCCTACCAGTTCGATGATATCGGCGATTTGAGCCTGGTGATTGATGCCGGGTTGCGATTCACCTGGCTTGGATGGCCGATCTTTACCAGGTCCCACCTCAAGGGGTAACTGGATATTGCTTTCCACCGTGCGCCACGGCAGGAGCGCTGACTCCTGGAACAACAGGCTTACATGGTTGGACGGGCGCGAGACGATCTCGCCGTCGAGGATCACCTGCCCGCTGCCGGGTCTGATAAGCCCGGCCAGCACGCGCAGCAGCGTGCTTTTCCCGCACCCGCTGGGTCCCACGATTGAGACAAACTCACCGCGCGCAACCTCCAGTGTAAAGCCGCGCAGCGCCTCCAGGCCATTGGGATAGGTGACGCTGACGGCGTCGGCAACGATGATTGGCATTACGGCAGGAACTCATTCGTATAGAACGTGCCCACATCCATTTTGTTCTTCACCTGTCCCATGCTCAGCAGGGCGTCCTGCGTGTTCGTCCATGCGGTGGCCGTAGACTCGCCGGGTTTGCCGCCCTGCATCAACTCAACCGTTTTCAACAGCACCTCTTTCTGGATTGGATCGTCGGCTTTCAAACCCTCTACGTATTTGGCGCTGATCTGCATCGCCGCGTCGGGGTCTTTGATGGTGTCGGCGATCCCTTTCAGTAAGGCTCTCACCATGCCGCGTATCAGTTGAGGGTTCTCCTTGATGGTCTTCTCATTGGTCAGCAGGCCGTTCGCCACCATGTCTACGGCATCGGAGACAGCAAAGACCTGCACAGGATAACCGCTCTGCGCCAGGACGATTGGTTCGTTGTTCGTATAACCGACTACTGCATCCACGGTCCCGTTCTGAAGCGCCGCCACTTGCGTGAAGCCGATTTCCTGCTCGTGCACATCGCTCTCCGAAAGGTGATTGGCATTCAGAAACGCCCGCCAGCCGACGTATGTCGCGCCGAAAAAGCCGGCTAACCCGATCTTCTTGCCTTTCAGGTCCTGCGGCGTGTTGATGCCGCTTTTACTCAGGCTGATGACGGCAACCGGGAATTTCTTGTACCACTGCATCACGTATTTCACCGGCAGGCTTTGCGCGCGCGCCAGCACAACCTGCTCGCCGCTGACGACCGCAAACGGCAACTCGCCCGCGCCGACCAGTTTCACGCCATCGGTCTCAAACTTGTAATCGAAATCGATCTTGATGCCCTCGGCGGCGAAGTACCCGCGGTCAACCGCCACATAGAAGGGCGCATACTGGACATTGGCGATATATCCCATCGGCAGACGGATGGTGGTAATGGCAGGCGTGGGCGTCGCCCCGGGTGATGCGCTGCAGGCTGACAACAGCAGAACGGCGGCAAGTGCGAGCTTTCTTCTGAACATTTTGTGATTTCCTTTGTTTTGTGATAACTACTTGGATTACTTGATCAGCGCTCTCTCAAGCAGGCGAATGCTGCCATAGATGCACAGCGCTGTGAATACCGTTGTGACGATTCCTGCCAGGACTAATGGCGTATCGTACAAACCGCGCCCCTGGTTGATGACAAATCCCAACCCTTGATCGGTTCCCAGGAATTCGGCAGCCAGCGCGCCGATCATCGACAGGGTGCCGCCGACGCGCAGCCCCGCCAGGATCATCGGAAGCGCGGCGGGCAGCTCGAGCTTGTGGAACGTTTCCCAGCGTGTCGCGTTCATCGATCTGAATAGCTCATGCAACAGTGGCGAGATGCTGCGCAATCCAACGATGACGTTGATGGTGATCGGGAAGAACACGACGATGGCGCACAGAAAGACCTTTGCGCCAATACCATTGCCGAACCAGATCAACAATAGCGGGGCAACAGCGATAAACGGCACGCCCTGGGAAGCGACGATGAAGGGTGACAGCAACCGGTCAACCACATGGGATTTGGCAATGGGATAACCGGTCGCGAAGCCGAACAATGCGCCCACGATCAGCCCAGGGATCGCCTCGGAGAGTGTGATCGCGGTATGCCTGATCAGCGTGCCGTCCAGTAACTTCTCGATAAGCCGGTCTGCCACACTCAGCGGCCCCGGCAGGATGAAGGGCGGATAGCGCAAACTGACGAGGTGCCACGCCAATAGGAAGGCGCACAGCATCAGGAAAGGCGTTATGCGCAGCAGCCAGGTTTGCGCCGCGGGATGCAGCCTGCCCGCCGGTTGAGCGGCGTTGGCAGCTTTATCGATTCTATTGACAGTTGTCGTCATGAAAACAGCCCCTTAGTGTGACCTCGGGGCTGTATGACCAAACGACAGCAAAAACCGGCCACCCTTACGGCTGGCGAATTGCTGTGTCGTTGATCCTCTTTACATCCGGACTTTGACCGTCGGCTCTGGCATCTCACCAGATCATGCGCGCCTTTCAACACGCTCGTGGGCTGTTCGGCCGTCAGGCCGTACCACCGATCGGGACTTTCACCCTGCCCCGAAGATCATCGAATATTGAATTATAGACTGAAGGCGCCGGACTAGCAATCCGGTTGACGCTATTCCTTCAACCTGATGTGCACATCCTCGCCGATAATTCTAGTCTCATAGATTGGAATCGGCTGAGGGGCGGGGAAGGTGGCTTTCCCGGTGAACAGGTTAAAGCGCGCGCCGTGGCGCGGGCAAACCACGCAATCGCCGTCTATAGTCCCTTCAGCCAACGGCCCATCGTCGTGCGTGCACACATCGCCGAATGCCACAATCCGGCCTTCGATCCGCGCCAGGGCAATGGGCGTTTCGTCTATGTTGATGGCCAGTATCTGGCCGTCCTGAATCTCAATGAGCTTGGAAGCAAAAACAAAATCCGGCACTGTTACATCCTATGCGGCTATGCTCGTTCTCTGGAACAGGCCTGATTATAACAACCGGATCAGGGTTTCTCGATAGGCAAACCGACCCCATTACCCCATTCGGTCCAACTGCCGTCATAATTCCTGACGTTGGGATAACCCAGCAGATGGGTCAGAACAAACCACGTGTGCGAGCTGCGCTCGCCGATACGGCAGTACACGACGACGTCCTTATCTTTGGTCACGCCCTTACTGTCATACAGCGCGTTCAGTTCATCATAAGACTTGAATGTGCCGTCATCGCGCACAGCCAACGCCCAGGGAATGCTCTGAGCGCCGGGGATATGCCCGCCGCGCAGCGCCCCCTCGTTGGGGTAGTCGGGCATGTGCAGGCGCTCGCCTGTGAATTCCTGCGGGCTGCGCACATCCACCAGGGCCCCTTTCGTGCGCACATGCTTGACGACCTGATTGCGCAATGCCCTGATCTTCGAGTCGTCGCGCCTGGGGACGCGGTAGTTGGTTCGTGGATATTTCGGCGTGTCGCGTGTCATGGCGCGGTTCTCGTCGATCCATTTCTTGCGTCCGCCGTTGAGAAGTTTGGCATTGTTGTGGCCGAACAACTGGAAGACCCAGTAGGCATATGCCGCCCACCAGTTGCTTTTATCGCCGTAGAAAATGACAGTCGTATCGCGCGATATGCCGCTTCCGCTCATTAATTCAGCAAACTGCGGCGCGGATATGTAATCCCGCACCGTCTGGTCGTTCAGATCCTGCACCCAGTCGATTTTGACGGCTCCGGGAATGTGCCCGACATCGTAGAGAAGCGTATCTTCGTCAGATTCCACCACGCGGATCGCGGGGTCGTTGAGATGCGCTGCCAGCCACTCCGTGCTGACAAGAGCAGCTTCATCATAATAGTGAGTATTGCTCATGACATTTTCTCCTTATCCATTTCACGCTTGCCTATATCGACAGACAATAGGTTACGAGTCTTGCTACGCCGTAAACACACATGACCTGATACCGATGAATTAAAACGATGCCCATCATCGTAATTATACCGTAGCAGATATGTCAGGTCAGGCAGACTCATGTTGGCGGTTGGTAAAAGAAGGTGTTATGGGCTCAGGCTGCACTGGGTTTGGTGAGTGCCAGCGCCATCGCCTGGGCAAGGTTCATGGCGTTGCCTTCAGCGTATGCGGTCTGGAAGGACGCCCGATCCAACTTGGCCTGCAGCGCCGCTAAATGGATCGTATAACAGCGCTCATCCGGCGGGAGGAGACGTGATTCGTTCCCTGCCAGCAGCGCACCCACCGCACCGAATAGACGCGCAGCATGAACCAGATGCCCGTTGCCGCCATCAGCCACATGGACGCAAGCCAGCGCTAACAAGCACGCAATGACACCGCGTTCGTCGCCGAGTGCCCGGTTCAGTGCTAAGCTTTCCTCGCACAGTGCGGTTGCCTCGGCAATTCTGTTATTGTGAAGTGCGACATAACTCTGCATGCGCAGTAAGAAAGGAGGTTGCCATTTGTCGCCCATTTCGCGGAATAGCAACAGGGCTTCCGAAGCAAACTCACCCAAATGATCCATATCGCCCTGTTGCATAGCCAGGCCGGCCAGTTTAGCCAGCACAAAGGCGATATTGGGTTTGTCGCCAAGCTCCCTGGCGATAGGCAGACTCTGCTGGTATAAAGCGCGGGCGCCCTGGTAATCGCCTAGAGCATAAGTCACATCACCCAGGCTCCACAACGAATACGCCGCCGCCCATTTGTCGCCAATGGCGGCGCTCATGGCCAGGCTTTCCTCGAACATGGCGCGTGAAGCCTTATAGTCGCCCTGGTAGCCCAGTATCGCTGCGAGCCCCGCGAGCGCGATGGCTGTTCCCCATTGATAGCCCAGCGCCCGGTACAGCGCAACGCTTTCCTGGTGCAGCGCCAGCGCGCGAACCTGGTTGCCCTGGTACCAGCATACGTCGCCCAGCCCGTGCAGCGCGAATGCCAGAACGGCGTTATTACCCGCCGCACGACCGATGGCAACGCTTTCTTCATAAAGGGCCTGCGCCTGAGCGTACTCGGCTCTATAGTACGCCAGCAACCCGGCGGCGCTGAGCGCTTTGGCGCGCTGCAGTGATTCGCCTGCGGACTCGGGCAGTTGCAGGATTGCCAGCAGATATTTCAGGCCTTCGGTCAGATGGCCATGGACTCGCCAGAACCACCCCAGCGCGCTGGAAAGCCGCAGCGCTGCTTGCCAGCCGGCGCCATTGTGCAGCAGTCCCCAGTTCAGGGCGGTGCGAAGGTTGTCATGCTCATCTTCGAAGTGATCCAGCCAATCGATCTGATCCCGTCCATGCAGGCGGGGTTCAGCCGACTCAGCCCATTTCGCATAATAGGCCAGATGGCGGTGACGCATCAATGGCAGTTCCCCCGATATCATGAGCTTGTCGGTGGCATACTCGCGGATGGTGTCCAGCATGGAGAAGCGTGGCTCTGCATTCGCGCCCTCGGGCATGCTGACGCGCAGCAGGCTTTTATCGGTCAGCGAGCGCACGATGTCCACAACTTCAGAGCGTGGCGCATCGGCAAGCTGAATCACCACAGCGGCGTCATCCAGCGCCACGCTGGTATCCAGAATCGACTGGGCAGCGACGGAATCAGCCCCATTGACAAAAACAGCAAACCGCGCGAAAAGAGCGCGTTCCGCCGGATTGAGCAACTCGTAACTCCAGTCGATGGCGCTGCGCAGCGTCTGCTGGCGAGCGGTCACATCGCGCGGGCCGCTGGTAAGCAGGACCAGTCGCTGGCTTAAGCGCGAGCGCAGCACGCGCGGCGAGAGCCACTTCACACGCGCGGCGGCCATTTCGATGGCAAGGGGTAATCCGTCCAGCCACGCGCATATCTCGGCAATGTCTTTGGCGTTCTCAGGGGTCAACTCAAAATCCGGTTTGATCGCGCGCGCTCGCTCGACGAACAGGGCCACGGCGGGACAGAACCTCAGGATATCCAGGGGCGGCAGGCGGCGCGGATCTGGCAGGCCTAACGGCGGAACCGGGAATTCCTGCTCGCCATACAGGCGCAGCACTTCGCGGCTGGTCACCATGAACTTCACTGCCGCTGCCGAGCTTAGCAGCTCCTGTACAACATGGGTGGCTTTGATGACGTGTTCGAAGTTATCCAGGATCAGCAGGAGTTGCTTGTCGCGCAGGTACTCCTGCAACGTATTAAGCAATGGTATGCCGGGCAGTTCCCGCACGCCCAGTATCTGCGCGATTGCCGACGTCACCAGTGCTGGATCGTGTATCGAGGCGAGCGGTACAAACCAAACGCCATCGATGAAGCCGGGCTGTATCGATGCCGCGAGATGGACGCTCAGGCGCGTCTTGCCAATGCCGGGCGGGCCTGTCAGTGTCAGGATGCGCGTATCGGCCTGGTGCAGCAGGGTGATGGCAGCATCGATTTCCGTTTTACGCCCTACCATGCTGGTCAGTTGCGCCGGCAGGCTCGATGTTCGGCGCGGAACGGCCTGTGTCGCAGCTTGCCTGTGCCAGGGCGTCTCGAGCGAGTCCAGCGGGTTCGGCGTCCTGCCGCCGCGCGCCCAACTGACAAATTGCGAACGTTCTGCCAGCGGTATCTGCAGGCGCCCGGCGATGAGTTCGGCCAGTTGTACGGATGGCTGCAGATCATCAGACTCGATCTTCTTGACGGTTACGGTTGAGCAACCGATCAAACTGGCGAGATTTTCCTGCGTCAGCCCGAGCGCTTTGCGGCGACGCTTGTGCCAGGATCCAAAAGAGATCGTGTCATACAACATTGGCGTTTCAAGTTGGAGACACTAATGATATATCTGAAAAGGCGCTGCGGCGACTATAATCCATCGACGGAATCCTACGCAGGCATGGAATAAACATGAAGCAACAACATAGTGGCGGGTGGATCGAGGTAATCTGCGGCGGCATGTTTAGCGGGAAATCGGAGGAATTGATACGCCGCGTGAAACGCGCAGAAATCGCGCGCTTGACTGTGCAGGTGTTCAAGCCGATTCTCGACGTGCGCTATGGGCAGGATCGCGTGAGTTCGCACAGCGGTATTCATACGGGCGCGCTGGCGGTGGGGCAGGCGAAGGAAATTCTGCAACTGGTCGGGCCGGATGTGGACGTTGTCGCGATCGACGAAGTACAGTTTTTCGACTGGGAAGTCACTGACGTTTGTGGAGAACTGGCCGAGCAGGGGAAGCGCGTGATCGTAGCGGGTCTCGATATGGATTTTCGAGGGGAACCGTTCGGGCCGATGCCGTTGTTGATGGCGCTTGCTGAGGAAGTGGATAAATTACACGCCATCTGCATGGTGTGCGGAGCGCCGGCTACCCGGACTCAGCGTTTGATCGACGGCCATCCGGCTGCCTACGAAGACCCGGTCATTCTGGTGGGCGCCAGTGAAACCTATCAGGCGCGCTGCCGCTTACACCACGAAGTGCCGCGCGGGACGCGCATGCGCCCAACCAGCGTTCTGGATGGCAGCCAAAACGGCGAAAGCTGAGAACGCCTGTAATCAGCCGTCGCAAGGCGTAACAAACACCGTTATGCAATCGATACCGGTTTACATAGCATGTAACTCTCATTTCCCTAGAAAAGATGAGTAAATAAACCCAAAAAGTGAGGTACGGTTAGGGGTATGCAAGAAGCACCCCAACTGGACCATGTACGAGTCGATGACATCCCGTTGTTGATCGGGATACTGA
>JAMCQN010000116.1 GCA_023382055.1 Chloroflexota bacterium
ACATGGCGCAGGCGTTGAACTACTTGAAGGCGTATCGCCTGGAAGTTGGCTTACTGATCAACTTTGGCAGCAGGAGTATGACGTTTAAGCGGCTGGTGCTATCAAACACGGTCTGAATCACGGATTAGACGGATTAACAGATGACGCGGATTACAGAGAGCGCGCATCGTGCAAATCCGTGAAATCCGGTAATCCGTGGCAATCCGTGATTCAGACAGATGATTACACGGATTCAGAAGTGGCGACGTTCCGTTCCGTGAAATCCATAAATCCGTGTCATCCGTGATTCAGACTTTCTGAATTCCAGGTGACGACACGACGAAGACGATAGAGGTGATAATCAGAATGGAACAATTGAAGTACGCAGATATCACCGGAAAGATCATTGGCGCGGCTTTTGAAGTCCACAAGTTCCTGGGCAATGGCTTTCAGGAGGTCATTTACCAACGGGCGCTGGCCTATGAGATGAGCCGCGCCGGGCTTGTCTTTGCCCGGGAAATCGAGCAGGACATTTTCTACAAAGACCTGCCCGAACCCATTGGCGCCCGCAGGGCGGATTTTGTAGTGGAGGGTAAGGTGCTGGTTGAGTTGAAAGCCCTGATTCAGTTGGAAGATGTGCACATGGCGCAGGCGTTGAACTACTTGAAGGCGTATCGCCTGGAAGTTGGCTTACTGATCAACTTTGGCAGCAGGAGTATGACGTTTAAGCGGCTGGTGCTATCAAACACGGTCTGAATCACGGATTAAGCGGATTAAAGGATGACACGGATTACAGAGAGCGTGCGTCCGCGAAACACGGAATCTGTGAAATCCGGTAATCCGTGGCAATCCGTGATTCAGACAGAGTGCCATTATCTGAATCACGGATTAAGCGGATTAACAGATTACACGGATTACAGAGAGCGCGCATCCGCGAAACGCGGAATCCGTGAAATCCGGTAATCCGTGGCAATCCGTGATTCAGACAATATGGACGAAGTGAATCATGGGAACCTACACTCAAACCGAATTTGAAGCGCTCATTTCACGTTCGAAGCAGGTTACTGAGCCTCCTCGACGGGATATGCGCCTGGAACGAGGCCATCTGCGCAATGACCTGAAACTTCGCTCTGATGATGACAAGGAGTTTACGGTCTTCATGCGGATCAATGAAAAATTCCAGGAGAATTTTACGATCGGGCTGACTTATCACCCGCTAGATGAACCTGGAACGATATGTCTTCTACGCTGCAATGGCCGCCATGGTGAGCATATCAATAATCCTGATGTAGCAACGATCCCGCATTTCGGTTATCATGTTCATGTCGCGCAGGCCGATATGTTGAATATGGGTCAGTTGCCAGAACGATTCGCGGAGTTGACTGCTGAGTATGCATCTTATGAAGAGGCGCTTGTTTACTTCATCAGACGCGTAAATATACTCGAAGCGCACAAGTACTTCAATAACCTTCCGCAGCTATTGCCTTTGTTTGACCAGAGAGAGAAGTCATGAACTACCTCGACCAATTGCGAAAGGATTTCAATAACAGAGTCAGTTTTCGGGAGAAGCTGCCGGGGATTATGCAGCTTGTCGCCCCTCTGTACCATGAAGACGGCGACATGATGGACATTTTTCTCCAACCGATCATGGACCCGAATGGTCAGACTCGCATCCGGGTGAGCGATTACGGCATGACGCTAATGCGTTTGTCGTACAGCTACGAAGTAGATACGCCAAATAAGGAACGCATTCTGGAAAAAATCCTGAACGAGAACCAGGTAAGTGAAAGCAACGGGAACCTGTACCTCGACGCCAGCCCAGATGGTTTGTACCCGGCAGTGATGCAGCTTGCCCAGACTTCCGCCAAGATTTCTAATATGCGTTTGTACAAACGCGAGGTAATTCAAAGCATGTTTTACGAGTTGTTGGATGAGTATATACAGACCAGATTGAAAGCGTTTCATCCAACGGCTAAGGTATACCCCATTCCCGCGCGCGATGATCTTGAGGTTGATTACAGGTTTGACCTGGCAATACCCGTTCTACTGTTTGCCGTCAAGGACGAAGCCAAAGCGCGTTTGACTACGATCTCGTGTCTGGAATTTCGAAACGCTAATATGCGCTTCAAGAGCTTCGTGGTGCATGACAATTTCGATGACCTCGCGCGCAAAGATCGCAACCGGATCACAAGCGTTGCCGACAAGCAGTTTATTTCGCTCGAAAACTTTCAGGACAATGCGCAGCGCGTCTTCGCGCTGGAGGCGCAACGCTGAGTTCGGCAAACGCATTTTCCCCGAGAGGCGAGGCATGATCCATCGATATTCCAACCCACCGATCATCGAAAGCTTGTGCGAGTTTTATTTCGAGCCGAGTCAACCCTGGGACTGGACCGTACCGGGTTTACTCTACGACAAACTGAAAGGCGCCTTTCCCAGGAAGCAGCAGATGAACTCGATGGAGGTGGAGGTTCACAACGAGTCGGGCGGTATCAGCCAGAATATCAAAGGCGGAACGGCGCGGATGCAGTTTCTGCGTGAAGATGGCAAAGCGCTCGTGCAGGTAGGTCCCGATTTACTGGTGATCAACCATCTGAAACCATACGCGGGATGGGACCAGTTTAGAGCGGATATTGATCACTGTCTCGCGACGTACTTCGACACGATTAGGCCCGTCGGGGTGCGGCAGATAGGACTGCGCTATATCAACAGGATCGAGATACCATCTGCCAGTATCCAGATAGACGACTATTTACTCGCGGTTCCGCGAATTCCTCCGCAGATACCACGCACATTTACCGCCTGGGTACAACGCGTCGAGATTCCCTATACGGATGCTAACGGTCTGCTTGTGTTACAGAGTGGATCGTTGCAGGAAGGTCAGGATGCGCACGCGGTTTTCCTGCTCGATTTATACTTTATCTCGTCGCCTGAAAAGGCGGTCGGTTTATCCGCGGCGCTCGATACCGTCGAGCAGGCTCACCAGCATATAGAGACTGCATTTGAAGCCAGTGTGACTGATAATGCGCGTAAGATTTTTGGGGAGGAGTGATGACATATCCAGGATTCACAACGACAGCTGATACCGCCATAACACCGCCGATGCGATGGCAGCCAGCCGATAAAAAACGCAGATTCACAGTCGTCATACCAGTGACAACACTGCCCGTGACACCCGACAACAATTCGACGAACGCGATGGTACGCAAGGTAGAGGAACCATTGGTCGCAGCCCGCGCCCAGTTGAAGCAGTTCGCGCGCGAAGCTGAGGATGAGGAATTGCAGACGCCGGAAATCTTTAACCTGCGTCCATTAAACAGCCGACCAGTAACGGTGCATATTATCCAGCGCCAGACACCCGCGTTCCAATACGTTGTAGACGACGAATTGACAATCGAGGACGTGGCAGAATAGCACGCTGCCGCATATGCCATCATCGTATCCATGGTACGCCGTTGTCACAGGCTGCCCGCTTGAGCAGGGCGACATCTTCCTCAATTGCCCGATACTCAAGCCGGTGTTCGCTCCATCGAGCGCCAATGTCTCAGATGCGTTGGATGCGAGATTAGTCTTCTATGATGTCATCGTCATGACTCAATCGTGCAATCTGGCGCATGATGGCAAAGTAGACGACGTCGTCCTGTGCCCGCACTGGTCGAGAGACGATGCGATAAACATGGATTCTGCCCTCGGCAAAAAGGGCGCTCTTGAATCGATTCGCAAAGGCAATCGTCCGCGCTACCATCTTCTCGCCCAATCCGATGAATCAGGTCTTTCCTCAGACATACGCATCGTTGACTTCGGACTGGTCTTCAGCTTGCCAAAAGCATTTCTAGGGCAATTTGCTGAAGAAACCGGAAGTCGCCTAAGGTTATGCCCACCATACCGTGAGCAGTTATCGCAGGGTTTTGCCCGATACTTTATGCGGGTAGGTTTGCCACAAGACATCGCGCTGCCTGGTTAGGCAGGGAAGGATGATTACATGCCACGCAAACCCAGGAACTCCCCCGCCCAGCCCGGCCTGCTGGAAGCGCGCGTCGCCACCGCGCCATGCGTCCCGGCCATCCGCGAGGCGCTTAAATTATGGCGCGATGACAAATACAAAGGCGTCACCGACACCACGCGCGCGCTGCTCAATTACTGGTTCCGTACCGAACACCGCCTGCCGGATGGACGCAAGTTTGAGTATCACTACTTCCAGCGCGAAGCCATCGAAACGCTGATCTATCTGTACGAAGTCGCCCAGGTGCGCCGGCACAAGGATCTGCTGGAGAAATACGCTGCCACAACCGCCGGAGCCATGCGCCTGCTGCAATACGATGACTTCGCCCGCTATTGCGTGAAGATGGCGACCGGCAGCGGCAAGACAAAGGTGATGGCGCTGGCGCTGGCCTGGCAGTATTTCAATGCCGTGGCGGAAGCGCGCGACGATTATGCGAAGGCGTTCCTGCTGATCGCGCCCAACGTGATCGTGTATGAGCGCCTGAAGACGGACTTCGCCGGCGGGCGCATTTTCCGCGCCGACCCGGTCGTTCCGCCGGAGTTGCGCATCTACTGGGATTTCCAGTGCTATATGCGCGATGAGGGCGAGCGCTCCAGTTCCATCGGCGCGCTGTATCTCACCAACATTCATCAGCTATACGATCGCGCGAACACCGATAGCGATGACGAGCCGGACATCATGACCAGTGTGCTGGGGCAAAAGCCGCCGGCCAACCCGTTGAGCGCCGACGGATTTGACAAGCGCATCCTGGCGCGCGGCGGTCCGCTGCTGCTCATCAATGACGAAGCGCACCACACCCACGACGAGGACTCGGAGTGGAACAAGAACATCCGCAGCTTGAGCGAGCGCCTCGCCGCGAATCAAACCGGCGCTGGTCTGCTCGCGCAACTGGATTTCACCGCCACGCCGCGCCACAGCAAAGGGTCGCTGTTTACGTGGACGGTGTACGACTACCCGCTCAAGCAGGCCATCATCGACAACGTGGTGAAGCGCCCGATCAAAGGCGTCGCCAGCGGCATCAAAGAGCAGCCCTCGCAACACGCCAGCGTCAAATATCGCTCGTATCTCACCGCCGGCGTCGAACGCTGGCGCGAATACCGCGAGCAGCTTGCGCCGTTGAAGAAAAAGCCGGTGCTGTTCGTGATGATGAACGACACCACCGAGGCCGACGAGGTGGGTGAGTGGCTGCAATCCAAGTACCCCGACGAATTTGGCGGCGAAGGGCTGCTGATCATTCACACGGATAAAACCGGCGAAGTATCCAGGAAAGACCTGGAGAAGGCGCGCAAGACTTCGCGACAGGTAGATGAGGAAACCAGCCCGGTCAACTGCATCGTCAGCGTGCTCATGTTGCGCGAAGGCTGGGATGTGCAGAACGTGACCGTCATCGTCGGCTTGCGCCCGTACACTTCCAAAGCCAATATCCTGCCCGAACAGACCATCGGGCGCGGCCTGCGCCTGATGTTCCGCGACACCATCAGCGACTATCGCGAGCGGGTGGATGTGATCGGCAACAAGACGTTCATCGAGTTCGTGGAGCAACTGGAACGTGACGAAGATATCGAGTTTGACACCTTTGAGGTCGGCAAGGATAAGCTTGAAATCGTCACGGTCATGCCTGACCCATCCAAGCTGCACAAGGATATCGCCATGCCGGTACTCAGCCCGATCTTGAACCGCAAGAAGTCGCTGGCCGAGGAGATCGCGGGTCTTGACGTATCAAAGCTGAAATGCCCAATCTTGCCGTACAAACAGACCGACACGGCAGCTCAGCAGTTCCACTACGAGGGCTACGACTTCATCACTCTGCAAAAACTGGTGGAGCGCGAATACACCATCCCGGAGCCGCAGACGGCCGAGGAAGTCATCGGTTATTATGCCCGGCGCATTGCCCAGGATTTGAAGCTGCCGTCGCAATTTGCGGCGCTGGTTCCCAAGGTGCGCGAGTTTTTTGAAACCAGGGCATTTGGCGAACGGGTAGCTCTGAACTCCCCCGCCGTCATCAAAGCGATGAGCAGCAATGTGGCAAACTTCGTCACGGTCAAGACGTTTGTACAGGCATTGCGCGAACTGATCATCGAAGAACAGGAGGCGCGGCTCATTGGCGATAGCCGGCATCTTTCCGAGACGCCCCCATTCCCCTACTCACGTCCTACGTTGGCAGCGACGAAAACTGTGTTTAACCTGGTTGCCTGCGACAACGAATTCGAGAAGGAGTTCGCCAGGTTCCTGGAAGGAGCGCCAGATGTGGAAAAATTCGCCAAGCTGCCGGAGCGTTTCGGGTTCGTGATCGAATATACCGACGCGGTCACTAACCTGCGCTATTACGAGCCGGATTTCGTGGTGGCGACGAACAGCGGCAATTACTACCTGGTTGAGACAAAGGGACAGATGTCAGAGGATGTGCCGCACAAGAACCGCGCGGCAGAACTATGGTGCGAAAACGCCACGATACTGACGGGTGTGCCGTGGGCGTTCCTGATCGTGCGGCAGAGTGAGTACAACCGGCTGCATCCTGACGAGTTTGCGGATTTGAGCGCACTGCGGCCTATTTCTGCACCAATTGGATTTCCAGGTTGACCGGGCTTTCCGCGTCGTCGCCGATGGTCAGGTTGTTGGCGCCGCGCAGCTTATAACCGTCGGCGGCGATCAGTACCGCGTAAGCGGTATTGCGCTCCAGCGGTTTCCACAGCGAGAATTGCCCCTGCGCGTCGCTGCGCGTCTGCGCGAAGATGTCCTCGCGGCGAGGATCGCGCGTGAAGTCCGCGATGGTGACGCCCGGATTGAGGACGAAGATGCGCGCATCCGCGACGGGCTGCCCGCTGCGCAGATCGCTCACCGCGCCCCCCAGCACAGCCTGTCTGGACGTATCGACGCTCGCCGCGCCGCCCACCAGGATTTCGCCGGTGGCGAGCGAGGTCTTGCCCTGGTAAAACGCGACGCGCCACTTGCCGTCCTGCAGCGCCGAACCGTCGGGGGTGGTCAGCCCGTAGAAAAACACCCCCTCGCCGGCGGATGCGGGCAGGGTGCGCTTCTCCACCAGCGCCGGCTGATCGCCGTAGGCCTGGTTATAGATAATGACGACGACATCGGTGTCTTTCGGCACGCAGTCATAGGTAAAGCCCGGCGCAAGGATCGTCGCGCCGCTGGGATAGCTATCCACCGCGCTGTCGGTGTTGACGTTGCCGTCGCTGTCCACCTCGAACCACGCCGCGGGCGCATGGACTGTCAGCTTCGTGCAGGATGCCGCCGGCGCCCCCTGCGTGGGCCTGTGCGCGGCAACCCGGTCAGGCGCGATGCCCTTCGCAAGGGTAATGGGCAGATCGGTAAAATTCGCCGTGACGCCAGCTTGCGCACGCCCCGCCTGCGGCAGACCGACGGCGACGAAACACGCGAGCGCGCCGAGGGCGCGGATGAGGCGTTGTCTCATGGCATCTCCATGACCCAGATGCTGCGGCCGTAGGTGGCGGCCGCCATGATTCCGGTTTTGGTGTTGAGTTGCAGGTCGCTCACCAGCGCATAAGGCATGCCCGTCCCGTAGGGCAGCCACTGTTGCGCGCCGTCAGCCGCCGGGTCGCCCGACAGCACCCACACGCCCAGCGACCCGCCGATGTAGATACCGGCGTACTTCGGGCGCGCATCGATCACCACCGCGCCGATGGGCGCATCGGGCAGGTTATATGAGATGTCCTGCCAGTTCTTGCCGCCGTCTGCCGTGCGGAAGACGTGCCCCTTGGCATACGGCGTCTGCACGTCGAAACCGCCGAACACCGCCACGGCGACCTGCGGATTCGTCGGATCGACGGCGATGTGGTTGACTTGGCGGGTCGGTAGTATCTTGGGCGCAGTACGCTGCCAGTGCGAGCCGCCGTCGGTGCTGATCCAGATGCGCCCCTCGGTAGTCCCGGCATATAGAACGTCCGAATCGCCCTGCGCGATCGCCAGCGAGCGGATGCTGCCGCGCGCGCCGCTCAGCACATCGCTGACCGGCTCCCAGCTATCGCCGCGGTCGGTGGTCTTGTAGACGCGCTGCGCGGCGATATAGAGAACGCCTTCGTTCTGCGCATCCACGACGAACGGGGCGTAGAACAGGAAGCGGTCGTCGCTGCTGAGCCCGTCCGTATGCTCATACCAGCCATCATCCGCGCCGCCGGCGCCGCCATCTTCATTCCGCGCAAACCCGCCCTGCGGCCACGTGCTGTAGACAATGTCGGTTTTGAACGGATCGACGGCCGTATAGCCCATGTCGCCCTGCGACGCGCCCGGCCAGGTCTTCCCGCCGTCGGTGGTCAGCGCAATGGCGTTGTCCTGCAGGCCGCCGATCATGTAGGCGGGATCGCTGGGATGCAGCGCCACACCGATGAACAGCAGCGTGTTGATGCCGTCGCTGAGATGCTGCCAGACCGGCGGCTCCTGTGAGGCGTCGTCGGTGCGATAGATGCCGCCGTCGCTGCCCACCCACACCACGTTGTGATCGCCGGGATCGATGCGGAAACCATGCGCGTCGGGGTGCATCCAACTGGTCCTGGACTTAACCGGGTTCATGTCCTGCCAGGTCTTGCCGCCATCAGCGCTGCGCTGCATGATCGCGCTCCAGCCTTTGTTCGCCTTGTCGATGATGAATGAGCCGCCCAGGTACATGATCTTCGCGTTGGTAGGATCGATCGCCACGATGTTGTCGTAGGTGCACTGCATGTTGTGCCCGCTGCCGGTGCAGTAGTCTCGCGCGCCGGGCAGCAGTTCCCAGGTGTCGCCGCCGTCGCTGCTGCGCATGGCAAACGACGCGGACGCCGGTGTGCCGCCGCTGGAAGTGCTGTAATACAGGCCCCCGCCCGCCAGCAATATCTGCGGGTTGCCGGCCGCGACGGCCAGCGCCAGCCCGGTAACCGCCGGTTCATCCGTGTACTTGCTGGTCAGAACGCTGGCTTTCTTCGCCTTCGCCCACGCCTTGACCGCGCCGCTATAGTCCAGTTCGTCCCAGTTCTGCCCGCCGTCGCTGCTGCGCAGGATAGCCGTTCCGATACAGCTATACGAGCAGCGCACGGTGTACAACGCGTCGTTGCTGGAAATCCCCAGGCTGAAGAAACCGCCGGATATCTCGCCGGTCTGGTGGGTGCACAGCTTGCCGCAATCCAGCAGGCGCTCCCATGAATTGCCGCCGTCGCTGGACTTGAACACGCCGAAATCCGGCCGGCCGGGCGGCGCGTTCATGGGCAGTTCCATG
>JAMCQN010000092.1 GCA_023382055.1 Chloroflexota bacterium
GCTAAAGGAGAAGGCATGACGAACTATCGCCGCGTGGCGGCCCTCAAGACACCCCAGGCTTTGCGCGAGCATCTGGCCGAGATCGGCGCGGACCTGCCCTTCGATGCGGACATGCAGAGCGGCCCGGCCGCGCCGCTGGCGCAGCCCTACCGCCTGCCGGGCGGGGGCGCGATCGGCAACCGCTTCGCCGTGCTGCCGATGGAGGGCTGGGACGGCACGATCGACGGCCATCCCAGCGACCTGACCGTGCGGCGCTGGCAGCGCTTCGGCCTGAGCGGCGCCAAGCTGATCTGGGGCGGCGAGGCGGTGGCCGTGCGGCCGGACGGGCGCGCCAATCCCAACCAGTTGATGATCAACGAAGCGACCCTGGCCGGCCTGGCAGGGCTGCGCGAGACGCTGGTGACGGCGCACGAAGCAAGCCACGGCCGCAGCGACGACCTGCTGATCGGACTGCAGTTGACCCATTCGGGCCGCTTCGCGCGCCCGACCGACAAGAAGCGCCTGGCGCCGCAGATTCTGTACCGCCATCCCCTGCTCGACCGCAAGTTCAACCTGCCCGCCGACCAGCCCGTGATGAGCGACGACGCCATCGCGCGGCTGATCGACGACTACATCGCCGCCGCGCGGCTGGCGCAGCGCGCCGGGTTCGCCTTCGTGGACATCAAGCACTGCCACGGCTACCTGGAACACGAATTCCTCAGCGCGGTGGATCGCCCCGGCCGCTACGGGGGCAGCTTCGAGAATCGCACGCGCTTCCTGCGCGAGATCGCGGCGGGCATCCGCGCCGCCGTGCCCGGGCTGGACATCGGCGTGCGGCTGAGCGCCATCGACTTCATCCCCTATCGCCCCGGTCCGGATGGCGTTGGCGTGCCGGACTGGCCGCAGGGCGCGCAGGATGCGCAAAGCGCATATCGCTACGCCTTCGGCGGCGACGGAACCGGCTTGGGCATCGACCTGCGCGAGCCTTACGCCTTCCTCGACCTGCTGGCAGCGCTGAACATCAACCTGGTGTGCATCACCGCGGGCAGCCCATATTACAACCCGCACGTGCAGCGGCCGGCGCTGTTCCCGCCCTCGGACGGCTACCAGCCGCCGGAGGACCCGCTGGTGGGCGTCGCGCGGCAGATCAACGCAACGGCGCAACTGAAGCGCCACCGCCCCGAACTGGCGGTGGTCGGCTCAGGCTATTCGTATCTGCAGGAATGGCTGCCCAACGTGGCGCAGTACGCCGTGCGCACCGGCATGGCGGATTTCGTGGGGTTGGGGCGCATGGTGCTGGCCTACCCGGAGATGCCCGCCGACGTGCTGGCCGGGCGGCCGCTGCAGCGCAAACGCATCTGCCGCACGTTCAGCGACTGCACCACCGCCCCGCGCAACGGGCTTGCCTCGGGGTGCTACCCGCTGGACGAGCACTACAAATCCAGCCCGGCGGCGGCGCAGTTGGCGGAGGCGAAGGCGGGGTAAGGCTTTAGGAAGACAGCTTTATTAGTGAAATCGTTTACCCAGTAACGTTTTAGTAAGGTGTGCGGAAAAGCTTCTCTGGTGACACAATATATTCCAACGGAGGTGCGAGATGCAAGCCGAAAGGGGCCTGAGTCGCTGACGCCACCGGGAATGGACAGCTTGGCTTGAACATATAGGGGACATAATAGAGAGTCATGACCGACCTAACGATCCGTAGGTTGCAATTTTTGGCGAAAAACGTAAAGTTGCTCTTGTCGGCCTGCTCAGAGATGAGTATGATTCAGAGATAATGGCAGTAACGACGACAGGGTGCAAGACAGAACAACGCAAGAAGACGGCGCGAAACAAGATCGCCTTTGGCTGGTATGGTGGGAAGTATAGCCATCTCAAGTGGTTGCTCCCCCTACTCCCTCCTGCCCAGCACTACTGCGAGCCATTCGGAGGTTCAGCCGCGGTCCTAATCAATCGCGAACCGGCGCCGGTTGAAACCTACAACGATATTGACAGCGAGGTCGTCAATTTCTTTCGGGTCTTGCGCGATCAAAAGGATCAACTGCTGTATGCCATAGGCTTGACCCCTTTTGCAAGAGAGGAATTTCTGCGAGCAATTGCGACTAATAACAATGGACATCACCTCACTGACTTAGAACGGGCCAGGCGCTTCTTTATCCGTGCCAGACAGGTGAGAACGGGTTTGGCCCAAACTGCCTCCATTGGCCGTTGGGCCAACTGCCTAAACACCAGCCGTGCTGGGATGGCCGGAGCCGTTTCCCGCTGGCTTGGCAGCGTGGAGGGCCTTGACTGGATCGTATTTCGGTTGCTCCGTGTACAGATTGAGAATGACAGCGCTATTAAGGTTATCCGACGTTACGACAGTCCAGACACGCTGTTTTACTGTGATCCCCCTTACCCCCACGCCTCGCGAGGTGATGCCAAAGCCTATGGTTATGAAATGACGGATGAGGACCACGTTACTTTGTCTAAGGTGCTTCATCAGATCGCGGGAAAAGTAGCCGTTTCAGGCTATCATTGTGACCTAATGGACACCCTCTATCATGATTTTAAAATACACGAGGAGGGAATAAAAAAGGCCCACTCGGTCAAGTCAGACCGCAGTGAGGTCTTATGGACAAACTACTAACAGGATATTTACGTGACCGAAGACATTACACTCAAAGAAGGCTGCCGGAACTATCTACATGAACGCTGGAACAGGCTTCTTGGGCAATACCCCGATGGCAACCCCCCTGACCCACTCCCCGATGACCAAGCGGATCTCAAGGAACTCATACGTCGCGGCCTAACAGCCCACGACAAAACCTATCATTATGTGCTGCCCACCCAAGTCTTGTGTAAGGTCGTGAACCCCGAACTCGATTGCCACTCGATACAGGCTCAGTGGAATCACCCCGGTGCCTTCGATGCTCGGACTATAGCGCATGAGGTGATTGTTCCTTTTGATGGGGTTAACTTCGGCGTGCTAGGTAATGCGCCATCCCCGTATATCAATAATCCTGTAAGAGTCCCCGCTGTTACGGTAGAGTACCGCGGGAACCGGAAACGGATTGATGAGTGGAACAACCTGATCGCGGTGCTTGATATTGTTGAGGCCAGCGGGAACCCGGAATTCGTCAAACTAATATTCGACCAAATTTTGGTTGACCTTATCCGCCTCCTGCAAGATGTGCGGGTAACATATCCGGTTCCCAACCGCGCAAGTCTCGATACCACACAGCGACTCATTGATGATTACACCCGCGTACGTTCAGGTGGTGATCGCCTAGAGGTTCTGACCGCTGCGTTGATCAGGACTGTCGGGACACGATTCAACGTGTTTGATGACATTCGTCACGAGAGAGTGAACGCGGCTGATGCGGCATCCGGCATGTTAGCCGACATCGAGTGCTGGTTAAACCAGGTGATTGTGTTTCTCGTCGAAGTCAAGGATCGACCCCTTACCCTCACGGAACTGGATTCCAAGCTCCAAAACGCTCGGGCCAACAGTGTCACCGAGATACTGTTCATTGCCGACTCCTTGGAGCCAGCGGATGAAACCGCTATTCAACAGCGCATTGTGACGGAATTTTCCAGTGGCCAGAATATCTACGTCATGAGTTTTAGAGACTTCGCCGATGGATTACTTGCCCTCTTGGGAGAAAATGGCCGGGTGGCTTTCCTGCGTGAAGTTTGCACCGAACTCGACAAGGTCAAGGCCAACATCGAACACCGCAGGGAGTGGGCGCAACTATTACGTGGAGCCTAGCTATACCATTAGGTGTACAGTAAATCTTCTCTGGTGACACAAACAGTGTCACCAGAGATGCGAGATGCAAGCCGAAATGCAGGTAGCGCGGCAACGACTGAGCGTGATGGTGCTGACGCAGAAACTCGGGAATGTCAGCGATACGTGTCGTCGGCGATGGATGAGACGCGCTGAGTGCCACGAATATATGAAACTTTTTGAAATGCAGGAGTTGGCAGGATTGAAGGACCCGTTGCCGGTCCACGGAACGCATCCGCAACCTGCCTCACCGGAAGTGGAAGACCAGTAGTGGAATTATGCAGGCGCAGCCCGGCAAGGGCGCCGGGATGGCCTGAAAATGCGCGTCGCGATGCACCAGCACCGCGCCGTGCGCGAGCGCCGTCCGGCTGCGCTCAACCCACTTTACCTGATGCTGGCCTGCTCGTCGCTGAGAATCTCGCGCACGCGCTCATCGCCGCGCTCGCCGAAGTAGAAAGCCAGCAACGCGGACGTGTCCAGCAGGTAATTCATGGCTCAGCCGTCTCTGCGGCGTCCTCCTGAACCCGTTCAACAATCAGGTCGCGCACGGGATCAGAACCGGGGCGCAGGTATTTGCGCCCGGCGCCCATCAGGGCAGCCGCACGCTTGGCGCGGCTTGGCAACGGCGTGGCGATCAGCGTGCCGTCCGGCCCAATAGACCAGTCAAGTTGGCTTCCCAGCGTCAGGTCCAGCGCTCTGACGATCTCAGCCGGTAACGTCACCTGATTTTTACCTGTTATGGTCGTAATCATGGAATTATGATATGACAAGGATAACAAAATGTCAAGGAATACAACCTCGCCAAGGAAATCAACAACGGCGAGGATGCAATCCGCAGGTTGATGAGGTGCACACTGGGCTTCATTGCACGATAACCCTCTGCAGGGCGAAGCATCGCCACATTGACTCGATTCGCCTCATACGCATTGTGGCGATGCTCCGCCCCTACAGTGCGGTATCCCATTCAAGTGCGCGCCGCACCTCATCCAACGATCTTCATCTTCCCGCTCTGCCACAGCCAGGTCAGCACGTGACCGAATTGTTCGTCATGATGGGCAAAGGAACTGCGCATGACTAACAGGAGCATGTAATCTCCCAGCCAGGCACATTTCCCACGCGCCGGCAGCCTATTTCCCAGGTAATATTTCCTGCTGCAGCAGATGCGCCGGGATGGCCTGAAAGTGCGCGTCGCGATGCACCAGAACTGCCTCATGCGCGAGCGCTTCATCCAGACTTTGAACTTTCAACCCGCACACCCTCCGTTTGTGCGCAACTTCGGCGCGTGGGAAGAGACCCAGAGGCTGTGGCGAGAGCGGGGGTGGGATGGCCGCCCGCTCGATGACATCTTCAACACCGACACCCTGCTGCGCGTGGAGGTCGGTTATGGCCCCGCGCCGGAATACACCCATCAGGTGCTGGCGGAAGATGAGACCACGTGCACCTATATCAACCACGAAGGCATCCTGATGCGCGAGTTCAAGCAGCATCGCGATACCAGCATGCCGCAATTCATCCGCTTCCCGGTCGTGGATAAGGCCTCGTTTTCAACCGTGGAGACCGAACGACTGGGTCTGCAGGCCGAAATCCGCTTTACCCCGCAGTGGGAAGAAAGGGTCCATGCCATGCGGGAGTCGGGCATGCCCCGGCAATGCTGGGCCGACCGCTGGGGCGGTTTCTTCGGCCCATTGCGCAACCTGATGGGAGTGGAGAACCTGTGCCTGGCCTTTTACGATCAGCCCAGGCTTGTGGAGCGCATGATGGCGCAGCGCGCAGAAAGCATCATCGCCATCACCGAGCGCATCCTGCAGCATACGGACTTCGAGACCTTCTGGTTCTGGGAGGATATGGCGTATAACGCCGGTCCGCTGGTAGATCCGCGCATGTATCGCCGTTTCGCCCTGCCACACTACCGGCGTGTGTGCGATTGGCTGTGCTAGCATGGCATCCAGCATATCTGGCTGGACAGCGATGGCGATATCACGGATTTGATCCCTGTCTGGCTGGACGCCGGAATCAACGGGTTGTGGCCGTTCGAGGTGGCAGCAGGTATGGACGTGCTGGCCGTCCGCCGCAGGTACGGCCACGACCTTGCGATTGGCGGCGGGATCGACAAGCGCGCTGTGGCGGTGGGCGGTGAGTCCATGCGACGCGAAGTGGACCGCGTGATGCCACTGGTTGAGAATGGTGGTTATCTACCGGAGTTGGATCACACCGCGCCGCCGGATATCTCGTGGCAAAAATACGGCGAGTACATGCACTACCTGCTGTATCGCCTGGGCAGAGGTTAATAACAAAATGTACACTGATCGCCTGACGCTTGAATCCCAGCATGACATGCTGGAGTTCGATTCGGAGACACTTTCCCTCACGTCGTTCCGCAGCAAGATGGCGGCGGAACAGGAATTTATCAGCGCCGCCATAGGACTGCCGGTTTTCGCGATGGGCTACCTTGATACACGCCAGCGCTATCGGCTGCTCACCTCGCATCAGGCCGACAACGTGCAGGTGAGTGAAGATGCCGCTGGTGACCAGCATCAGTTGCGGGCTGCCTATGGCGATATTGGTGGATATGACCTTCGCGTGACGTGCCAGATCACGGCATCAGATCGCGACCCCTTCATCCGCTGGAAGATCGGCATTGAGAACAATGCCGGCCTGCGGGTCGTGGATGTGCAGTATCCGTATATCGTGTGCCGTTTTGATCTCGAAGGCGCTCCCGGTAGCGAGGCGATTCTATTACCTCACGGATATGGCAGCGGCAGGCTGATCGAGAAACCCGGCGAAGCTGTCCCATCTGGCGGCGCCTGGAAGCAGAAGCTTGCGCCTGATTCGTCGCGCGCATGGGAATTCTGCTCCCGCACGGGAGACGCCAATCACTATCCGGGCATGCAGTTTGCGCAGTTTCTGGCCTACTACAACGATCGTGCGGGGCTCTACCTGGCCTGCCAGGACACGGCTGCGAACGTCAAGCGGTTTGCAGCATTGCATCACCAGGCAGGCCTGCGACTGGGTGTGGCGCATGTGGGCGACTGGCCGCAGCACGGCGATCGAATGATTGAATACGACACGGTGACACGCGGCTTCCAGGGGGATTGGTACGATGCCGCGGATCTGTACCGGGAATGGACCTCGCAGCAGAAATGGTTTATCCCGCTTGTGAAGCGTCAGGACATCCCGTCATGGCTCATCGATTCACCGGTGTATATCACCCTGCGCCCTCAGGGCGTGCTGGATGCGGGACCCGTATCGCCAGTGAGTGAGTTCCTCCCCTATGAGAAATGTATTCCCATTCTGGAGCAGGTGTCCGCGGCAGTAGATGCGCCGCTGGCTGTGATCCTCATGGGGTGGGAACACGGGGGCTCGTGGGTCTATCCAGACGCATTGCCACCGATCGGCGGCGAGACCTCGATGCACGACTTCATCACGTCCATACGGGCGCATGGCTGGCATGCGGGTTCCTTCTGCAGCGGCACCCGCTGGGTGATCAGACAGTTCTGGAACACCTACGACGGCCGCGACTATTTCGAGCAGCATGGCGGCGAAAAAAGCGTCTGCCGGGAGGCGGATGGGGCGGCGTGGCTGGAGAGCTGGGACATGGACTGGCGACCGAGCTATGCATGCTGCCTGGGTGCGCCTATGACGCGCCAGGTGGCGCAGGACTACGTGCAGCATCTGATTGACTGGGGCATGCAGTCCATTCAGTTCCTGGACCAGAATAACGGCTCATCTACATTCCCCTGCTTCGCCGCGGACCATGAGCATCCGCCCGCGCCCGGCAAGTGGATGGCCGAGAAGATGGCGCAGTTCATGACGTCCCTGCATGCGTCTGCCAGAGAGGCCGGAGCCGTTGGCGTAGCGCACTCAGCAGAGTCTGGTTTGAACGAGTACTGCCTGCCGCTATTCCAGCAAACCGAACTGCGCACCTACCCGCCGCATTACGGTGTGGACATTGTGCCGCTGTATCAGTATCTGTTTCATGAGTGTGTGGTGCTGCAGGGGATGATGGGCAACGCCCCCGAGCCGTATCACCTGGTCATACGCAATGCAGTAAATTGTGTGCTGGGCGGCATCCCCGGCGGCGTGTTGACGGGCGACGGCACTCTGTTGGACAAAGACACCAATAACTGGGCGCCCTGGCAACCCCATGTGGAAAACAGCGCCCATGCATTTCAGATGATTCGCGCAGTCAGCGCGTTGCGGCGCGGGCCAGGCAAGGACTTTCTGGTGTATGGCCGGATGCTCAGGCCGGTGCAGGCCAACGGCATACCCATGGTCGAATGGCACTATAACGGCCGGTTGAACCGGATACCGGCCGTATTCCATTCGGCGTGGCAGGCCCAGGACGGCCGGACGGCCATTGTGCTGGCAAACTGGACAACGGACTCGCAGACCGTCGTAATAGAAGATGATCGTCTGCGAATCGGTCATGATGCGCTTACGCTGCAGGTATCCGACGCAGAACTGCATAATGTCGCGCTTGCGCAAACGGATCAAACAATGACGGTTACGCTGCCGGCACTCTCTTGCGCGTTGTTGAGCTAATGGGAATTGCGCATCATTGCACAGCCTGTCCATCGCGGAAAAACTGGACACCTTGGATAATGAGAAATCGAGGTGTAGTCCATAAAAATGCCAAGACGTAAATTCACCACCGCCGACGTACGGCTCATGCTATCCAGCCCTGTGTATGCCTACGGCATCAACTTGCTACCCGCGGAGCGCGTGGCTGAGGAAGTGATGCAGCTCAGCGTACAGCTTGCACAGGCAGTGCGGGAGACTGGCGTATCGTTCACGCTCGACGACCTCGATCAGCGCTTCCAAGCGCTGATGCAGCAGTTAGTGGATTCCGGCGTATGCCATCGAGGTGAGTCCCAACCGCCGATCATCGCCATGGAGCAGTGGCTGCATGCCCAGTGGGCTACCATACAGAAGCTGGCGAAGGGCGAGGAGCTGTAGGCGCCAGCTCTGAGAGGAACCATCAGCACCTGCGCAACATCCGCCCGGATGACCAAGGCACGTCCTGGCAAGCCGATGTCGCGCGGTCGATGCGGGAGGCGATAGTGAGCGGGTGGTTCGCCTAACTCTTGTTCGCTACAGGCGCGCCTACTCCCATGAAAACAAGCAACTTGCACCGCTCGCAGTTGAGTCTCATCACCTATAGTTGGAGAGAGCCCCCCATTCTTAGTGAGGCTACTCGATGGGGTATCAACGGATACCTTTCTATCCCCAGGGTCAGGGCGCCGAAAGCGCTGCATACCAACGTTCAGCAAGTCGTCTTACCGGCGCTTCACAGGCCGAGGATGTGCTGGCATACGGCGCATAACAGAAGACATCACCGACAAAGCTGCCGGCTGCAAATTGCAACTCGTAATCGCCATCCGGTGTTTTCTCGAACGCAG
>JAMCQN010000019.1 GCA_023382055.1 Chloroflexota bacterium
GGATTCCACAGATGATCCGATCATAGACCTGCAATCAGTGGTCGGCCATTATCGGAACATTGTGCGCACGTCAGTCACGACGCCGGTAACCGCTGAGGCGGCCGCCGTGAGCGGGCTGGCCAGGAAGGTGCGTCCGCCCTTGCCCTGCCGGCCTTCGAAGTTGCGATTGCTGGTGCTGATGGCATATTGCCCCGGCTCCAGTTGGTCGCCGTTCATGGCGATGCACATGCTGCAGCCGGCTTCGCGCCACTCACAGCCGGCCTCGGTGAAGATCGTATGCAGCCCTTCAACCTCGGCCTGTTTCTTCACCTGTGCAGAGCCAGGCACAACCATCACGCGCACGCGCGGGTTCACTTTGCGGCCTTTGAGCAGCCCGGCGGCTTCGCGCAGGTCGCTGATGCGCGAGTTGGTGCAACTGCCGATGAATACCACGTCGATGGGCTGGCCCAGCAGCGCCTGGTTCGGCCTGAGCGCCATGTAACTCAGCGCCTTGGTCAGCGCGTTGCGCTGGCTCAGGTCGGCGATTTGCGCCGGGTCCGGCACGCGCCCGGTCACACCCACTCCCATGCCGGGATTGGTGCCGTAGGTGATCATCGGCTCCAGTTCATCGGCGTTGAGCGTCAGCGCGGCGTCATACTGCGCGCCTTCATCCGTGGGCAATGCGCGCCAGGCGGTCACGGCTTTGTCCCACGCCGCGCCTTTCGGGGCGAACTCGCGCCCGGCGATGTACTGCAGCGTGGTGTCATCCGGCGCGATCATGCCGGCGCGCGCGCCGCCTTCGATGCTCATGTTGCACACGGTCATGCGCTCTTCCATGCTCAGCCGGCGGATGGCTTCGCCGGTGTATTCGATTACATGCCCGGTGCCTGCGCCGATCCCATATTTGGTGATGATGCCGAGGATGATATCCTTGGCTCCCACGCCCCGGCGCAGTGCTCCGTCGATGCGCACCTGCATGGTCTTCGGCTTGCGCTGCAGCAGGCACTGCGTCGCCAGCACCATCTCCACTTCGCTGGTGCCGATGCCGAACGCCAGCGCCCCGAATGCCCCGTGCGTGCTGGTGTGGCTGTCGCCGCACACGATCGTCATCCCCGGCTGGGTTAAACCCAGTTCGGGGCCGATCACATGCACGATACCCTGCTTCTCGATGTTCTGGTGCAGGCCGTACAGCGTGATGCCGAAGTCGGCCGCGTTGGTCTCCAACTGTGCGATCTGTTTGGCTGCCAGCGCATCCGCAATCGGCAGATCGCGGCTGTGCGTCGGGATGCCGTGATCCATCGTGGCGAAGGTTCGGTCGGGGCGGCGCAGCTTGATGCCGCGCTTGCGCAGCCCGTCGAAGGCCTGCGGCGAAGTCACCTCATGCACCAGATGCAGGTCGATGTAGAGGACAGCCGGGCTGTCGGGTTCCTGCGCAACGACGTGCGCGTTCCAGATTTTTTCAAACAGTGTCTGTGGCATGGTCTATCGAATCTCTCCAGAAGGATGCGCCATAGCGCTAAGATATCGGACGGCGGCCGCCGAATACGGCCATCTCGTAATACTTGAAGTAACAATCCACGTCGTCGTAACCGATCCCGCGCAGCCACTCACACTGCGACTCTACCGGAGCCAGGATATTGGCGGCCTTGTCGGGCCGATTGTAGAGTTGCTGCGCGATCTGCTCGCGGGTCATCCCGCTGTTGCGCGCGCCGTGGTAGCGCACCAGCGAATCCACGAAGCTTTCCTCAAACAGGGCGACGCCCAGGGCGGTCTTCGATTCGACATGCTCCAGGTTGACAAACAAGCCCCCCGGAGCAAGCAGTTTGAAAATGTCATGGTAGATGCGCCGTTTGATGTCATCCGGCTGATGATGGATGGAGAAGCCGGACACGATGGCGTGAAACGGCGCGAACGGCGCCATCGCCTGCGCCCACTGCGGATCGGCGTAATCGCACAACACAAAGTCAAGCTGCCCGGCTTCAGCCTGCAGGCGCCCGCGCGCTACATCCAGCATCGGTTGTGAGAAGTCGAGCAACACGCCGCGGCTGGCCGGATATTGCGCCAGCAGTGCCGCGCCGAGAACACCGTCGCCGCAGCCGATATCCAGAAAACGACCGCCCTCCGACGGCATCGCGCCGCCGGCCGCCACCAACTGCATCATGACGGCTATCTGTTCGGGTTTGAAAGGCACGGCGCTGCTGATGTCGGATAGATACTGCCGGACCACGCCGGCCGATTGCCAAACCTTATCGCTGCGAGAATCGGACATGTTTTATTTCAACTCCAATACACGACAATCGATACGACACACAACCATTACTGCGGGCTGCCGCCCATCGCCATTGACAGCCCAATCGTCACGGCGATGCCGAGAACCGGCGCAATCAAGGCGATCAATCCGCAGAACAACACACGCTTATTCAACGGACTCTGCGAATACATGATCACCAGGCAGAGCAACACGCCCAGTAACCCAACGACGATACCGCTGAGCTGCCCAAATGTCGAGAATGCAGCCGTGACAAAAGGCAAACCGATCAATACATATTGCAACGGCTTCAGCGGCGCAATCAGGTCAACCCAGTCTTCCTTGTACCACACGCGCGGAACCATTTCGAACAGAGATGAACGCACTTCCAGCGTGCCACTCTTGATCGGGTAGAAGGCGCCGGTTGCGCCGCGCATGCCGCGCATCGACGGCCCGACCTGTTTGCCGTCGATAGTGACCTTCACCTTGCCGGTTAGCAGCGAGCGATCGATCGTGACACGCTCTTTCGCCTGTGTCGTGAATGTGTATTTCATCTGCTGTTCCGTTCTCCAATGCCGCTATCATTTCACCCCATCTGGATGCCGAGGTTTTAGCCGGTTACGATATCCGGGCGAACTACTGCTGACTTCACAGCGCCGGCAGGCCAGGGCAAACCGGCTGAAGCCCTGGCGTCCTGCTGGATTCCGGGAAAATCGGCTTATTTCACCGTCTGCTTGCTTCGCAACCCTTTATTCAGGGCTGACAGGTAGGCCCGGCCGCTGGCAACCAGTGTGTCCGTGTCGGCGCTGCGACCGCTGAAGACAAACTTCTTGCCGCCGCCGTTGCTCATCTCGATGCGGATAGTCACGTCGGCGATGGCGTCGATGCCCTCGGTCACCGCGTGCACGTGGAATTCGGTCAGCTTGGCGTCTGCGCCCGTGATGCGATTGATGCAGTTGCATACGGCGTCCACAGGTCCGTTGCCGAGCGCGGCGTCTTCGTGCGATTCGCCTTCCTCATCGATCAGCCGCACGCTGGCCACCGGCACGGTGCCGGTTCCGCTGGTCACGTTGAGCGCGCCGAGTTTATACACCTCGTTGATATTCTCGAACTGGTCGGCCACCAGCGCCTCGAGATCGGCCTCGGTCACGGTTTTCTTCTTGTCACACAACACCTTGAAGCGCTCGAACGCCCGATCCAGTTCATCGCGCGCCAGCTCGTAGCCCATCGTCTTCAGGCGCTCGGAGAAGGCATGCCGCCCGCTGTGCTTGCCCAGCACCAGGTTGGTCTCCGTCCAACCCACCGTCTCGGGACGCATGATCTCGTAGGTGAGCGGGTTCTTCAGCATGCCGTCCTGGTGAATGCCGGCCTCATGCGCGAAGGCGTTGACGCCGACGATGGCTTTGTTCGGCTGTACCACGATGGAAGTCATGGCGCTGACCATCTTGCTGGTGCGCACCAGTTGGGTGGTGTCGATATTCGTGCGCAGGCCGCCGAAGTACTGCCTGCGCGTATGGATGGCCATCACCACTTCTTCGAGCGACGTATTGCCGGCGCGCTCGCCTATCCCATTCACGGTGACTTCCACCTGCCGCACGCCCGCGCGGATGCCCGCCAGTGTGTTGGCGGTCGCCAGCCCCAGGTCGTTGTGACAATGCGCCGAGATGATCACGTTCTCAATGCCGGGCACGTTTTTGACGATGCCTTGGATCATCGCCGCATACTCCACGGGCGTGCAGTAGCCGACGGTGTCCGGGATATTCAACGTCGTCGCGCCGGCTTTCACGGCGACCGCCAGCACCTGCCACAGGAACTCGGGATCGCTGCGCCCGGCATCCTCCGGCGAGAACTCGACGTCTTTGCACAAGCCGCGCGCATGGGACACCATCTCGCCCACCTGCTCCACGCAATCGTTGCGCGTGATGCGCAGTTTGTGCTGCAGGTGGATATCGCTGGTGGCCAGGAACGTGTGGATGCGCGGTTTCTTGGCCCACTGCACCGCGGACCAGGCGCGGTCGATGTCCATCTTACTGGCGCGCGCCAGACCGGCGATGACCGGGCTGATTTCCATTTGGCCCACGTCCTGCGCCAGCCGTGTCACGGCCTCGAAGTCGCCGGGAGAGGCGATGGGAAAGCCGGCCTCGATAATGTCGACGCCCAGGCGAGCGAGTTGGCGTCCGATCTCGAGCTTCTCCCCCAGGTTCAGAGTCGCGCCCGGCGATTGCTCGCCGTCGCGCAACGTCGTGTCAAAAATCAGAACGGTGTTCCGGTCAAAAGCCGGGGCGGCAACCCCGCCGCTGACGCCATCACTGTCGCTCATTGCTGCATCTCCTCACCGCCTGTGCGGCGCGCAAGCGCTTGCGCGCCGCACGGTTTGTTCTCACGCGCCGCCCTGGCCAGGCATAACCTCCTTCGGGTTCAGCCACGGCATCATGCGGCGCAATTGAATGCCGACATGTTCGATCTGGTGATCCATATCGCGCTGGCGCATCTTGTTGAAGTTACGGCGACCCTGCGCATTCTCGTCAATCCATTCCTCGGCAAATGCGCCGCTCTGGATGTCGGACAGGATAGCCTTCATTTCCTTCTTCGTATCCTCGGTAACAATGCGCGGGCCGCTGACATAGTCGCCATATTCGGCTGTGTCGCTTACGGAATAACGCATGTAGTTCAGGCCGCCTTGATAAAACAGGTCGGTGATCAGCTTCAGCTCGTGCATGCACTCGAAGTACGCAACCTCAGGCTGGTAGCCGGCTTCGACCAGTGTCTCGAAGGCGGCCTTAATAAGGTGCGAGACGCCCCCGCACAACACAACCTGCTCGCCGAAAAGGTCGGTCTCGGTTTCCTCGGCGAATGTCGTCTGCAGCACGCCGGCGCGGGTGCCGCCGATGCCCTTGGCATAGGCCAGCGCGTTTTCCAGCGCATGACCGCTGGCATCCTGGTAGACCGCCACCAGGCACGGCGTGCCGGCGCCATCCTGATAGGTGCCGCGCACGCGATGACCCGGCGCCTTGGGAGCGATCATGGTCACATCCACGTCTTTGGGCGGCACCACCTGCCCGAAGCGGATATTGAAGCCATGCGCCCACATGAGCGTCTTACCCGCGGTCATATAAGGCGCGACCTGATCGCGATAGACAGCCGCAGCCGGCACATCCGGCGCCAGCATCATAATGAAATCACCCGCCTTGGCGGCGTCGGCGATGCTCATCACGGTCAATCCTGCGTCTTTGGCCTTCTGAACGCTCTTGCTGTTCTCAGGCAATCCCACCACGACCTTGACGCCGCTGTCGTGCAGGTTCAGCGCATGAGCGTGACCCTGGCTGCCAAAGCCGATCACGGCGACGGTCTTGCCTTTAAGTAAATCGAGATTCGCGTCTTTATCGTAATAAACTGTTGCCATTCTGCTCCTTCGATTTGTTCGCTATAGACACCCACAGATAGGGCTATACGCGTATTCCCTGAATATAACGCACCGGCTGCAAAAGAAAGGTGAGCAAGTTTTCAGTTTCCTTGCTCACCCGTCATCCTGTCAGTGCGGCTGTCCATTGCCCGAGAAGACAATTTCGTCCTGCTCGTGGGCGGCGCGCGCGCCGCCGCGCGCCATGGCGATGCGCCCGGTACGGACAACTTCCATGATTCCATATTCTTCCAGCACGTTGAAGATGGAATCGACCTTCTCCTCCTCGCCGGCGACCTCGACGATCAGCGAGTCCTTGTTGACATCGACGACGCGGCTCTGGAACATATCGGCGACGTGCTTGATTTCGCCGCGCTTGACCGTGTTAGCCACGTGCACTTTGATCAATGCCAGTTCGCGGACAACCGACGGGAGATGCGTCACATCCTGCACGTCGATGACGTTCACCAGCTTGTACAGGTTGCGTTCCACCAGGTCTGCGTTCGTCCGGCTGGCGTCGACTACGATGGTCATGCGCGACACATTGGGGTCGTCGGTGGTGCCGACGGCCAGGCTGTCGATGTTGAAGTTGCGCCGGCGGAACAGGCTGGATACTCGATTGAGCACGCCCGGCTTATTCTCGACAAGCGCCACGAGCGTGTGTTTCTGCTGATTATGCCGTGCAGCGGCGTGATCTACTAGCATTGCTGGCCTCCTGGTTTATTTCACTGCATCCATGCCCGTGCCCAGAGCCGCCGGCTCGCGGCGCGCCATATCATCGAGCGCCTTGCCAGGCATCACCATGGGGAACACGTTCATCTCCGGCTCAACCACAAATTCACACAGCACAGGGCCGTCGTGCGCGCGGGCCTGGTCGATGATCTGGCGCATTTCGGTCTGGGTGTTGGCGCGCAATCCCAGCATGCCATACGCCTCGGCCAGTTTCTGGAAGTTCGGCGTCCACATCTGAGTCTGCGAGTAGCGTTTGTTGTGTATCAAATCCTGCCACTGGCGCACCATGCCCAGGAAGTGGTTATTGATAATCGCGATCTTGATATTGAGCTTCTCCTGCATGATCGTCGCCAGTTCGGGAATGCTCATCTGAAAACCGCCGTCGCCTGCGATTGCCCATACTTCATCATCCGGCCGTCCCAGCTTGGCGCCGATGGAGGCGGGCAGGCCAAAGCCCATCGTGCCCAGACCGCCGCTGGTGAGCAGCTGGTTCTTGCGAATATGCTGGAAGTACTGCGTCTCCCACATCTGGTGCTGGCCGACGTCGGTGGCAATCGTGCACTCGCCTTTGGTAGCTTCCCAGATGGCGCGGATTACGTGGGGCGCGAGCAACATCTCATCGGGAAGAACCTGATTGAGCACATCACGCATCCTGGTGTCGTCGCGCCATTCGTTGATCCTGGCCAGCCAATCGCGATGCGTATTGTTGGCGAGTAAAGGCAGCAGATCCTGCAGCACCTGTTTGACATTGCCCACAATACCGACTTCGGCGCGCACGTTCTTGCCGATCTCCGCCGCGTCGATGTCTATATGGATGACCTTGGCGTTTCTGGCGTATTGCGCCAGGTTGCCGGTGACACGGTCGTCGAAGCGCATACCGAGCGCGATGAGCAGGTCGGCATTGGCAATCGCCTTGTTCACATAGGCTTCTCCATGCATGCCCATCATGCGCAGGTTGAGCGGATGATCTTCGGTGAGTACGCCGATACCCAGCAGCGTCGTCGCCACCGGGACGCCCGTCTTGTTGATCAATTCGCACAGTTCGCCATGCGCTTCGCCGGTCTTGATGCCCTGCCCGGCCAGGATAACCGGCCGCGCAGCCGAGTTGATGAGCGCCGCGGCGTTGTTCAACAGGCTGGGGATATCCTGCTTGTGCATTGGTTTCACGGCGCGATACCCGCGCATCTGCACATGCGTGACGGGCGTATATTCGATCGATTTCTGTTGCACGTCCTTGCAGATGTCGATCAACACCGGCCCGGGCCGCCCGGACTTCGCGACATAGAAGGCCTCAGCCAGCACCTCTGGCAACTCCTCTATGTCCATCACAAGGTAGTTGTGCTTGGTCACCGGCAGCGTGACGCCGGTCACGTCCGTCTCCTGGAAGGCGTCGGTTCCGACCAGATGCGAGGCGACCTGGCCTGTGATTGCCACGACCGGCGAGGAATCCATCATGGCATTCGCCAACCCGGTGACGAGGTTTGTCGCGCCGGGCCCGCTGGTGGCCATGCAAACGCCGACTTTGCCGGTGGCCCTGGCGTAAGCATCCGCAGCCAGCGCGGCATTCTCCTCGTGGCGCACCAGCACATGCCGGATGCGATCCTGATAGTCATACAAGGCATCGTAGGTGGGCAATATGGCCCCACCCGGATAACCGAAGACTATCCGGGCATCCTGCTGCAGCAGCGTTTCCCAGATGATCTGTGCTCCTGTCAATTTCATGTCGTCTGCTCCTTTTGCTTCCTGCTGATCTCCAGTATGCGGGCAAAAAAAAAGCCCTCCGTTTAGGAAGGCTTTTATTGTTCACCGCGGGCGTCTCAATCAGTCTGCGCCGCCGTCCTAAACGAAACCAGCTCCTGCCTGCTAAGGACTAGGAGCTCGCTAACGATAATGACGACGACTAATGCTGAAACTGATTGCATCACTATTGCCTGCAAAATAATAGAAGAAGTTATACACGAGGCATCAGCGCTTGTCAAGCAGACAAAAACATCCATTTCGGCAAGTTACCCGGCCATTGTGTGCAAACCCGCGCCAACGCCACGCACATAACGCAAAAATGGACGCTACTGGCGAGCGTCCATTTAGGCCAACACGGGTATTGCCCGCGGCAGACGTTCAGCTTTTGGCTGCGGCCTTGTTCAACAGTTTCATCAGGCGCGACTTGCGGCGGGCGGCGTTGTTCGCATGGACAACGCCTTTTCCGGCCGCGCGATCAAGCGCGCTGAGGGCGGACGCGAGTTGCGTCTTGGCGGTTTCCATGTCTTTGCCGGCCACGGCATCGCGGGTGTTCTTGACATAGGTGCGCGCGCGCGAGCGGTGCAGGCGGTTAAACTTCGCCTTGCGCGCGCTGTTGCGGATGCGCTGTTTGGCTGAAAGGGTATTTGCCACGAAATAAGCTCCTCAAAAAGATCACTCAATGATAGCGCATGCCTGCGGCACGGCGCTGGTTTAGCCAGCAGATTCTACCGCAACTGGCGGCATTCGTCCAGTTGGTAAAATATAGAGCAGCAATTCTAAATATGGACAGAGCCGTCAATCGGGTGCGGGTTCAAGCTGGGTGAGCATGAACGCCAGCAGGTCGTCCCAAGTGGCGAAGAAGAGATAGCGTGTCAAGGCGCGCAGGTCGTCGAAG
>JAMCQN010000127.1 GCA_023382055.1 Chloroflexota bacterium
TGCTTCATCCCGGTGTCTGCCACCGGCCGCAGACCTGTAAGGTGCCATGAGCACAACTGTCCAGGCGCGCAAGATGCAAAGCGCATGTCCAGCCCGGTGACTTTGCCCGGAGTGCGATCACACCGACGATCAAGCGATGTCAATAGCCAGCGATAACAGTGTCATTGTACCCGATCACGCAACACCCCTATTATACATTCCGGAGACGGAAGATCGCTACCTGCGCCGGATACCGTATTTCACCGCCGCGACATAAAATGGTTTCTCAACACACACCATCATGCGCTCATTTCGACACAGCGTACTCTCTGTGATGCGGGTCGGATTTGTACTGGCAATCCTGCTGCAGTTGCCCGCGGCCGGCGCGGAGGTGCGCAGCGGTGCCCTGCGCGTGTCGTTCATCGACGTCGGCCAGGGCGATGCGGCGCTGCTGCAGGACGACGCCGGCTGCAATATCCTGATCGACGGGGGCGCGCCGTCGAAAGGGCCGGTGGTGCTGTCCTATCTACAAGCGCAGGGCGTGCACCGCCTGGATGCCGTCGTCGCCACGCACGCCGACAGCGACCACTACGGCGGGCTGACAGCAGTGCTGGGCGCTGCGGACATATCCGTCACCCAGGTGCTGTACAACGGTATCGGCGCGATAAGCTCAACGACCTGGATATCGTTCGAACAAGCCGTCGTCTCAAAAGGGCTGACGCTGACGGTGGCGGGTTGGCCGGCGACCTATCAGTGGTGCGCCACCGCCGCGCAGACACTCAACCCCGACCCGCTGTCGAGCTACACCGATGACAATGAAGCCTCGGTGGTCTTTCTGATCCGCTACGGGCAGGCGCGCTATCTGTTCACAGGGGACCTGCCTACGACTGAAGAATCAGCAGTACTGGCGCGCGCCGGCGCCCGGTCGTGGCCGGTCGACGTGTTGAAGGTAGCCCATCACGGCAGCAAATATGCCACCAGCGCCGCGTTCCTGGCGACGGTCATGCCGAAGGTGGCCGTCATCTCCGTCGGGCCGAATCCGTATGGCCATCCCGCGCCGGAGACGCTGGATCGGCTGGCCGCAATCGGCGCGTTGGTCTACCGCACCGACTTGTCCGGCACGATCACGCTGAGCGCAACCATCACATACAGCCACACGCTGTACCTGCCGGTCGTGCGGTAGTCACGCCACCTTGCGCAGGTAGTCGCGGATCATCAGTGCGGCCGTGGCGCCTTCGCCGGCGGCACGGGCTGGCTGGTTGCGGTAGCCGCGCCGGTCTGTTCGGTGGCCTGGATAGCGGCTGCGGCGGCGAGGGTGCCCGTAGCTGTAGAGGATGGCGCGGCGGTCAGGGTCGCAGGCAACAGGTCCCCTACGTAGGGGCCGACCTGTGTGTCGGCCCGTTGCCCGTGTACGGAGCAATTATTCAAAGATCATAAGACGGCTTCGCACTACGTTGTATGGGTATATGATCTTCTGACGGAAAGCGAAGACGATGAAACCATATCCCACGTTGCTCTACACGCTGAGCAGGTTGCGCTGGCGTATCACGCGCCCGGTCACGCTTGGCATAAGACTGCTGCTGGTTAAAGACCAGAACGTTCTGCTCGTCAGGCACACCTATCAACCGTACTGGTTCCTGGTCGGCGGTGGTGTGAAGCGCCATGAAACCCTGCAGGAGGCTGCGCGGCGCGAAGCTGCCGAGGAGGTGGGGGCGCAACTGGGCGCGCTGAGGCTGCACGGCGTTTTCACCAATTTCTTCGATTACAAAAGCGACCACGTGGTCGTCTTGGTCTGCGCGGATTTCACATTGACTGACAGGCAGGATTACGAGATTGAGAGGCGCGCGTTTTTCCCGTTCGATCACCTGCCGGATGATATCGCCGCCGGGCATAAGCGGCGCATACGCGAGTACGCCGGCGGCCAGACTGGGGCGATCGTAGAGATGTGGTGAGGGAGTCTTGTCTGTACGGTGTACGGTCAGCGCTACACGATCGGTATGTAGGCCCTGGGCGATACAAACGGGCCGGCGGCTTCTTCAAAGCCGATGTCAAACCCCGCGCAATTCAAGTGCGCCAACCCTTGCGAAGATTGTCTCTCAATACGGGTTTCATTTGGCTTCCCGTGCCCTATTTATACGAGGCCCCGGCGGCCTTTGCGAGGGCCGCAAGCCGAGAGAGGGGTATTGTGCAGCGAAAGATTCCGGGAATCTAGCAGATTCCCGGAATCGCAACACTAGATCTTCCGCTATCAGGATGCAGGGGTTGTAACCTGTGGAGGATTCCTGGCCGCGCGGGTCGCGCCCGTATCTGCGCAACTCGCCAAGCAGCCGGGGTACATCGAGCCGGCCCTGCCCGGCCGGACGGCCTTCGATGGTGAATCCCATCATATAACCGGCGCGGAAGATGGTGAAGCCCTAGACGTGCACGTTCACGGTCAGTGGACCGAGCGTTTCCAGCACGATCCCCGGCCCTTCCAGCGCGCCGAATGAGTTGGCGGTGTCGGGGCAGATGCCGGCACAGCCGCCCAGTTTGCGCGCGATGCCGGCGAAGCGGTCATGGTTCTCGATGGCGAGGACGACGCCGGCCCGCTCGAACTCCGCGCGCAGCGGCAACAGCGTCTGCACGACCTCGGCGTTGCAGGGCGCGATGCTGGGGTCATCATACACACGCGAGATGTGATACTGCCGAGCGAACTGCTCCGCTTTGGACCGGGTGCGGTTATATACCGCCATCGATTGAACGCCGCCAACCTCCAGCCACGCCGGCAACTGGAAGTTCGACCAGAAACCGGCGCCGAACAACGCGAACTTCAGATCGGGCATATCGTCTCTCTAATGATGGTCTGCGATACATACTGGCTGCTAGCGATTTATGGGCTTCGTGCAAATGCCTCGAGCTTCATGCACCACTCGTTAAAATGCGGGCACTTTACCCGCAACAGATCCAACCCAATTCGTTCACTGACCAATGGGCCATGCAGTGTTTTGCGATAGCCGGGAAACAAAGCTTCGATGCGTTTAGAAGGCGAATACTCCGGGCGTTCATTGATGTCTTCTGGTGTGGCGAACTGTTCGATGATGTCTGTAAATAGTTTAGTCGATTCAGGCTGAGTCATCGCACGCGGCAACTCCTCGCTCGACGAAAACAACAATGCCTCGAACTCATGTAATGCCAAGTAGGGTTCGAAATATCGCGGGGCTCCAAAGTGAGTCCGTATTGCAGCCTCAACATGCCGTACACGTACAAGAGGGCTGCCTCTCGGTCGAGTTGACATGCCGGGAAATTCACCGGGCAGACGGTAGTAATCCAGCATGGTCGTGACCAGCGCTCCTGTATCATCCTTTAACAATCGCAGTACGTCACGCTCGAATTTTCGGAGACTGGATATGCCCCCCTGGATGCCGGGTCCGTAATAACCCCGCTTTGTGGTCAGAGAGGTGGCGGAATATGCTTTGGTTGTTATCCCGTTCAACAGTCCAGATGACCTCTGGCCCGAACTGGTTAACCAAGGTGACTGATTGTGTGGCGACTATGACCTGCGTGCGGGTGGATGCCGATGAAAGCAGGCTTGCCAGGAGTCCAATAGCAGATGGATGCAACCCCAGTTCCGGTTCATCCAGCAGGATCAGCCTCGGAAGCACCGGCTGTAACAGTAGTGTCGTCAGGCACATGAAGCGCAACGTGCCATCCGAAAGCGAATTGGCGTCAAAGTAGGCGTCGCTGCCTTTTTGTTTCCACTCCAAGCGTATCTTGTCGGGGGTCAATCGCGCAGGCGCCAGGTTGAAGCGCTCGAAGAATGGCGCGATTTGGCGCACCGTGTCTTCGATATTGCGGAAATGGACCGGATGCTGTTGCTGTAACAGATACAGAAAGGCTGCCAGGTTCGAGGCGTCCGGCCGCAGATACCGATTATCCTCCAGCGCCCCAGCCGACTTGATCGCTGCGGTGTCGCTCGTATCATGGAAGTGATACACCCTGTATGAATCGATGTCCTGTCGTACATAGCTTGCAATGCGATCTGGGCTGGTCGCCAATACGGCTTCCTTACTGCTGGTGTTGATCAACCTCGTGTAGGGTTGACCATAATGTGCGCGATCATGGAAATAGACTGTCTCGCTATCGACGATCAGCGCACCCTCGTCGCTGGGTACAAGTCGGATTCGATACGCATTACTCCGGTTGTTTTCGCCGAATTGCAGGCATAGCTCTATGTAGGGTGAGACTCTGAGGCCGAGATGCAGCAATCGATCTGCTCCGCGCTTAAGCGAGTAACTGGCCAGATTCTGATGGGCAATCTCACGTAATAATCGGAAAGCCTCTACAAGGTTGGACTTTCCAGCCCCATTAGCGCCGATGAACACGTTCAATGCGCCTAGATCCAGCGTCTGCTCGCGGATTGATTTGAAGTTCTGGATGATGATTTGTTCTAGAGTACGCATGGGTCTCTCAACATTATCCATCATATCCGCTCTCGTTGAGAAAGCCTCAAAGCCAATCTCATCTGACTGGGAATTCGCGCCGAACAATGCGAATTTCAACCATCTCCGCTCTCTATTTTTTCCGGCGGTTGACAACGTCGTCGCCCGTCCTATAATTCGCCCCCATGTGATGTCGATCCACCCGCCCTGCACGGTGAAGGCGGGTTTTGTTGCCCGCTTGCGGTGTGCTGCGTCTGATACAGCATGGTGGGTCATCTGAAGTCCTGTATTGAAACTTTGTATTGGAGAATGATTGGTTCGCTATGGGAGATTTGCAGCAGTTGTACGATGCGGTTGTCGAAGGAAATGCCGCCCAGGCCAGGGCGATTGTTGCCGGCGCGTTAACCGCTGGCAGAGACCGGCGCGAGCTACTCGACAAATACCTCTATCCGGCTATCGACGAGGCCGGTCGCCGCGTCAAGATGAACGAATACGTCATGCCCGATCTGCTCGCCGCGGCCCGTGCCTTGAAGGGGGCGCTCGAAGTCATCAACGCCTGACGGCCCCCTCACCCCGGCATCCGCAATGATAATATGATGTGGCCTGTGAATAAAATTTATTCAGAGGGTGCATTAAATTACAGGGCGCGCTGGTTGACCCCAGTGCTCCAGGCAGCCGTGGAAGATCATCCCGTCGTCGTCATCACCTAAGAGCGACGCAAAGAAGTCTGACTTCTCACAGAAGTCAGACTTCTACTGGAATAGGCTCTTAATCCAGCTTCACCCGCGCATCCCACGTTATGCCGGGTGGCAGGCGATGCGCCATCACCAGCAGCGTGCGCCCCGCCGTCGCCTCGAAGATGCTCACCCAGACCGCCTGTTCGGTGACTGCGTCCAGGTTGGCGGTTGGCTCGTCGAGGATCACAATCGGCGCGTCTTTCAGCAGCACGCGCGCCAGGGCGATGCGCTGGCGCTCGCCGCCGCTCAAGCGCGCGCCGTCTTCGCCGGCCCAGGTCGCGTAGCCTTCGGGCAGACTTGAGATGAAGTCATGCACGCGGGCGCGCTGCGCCGCCGTGATAACCTCAGCGTCGCTGGCGTCGGGGCGCGCCAGCCGGATGTTCTCCATGATGCTGGTGTTGAACAGGTGCGCGCGCTGCGCCATCACGCCGATCATCTCGCGCGCTTGTGTCGGCGCATAGTCGCGCAGGTCGCGCCCGCCCAGGCGGATGACGCCGCTGTCGCAGTCCCAGAAGCGCGCCAGCAGATTGGCGATGGTCGATTTTCCGGCGCCGCTCGCGCCGATGATCGCCGCACGCCCGCCGCCGGGGACGCTGAAGCTCAGGTCGCTGAACACAGGGGCGGCGCCGGGGCTGTAGCGAAAGGTGACGCGGTCGAATTCGATGCTGGCATCGGACGGCAGCGCAACTGCCGTCTGAACACGGCTGATGGGTTCATCCGCAATTCGGTCCTGCGGCGCGGCGGAATCAAGCGAACGCGGTTTGGCATCCACGATCTCAAACAGTCGCTCCGCCGCAGCAAGCCCCGCGTTCAAATTCGCCGCGGCCAGCGCCAGCGGCGTGATGGCTTCGAAGGCGGCCACAGTCGCCAGCGCCAGCGTCGCCAGAACGATGCCATCCACGCGCCGGATCGCGACTGCCAGCACCGCCAGCGCCGCGCCGTTGATCGTCAGCACGCCCAGCGCGTTCTGCAACCCGTCGAGGCGCGCCAGCCGCCGTTCGTGCGCGGCGAAGCGCGCGTTCAACGCGTCGCATTCTGCCAGTTGCGCCTGCCCCTGCCCGTAGATCAGGCTGTCCGCCATACCCTGAATCGCATCCACCAGCGCGGCGTTCATTTCGGCGCGGTCATCGACCAGCGCGCGCGCCGGCCCCTGCGCCCGCCGCCATGCCAATAATGGCAGCCCCACGCCGCCGATCAACAGAAACCCGAGCAGCGTCAGAGCAACCCAGCTATCAAAGCTCCCGAACAGCGCCACGACAAACGCCCCGCACAACAGCGCCGTCAGCGGCGGCGCAACGCCGCGCAGATACACTTCCTGCAGGGTGTCGATGTCGCCGACGGCGCGACTAAGCAGATCGCCGCTGCGCAGGCCGCCCAGCCTGGCCGGGGCCAGCGGTTCGATGGCGCGGTAAAAGCGCACGCGCCATTCAGCCAGCAGGCGGAACGTCGTGTCGTGCGAGACGACGCGCTCCAGGTAGCGCAGCACGCCGCGCGCGATGCCGAAGAAACGCACCGCGACCACGCTCACGCCCAACTCAGCGATCGACGGCTGCAGCGCCGCCTTGGAGATCATCCAGGCCGAAGTCGCCATCAGTCCGATGCTCGCCGCGACGGTCAGCGCACCGAGCAGCGTCGAGAGCGCCACCCTGCGCCACAGCGGCGTCAGATAGCCCAGCAGACGCCGTAGCGTCTTGAGCGAACCGGACTGTGCGGCGGATTCAGGCGACAAGCTCGCCCCCCGCGAAGGCGCGGATCAGTTGCCCGTACTCGCCATTGCGCGCCAGCAACTCACGATGCGCCCCCTGCTCCACGGCGCGGCCGTGCGCCAGCACAACGATGCGGTCGGCGTCCATCACCGTGTTCAGGCGATGGGCGATGACCAGCGCGGTGCGCCCTTTCAGCAGCTCGCGCAGGGCGGCCTGGATGACGCGCTCGCTCTCCGCGTCGAGGTTGGCGGTGGCCTCATCGAGGATCAGCAGCGGCGCATCCTTGAGGAAGGCGCGCGCGATGGCGATGCGCTGGATCTGCCCGCCGCTGAAACGCATGCCGCGCTCGCCGCAGGGCATGTCGTATCCCTGCGGCAGCCGGCTGATGAACTCGTGCGCCCCAGCGGCCTGCGCGGCGCGGATGACCTGCGGCATGCCTGCATCCGCATTACCCATGCGGATGTTCTGCGCGACGCTGGCGTTGAACAGGTAGGGCGACTGCGGCGCCCACGCCACACGCGCGCGCCATCGCTCGACATCGAGCGCCGCTATATTCACACCATCAACCGTGAGCGCGCCCTGTTGTGGGTCGATGAAACGCAGCAGCAGGGCGGCCAGCGTGCTCTTGCCGCTGCCGCTTGCGCCGACCAGCGCCGTCTTCTGGCCGGCGGGGATTTCGAGCGTCAGGCCGTTCAGAGCCGGGCGCGCGCCGCCGGCATAGGCGTAATGCACATCATCGCAGCGGATGTGCATGGATGTCGGAATAGCGGCCTGGTCAGAAACCGCCCCCGTGGACGGGGGCTTAGAGCTACCTAAAAGAGGTTCCGCGTCCCCCTCCGCGGGAACGCGCTCAAGCCGCACCTGCTTTGAAGATGGGAGTAGGACCCGGTGAACCGGCGTGTCCAGCACGCGGTAGATTTCGTCCGCGGCGGCGCCGCTCTCGGTCGCGGCATGAAAGCGCGCGCCCAGCGCCCGCAGCGGCAGGTAGAACTCCGGCGCGATCACCAGCAGGAACAGCGCCTGCTCGAATGCAATGCCGCCGTTCAGCAGGCGCACGCCGATCTCGACCGCAACGATCGCGATGCTCAGGGTGGACAGCATCTCCAGCATGAACGCGGATAGGAAAGACACGCGCAACACCCGCATGGTGGCCTGGCGAAACTGATCGGTGACCCGCGCGATGGAGCGCGTCTGCGCCTGGCTGCGGTTGAACAGCTTGAGCGTGACCAGCCCCTGCATGACATCGAGGAAATGCGCGCCCAGCCGGCGCATCTGGGCGAACTGGCGGCGCGCCAGCCCGCCGGCCGCCGCGCCGATTAACGCCATGAACAGGGGGATCAACGGCGCCGTCACCAGCAGCACGGCGAAGGTCAGCGTGTCGATGGGCAGGACGGCGGCGAGGATCGCCAGCGGGATGATAATGGCTGCGCCCACGGCGGGCAGGAAGTCACGGAAGAAGGCGTCCAGCGCGTCGACCCCTTTGGTGGCGGTCACGGTCAATTCGCCGCTGCGCTGGTTTTGTGTATAGGCCGGCCCCAGCCGCAACAAGTGCGTCGTCAGACGCCGGCGCAGGTCGGCCTTCACGCGGATGGCCGTCTCGGCGGCGGTGAGTGTGCCGGCCCCGCTGAGCAGCGCGCGCAGCGCAATCACACCCGCCAGTAATTCCAGCGCGGGCAAGACTTCATTGAACGCCGCTTTCAGCAGGAAGACGCGCGCGATGACCCCGCTCAACAGCGCCGCCTGCGCCAGGATAACTGCGCTAAGCGCCAGCGTGAGGACGGCGTTCAGCGCCAGCGGCAGGCGCGTCAGGCGCAGTTCAGAGAGCAGGCGGCGGTTCATATAGATCCTATCTGATGTAGTCAGTTGGTGCGTATAATTTCATCAAGCCATGAGTATGAGCACTGCAGTGGCGGATATTATCAAGCAGGCAGAGCAATTGAGTCTTGCTGAGCAATTGGCGATCATTGCCTATCTGGCCGACCGATCGTGCATGCTGGCTGGGACGCACCAGACCGATCATCCCTGGAGCGATGTTGCAGGCATTATCGACTATCCATTGTTTGGG
>JAMCQN010000109.1 GCA_023382055.1 Chloroflexota bacterium
CAGCGCTGCCGCCTACCCTGGTGCAAATACTCCGTTATCTGCATTTGTCCACCACGCTTTATGAGAACCTCGCCATTTCTACGTCGCCTAATTCGTCCGTTATTACCTGATTTCTAGGGAAATGAGAGTTGCAGTGTTATATTGTAGGCCAGGTTAGTATAAAAAACTCCCGGCTGTATAGGCCGGGAGTTATCGTTACGGGTCAGCTACGGTACAGGCTCAATGAGCATGGCCTGCGGCAGTCGCATCCTTTGGTTTCTGTGCCAGCGGATTAGCAGCGGGATCGTTCTTTATAAACTGCGTGAGTATCGACGGCGCATCTGGATGGTCAACATGCATCGCCGCGTCGTATTCGCCGGCAGGCGCCGGTACAGATTCATAACGAGCCGGACGACGAACTCCGAAGATATCAAACAAGTGCGTTAGCGCGGTAAAAAGCTCATAACGATATTCCTGCATCCGTAACGACTGCCATTCAACGATAGAGGCCATTGCGCCCTGCACGCGCGCTTTCTCGCGCACGATGCGATGAATCTGGCGAGGTTCGCGATAGCCCTGTGGCGACAACAACAGCCCGTGTGCAGCGATCGCCAGCACACTGAAGGAGATCAAAACAACCCAACCGCCCTCGGACCACTTGCCCACAATCTGACCAACAAACACGACGCCGGCGAGGATAGCAGCAATCGATGACGCCGCCATTCCCCATCTGCGCGGTCTGCCGGTGTAAGTCTTTTTCACATGTTGACGCATCGCCAGCCCCATCACCATGATCGGCATGAATACACCGACTCCGTAGAACGGCACTGCCAGGGTCGTTTGACCGCGCACGATAAACATGATCACAACAGCCAGGATAAAGCCAGCCGTCACCGAGCGCGTGAAGGTACCCTGAGCATTGCGATATACAACAACCTCGGGCATCTCACCCATCGCGACATCGCGCCATGCAGTAGCCTGCAAGTCCTGGAAAGCCGTCATCGATGCCGCGGCCAGAAGCGCAACGCCCAGAAGCTGGTATGCCCAGAAGAGGATCTCGCCGCCGGGTATCTGTCCGAAGCCGATGGCCGCGAGGTTGCCGACCAGCGTTTTGCCCAGTGTGCCATCGAACACGTTGAAGTGCACCGAGAACACCGTGAGTATCATCGTGGTGACGCCGCCATAGAACAGGAATGATGTCTGGACAAAGCGGCCAATGCCGGCTTTACCGCTGTAGAAGTTCCACAGCTTCTGCAGGCGCGGCAGGCGCTTCTTGCCCCACTTCACGATGCCGGCATCTTCATCGATTACGAACTGGATACCATTGGACATGGCTTCCAAACCCGTCAACGCTACCATGCCCTTCATCGACGCAGTCAGCATATGCAACATCGCCTGACCCAGTGGGACAGCCTGCGTTACCTCGGTGGCCGGCACGGATTTCACATCATTGATAATCGCACCGCCCAATCCAGTCACCATGACCACGGTCAGCATGGCAAATACACCCAAAAGGGTAAAGACCACCTTTGATGATTCACCCCGGCCGCGTATGGTGAGAAACCAGGTCACGGCCGCCAGAATAGCGCCAATGGCAAAGTGCCATACCCAGTTGGCGTCATAGGCATTCAAAACGGACAGCAACTGGTCGCCGCCGGAGAGCGCAGAGACAACAATTGTCAACACGTAGTCCTGAATGAGGGTCACGGCAACGATCAGGCTGAGGGTCGGCTTGAGATATCGCATGGACGCGGTATAAGACCCGCCGCCTTCGTTGCACACACCGAGTGAGTACATGTAGAGCGCGCCAAAGACGATGTTGGCGAGACTGATTATGGCTACGGCGATGACGGCGTATTGCTGCAGCCCATACGGATGCAGCGCGCTCATCATCTCACCGGTTGCATAGTAGTAAGAGGTAAAGTAGTCCACGCCGAAAAGAGCCAGCGCAGCCAGCAGGCCAATCTGCCCGGCGCCGTGCACATGCGCATGTTCTTTGTTCTCTTTCGGCGACGCCTTGTAGGCCAGAAAGATCACCACTAATAACAATAAAATCGAAAAAATCATAGTTTTATCCCAGTGACACTACAGCGTCACACGATGTCCTCAATGGTTCAATACTCTCCAGGCGCCAATCAAACCAACCTCAACCATCCCTGAAACGCACAACAGACCGACCCGGTTTAACCCGGCGGTCATGGCGCCAATGTGGAGCTGCATCAGAAAAAAGCTTCCTGCGATGACCAATGGCACAATCAGGTTCGAAAGCGCCCTCCACGTTGGAAGCCACTCGCCAGACTGCCCTCGCGCTGAAGCGGTATCCGCCTTATAGATACCGTCTATAACGTACACCGGCACATCCAGCACGATTTCCAGCGCCTGCCAGAGAGGATTTTGCCCGCCCAGGTGCAGTGGCGCCGTGTGTTCAGCCATACAGATCACCACATCGCCGGGCTGCCAGATGCTGTTGACGACATGTATCCAGTTATCGGTTGGCTCGATGTGAGTGCTGACCGCAACATCGTCATCGCGCGTCATAGCGGCCAGCGTCGCCAACCGCAACCGCGCGGCGCTTTCATCTTCGGACCGACGCCGAGATAAGCCGACAAAAACCACTGGAATCCGGCAGGGTCGTGATAACGACCACACATAACGAGCCAGCGCCAAATTGTCGATCCCACGAGTAGGCACCAGCACCAACAACCGTGTTATTGCGAGGTAATCCCGTTCTAGATTCCTGGAGATTGGAGCTGATCCACCCTTGATTGCCCGCGCGACGCTACTATGTTCTGTCTTTTGCACCGTCATACTGCGATATGTATCCAAAACCATTTCAGCAGGTTTACCTGCCACATTCAGGATACTGCCGCGATATAAGCGTGCTAGTGCATTTTTTCACGAGTGTCGTTAAAAGATCATTAAAAGCAGAAGTCTGACTCCTGTAAGAAGTCAGCCTTCGCAACGTTCGAGTTCGCGGGCGATCAGGGGATTAAATCAGGAAGCGGTAACCCACCGCAGGTTCAGTGATGAGGTACTGCGGCTGGCGCGGGTCGTCTTCCAGTTTTTTGCGCAGTTGGCGCATATAGACGCGCAGATATTCGACCTGTTCCGCTTCGGCAGGTCCCCACACGTTCGTCAGTATGGTGCGATGCGTCAGGACGCGCCCGGCATTACTGGACAGGTAAGCCAGCAGCTTGAATTCCGTCGCCGTGAGTTTGACTTCCTCGCCGTCGCGTGTAACGACGTGGCGCGCCAGGTCGATCACGATATTCCCGGCGGTGATCACTACGTCTTTGGTTCCCTGCGACTGCACCGAATGGCGCAGCGCGACGCGTACGCGCGCCAGTAACTCTTCGATGCCAAAGGGTTTCGTCAAGTAATCATCCGCGCCTTTGTCCAGCGCGATGACCTTGTCGCGCTCGCCGTCACGCACCGACAGGACGATGATAGGCGCCTGCGTCCAGGTGCGCAGTTGAGCACATACCTCATGGCCGTCGATATCCGGCAAACCCAGATCCAGGATGACCACATCGGGTGGATTCGCGGCTGCAAGGGTCAGCGCCTCTTCACCGCGGCTTGCTGTAGTGACCTGGAAGTTCTTCTCGGTGAGAATCGTGCGCAATGCCCGCAGAATCTGCGGTTCATCGTCAACGACCAGGATGTGAGGTTGTGTGCTCATGGCGATATCCCCAATCTTACTCTGCCGATTCGTTTTCCGCCGGTAAGCGCGGCATGCGCTGGCCGTCCAATGTCAGCGGTAATGTGAAGTAAAAGGCCAGCCCATGTGCGAGGTTGCTTGCCCAGATGCGCCCACCGTGCGCTTCAATGATGCCCTTGCAGATGGACAGACCCAAGCCGGTTCCCGTGACGCGGTCGGCTGCCGTCACGCGGTAAAACTTGTCAAAGATGCGCGCCATATCCTCTTCACGAATCTGCGGCCCCTCGTTATATACCTCGACCTCCACAAACTGCTGATCGCGGACGCGCGCGCTGATGCGGATCGTCGTCCCTTCCGGCGCGTACTTCAGCGCGTTGCTGATGAGATTCGTGAATACCTGGTCAATCTGTTTATGATCGACCGGCGCCAACGGCAGTTCGTCCGAGACATCGATTTCGAGATGATGCTTCTCGGTGGCGCGCCTCAGGCGTTGCACAGTTGCGGCCAGTATATCGGCCAGGATGTTCCACTGGCGCTGAGGCTTGAGCGCGCCGGCCTCGATACGCGACATATCGAGCAGGTTCTCCACCAGGCGGTTCAGGTGATCGGACTCTTCGTCGATGGCGGCGATCAGGTCATTCCGAGCAGCCGAATCCCAACTGACGTTGCCGCTGCGCAGGCTGGTAGCCGCGGCTTTGATCGTGGCAAGCGGCGTGCGCAATTCATGCGACACGGAAGACAACAGGGCGGTTTTGAGCCGGTCGCTTTCCTCAAGCACCCTGGAACGCGTCTCGGCCTGCGCCAGTATCACGCGCTCCAGCGCCAGCGCAACCTGGCTGGCGAATGTGTTCAGCAGGCGCTCCTCTGCCGGCGACAGCAGACGAGTGTGCCACAGATGTATCTCGCCCAGCAGCCCGCGTGGCGTGATCAAGGCGACCACCTGATCCGGCGAGGCAGTCGGAGGCTGGGCCTGCGCCGGCGCCAGGAATGAGCGTGGAATCGCGCTCGATTCGCGCTGGATGACCACCTCAACCGCCCTGGCCTGGAAGACTTCCAACAACGTCGCTACCGACGTTCGCGCGATGGTGTCCTGGTTGCGCAGGCCGGCCAGGGTGGACATCAGTTCATACAGGTGGATGACGTCGCGCTCGCGCAAGCGCGCCTCCTGCAGACTGGCCGTAGAGCGCCCTACCAACTGGCTGATGGCAACAGCGACGACGAGAAAAACGGCCAGCGCCAGCAGGTCTTGCGTATGCGCCACACTGAATGTGAAACGCGGATTCGTAAAAAAGAAGTTGAGCGCCAGGAATGCAGATAATGCAGCCACGATTCCAGGCCCCAGGCCCCATAATGTCGCCACAAATCCCACCGGCAGCAGGTAAAGCAAGGCCAGCGTCGAGTCTCTCAGGTTCTCGTGCAGCGCGTAGAGCACGGCAGTCATGGCTGCGACTGCCAGCAACGACGTCAGGCTGCGCGCGATGAGGATGGCTATTCCGCGCCAGTAAAATTGCAGGTAACGATTCCGGAAGTTCATTCCCAATCCAGGATCACCTTGATCACATCTGAGCTACGGCTGGCGGTTTTCGCCACGCCCTCGGCAAACTGGCGCGCCGGCAGCCGGTGCGTGACCAGGCGATCCAACGCGATGTGACCGTTGACCGCCAGCCTGACCGCTTCCTGCCAGCTGCCGGCGCTGGCATTGCTGCCCAGCAAGGTCAACTCGCGAATCAATATCGCATTCCAGGGAATGTCTGCGCGGCTGAGGCCGTAGTCGCCCAGGATCAACAGCTTGCCCTCGCGCGCCGCCAGGCCAAATGCGGTTTGCATTGCGCTGGCCGAGCCGGTCGCCTCAATCACAGTAGGAAAATCCAAACCCGCCAGTTGGCGCACCGCATTCGCCAACTCACCTTTTACAGTGTGGTAGTTCAACGTTTGGCTGGCGCCAAAGTCGCGCGCCAGCGCCAGGCGCTGCTCGCGCCCGCCAACCGTCAGGATGTCTTTTACCCCGGCATGCGCGAGTAGCGCAGTCATGAGCAGGCCGATCGGGCCGTCGCCCGAAACCAACACCGGGCCCGCACAGTGTCCCAGGCGATGCATGGCGCGCACGCACACCGCCAATGGTTCGATCAATGCGGCTGTGGAAAAAGCAAACCCATCGGGAAGCAACTGCAGGTTGGCGGCCTCGGTAAGAAAGTATTGTCCATATCCGCCGGGGTGTTCGAAACCCACCTCGCCGCCATCAGACCACACGTTATCCGCCACACAGCGCCGGTTGAGCAAGCTGCCGTCCACCCCTGCGCCAACTGCGTCCACTGTGCCCGACCATTCATGGCCGGGCGTCGCCGGGTAACCGGTGCGCTCCCATCCGGCCAGCATGACCAGATCCGTGGCGCAGATGCCACACGCCCCCGTACGGATGCGCACCTGTCCCGACCCGGGTTGCGGCGCTGGAAGTTCCAGCATCTCCAGTTTGTTACGGCCTGTATTGACAATCGCTCTCATGATTCCGTGCCCCTCACGGGGGTCTCCTGTCCATATTCTCTCTCGTTTCGTCATCATCGCAGGGCTGGACAGGTGATCCCGCCATGCGGGAAGATCAATACTTCAGCAACGCCGGGTAGCCGATCTCTCGCCGTCTTGAGAGCTACATTGACACTCGCCTGGAACCACACAAACGGCAGGCACATCAGCATGGGTATGACGGTACGGCTATCCGTCATTTTGATTCAGGCGATTGGCTGGCGCAGGATGGTCTTCAAGCGAGACGGCGCCGTACGCCTGGGGTCGCTCAGGTAGATCTCATGGTGTTTGCCGCGCCGGCGATAGCCCTGTTCGGCGATATAGGCATGCAGCTTCCCGATGGTTGGCGCTTCATAAGCATACGGGCCGAGGTGCATGATCTGCGCAGACAGGCCTTCGACATAAGGCTCGAAACGCACTTGCGCCAGGGTCGGCAGCGGCTTTTTCTCCTTGCTGAGGGCCAGCGCCTGTGTGACCAGTTGGAGCGTGACAAACTCCGGCTGCATGATCATCATCGTCCACTGCCAGTTGTCCTTGCGCAGCGCGCTGAACTCGGCTGTATCATCGCACCACCACAACCCCTCCAACGGCATCACCGGATAGTCCACCGGCGAATCCCCTTTCCGGATCATGAACTTCAGTGTATAAGCAACGCTATATAGCGCATTGACCGCGTCCTGATATTCCACGGCGGTATTCGGATCGCCCGCCCCATCGATCATCAGATAGTTCCAATCAGGCACATCGACTACCGTGACATGCCTGGGCGTCGGGTTATAAAGATGGCGGAACTTGCGCTTCAGATCAAGCTTGAGTATATCGGCCATACTGGTACGCCTCGTCATACATGGCAATGACGTTGTGCGGAGGGAAGTCGTCGAGCATCAGGTCGTGGCTTGGCGCGAGACAATAGCCGCCGCCGGGCGCCATGATATCGATGACGCGGTGCGCCTCGGCGCGCACGTCCGCCTCGCTGCCGAACGGCAACACCTGCTGGTGATCGAATCCGCCGTGAAACGCCATGCGCGCGCCAAACTCGGTCTTCAGTTCGCGCAGGTCCATCCCCCTGGCGCGCACCTGGATAGGGTTTAAGGCATCCAGCCCCATTTCGACGAGATCGGGGATCATCTTGCGCACCGCGCCGCAGGAATGGAACATCGTCTTAAGTCCGGCCTGTTTGCCCAGCTTCAGGAAGCGCTCGACATGCGGCTTGCAGAACTCGCGCCAGTGCGGCAGCGAGATAATCATGGACTGCTGCGTGCCTATATCGTCGCCGAAGAAGAATATATCCAGCAGGTCGCCGGCGGCTTCGAAGAAGCGCAGCGCCAACTCGTAATAGAAGTCGCTGACTTTCTGCATGACGGCATGCATGACTTCCGGATGCGTATGCATTTTCATGAAAAATTCGCCCATGCCGACAAGTTCCGTCGCATCGGTAAAGACAACCGCCCACGGCCCCCCGATGATGGCATAATCGCGCCACGGCTCGCACTCCTGACGCAGATGGCTGAAGTCGAACCAGTCCGGCGACGGCCATCCGGTATACGCCGCCACCTGCTCGACTGTCTCAACACCTGCCAAGGGGTGCGTCAACGGCTGCCCATAATACCCGCCCCCGCGCTCGATACCCCAGTATGTTTTCGCGCCCAGATCGGGACCGATGTAACGTTCATGAACGCGCCGAAAGTCGATGTGCAGCCGCTGCATCAGCGCTTCTTCATGAGACACGTTGCACTGCTGCATCAGTCGCGCGGTCAGCGCATCCGACGCGCCGTACCACAGCGGCACGCGATCCGGCTCGCGATGTTCGAAGGTTGTGATGACTCTCTCTTTTGCGTTCATGCCGTGTCTCCCGTTTGTGAGAAGTTGCTCAAGCCGGCCGGCGGGCGACCACGGCCAGAAAATCACTCTGGGATTCGTCTATTTGGCCCAGCAGCGATGGATATAACTGCACGTCCCCGTACCCGCACTCGTGCAGCAGCGCGACATATTCTTCAGCCGTGTAGGCCTGGTAGGTCGCCGCGAAGCGCGTCACCTCGGCGGTTGCCGCATCGATGATGAAATGCCGCGTCGTGGCGGTGCGGCTGGTTTCATCCCAAAAGCTCTCCTCAAAACCAATATGCGGCAAATGAGAGAATAGTCCCCCTCGCGAGGAAAACCAGGTTGGTTGTCGCCGGCCGAGATAACGTATGCCGTCAAACGTACTCGGTTCCAGAAGCAGCGCGCCGCGAGGAGCAAGCGCCTGCCTGGCTTTTTGCAATATGATGCGCACATCGGCGGGGTTGAATACGTTGATTTCACCAAATATCTGCATAATGAGCCCAAAGCCGTTGCCATAATCGGCGCTGCGAAGATCCTCGCAGATATAGTTGCAGCGCAATCCACCCAGCCTGGCCTGCTCCCTGGCGTAACGGATCGATGCAGGGGAGAAATCAATCCCTGTACACGTGTGTCCCAACGCCGCCAGTCGGCTGGTGTATAAACCTGGCCCGCAACCCAGATCAAGCACCGTGGTATGCCGCCCGCCCAGGACACGGTTATGGATCCAGTTGACTTGCCGGTCTATTGTCTCCGCACGCCGGCTGGCAGCATCGTGCTCCTGGCTCAGATGCTCTTTCAACATGCGCTCGCTGAACTCCGGATCGATCCACGGGATATTGTCGCCTTCGCCCCATGGCGCGGGTACGGTTGGGCGGTTGACAAAGTCGATGAGATTCATGGCATGACCAGGTTTGGCGCGAAATCTTTGAGCAATGCAGCGGGAAAACGAACCGGCAGCCCGCTTTTCAGGTTCATCCAGACGCCCAGGGTATTGACGCGCGCCAGCAACACACCATCGCTGACGCGGGTTATCGTGTAATGGCGCGTCGCGCTGACGCGTTTGACATCCGAAGCCCAGGTCGCGATCTCGATCTCGTCGCCGCCGACGGCCGGCTGAAGGTATTCCAACTGATTCCTGCGCGCGACGATAGCGCAGCCTTCCGCCATCATGCGTGTGATCGGCCAGTTAAGCGCCGCAATTGCGTTGATGCCGCAGTCTTCGGCATAAGTCAGGTAAACGGGGTTATTCACATAGCCGGCGGCATCGAGCTCATTCCAGGCGACGCGCCGGCGCGTTGTGAAGACCCCCGGCGGCGGCGGTGGCGCGGCTGGGTAGCGCTGGCGCGCAGGCGCCGGCGGCGGCGCGCCCTCGGGGAAGTAGGCGCTGACCGCCTCCGGTGGTATAAGCGCAGGCCGCCCGGTCTCGCTGTCGACGAAGGCCCATTCGGTGTACGCATGTGCGACTGGCTCATTTGTCCCAACCAGGTGCATCTCGTAGTTCCGGCGAGAGGTCACTTTGCGAAAGTCGTGCACCCAGGTCCTGACAATAACGGAATCGCCATAGCGCAACGCGCGAATGTACTCGATCTCGGTCTGGCGAGCCAGCCACAATCGCTGCATGGCGGCGTAGCGTTCGACGCCGTAACCGGCGGCGGCCGAACCGTCGAAGGCTGCCTCCTGCATATAGCGCAGATAGTGTGAGTTGTTGACGTGACCCAGCGCGTCGCACTCGCCATAGCGAACGCGGAAAGTCCGTTCATGTATCAATGGCATATAGGCTACAGTATGGACTAACGAATGAATCCGGCCAAGTCCAGCAGTTGTCGACGCGAGGATAAACGCTTATTTCCACTCCCAGGCCAGCGGGCCTGCGCCAATGGTCGGGAAGCACGCAATCCTCAAGCGCGCGCAGCCCAGCGGGATGAGCGTAAGCGCCTCTTCCGGTTCAACCGACCGGACGGGGCTGGGCTGCAACTCTTCAACCGTCTCATTCTGCAAACCCCACTGCGGGATGCGCTTGCCGCGCGCTGTAATCCGGATAGGCGCGGCATCCAGCGTCCAGGGTTGGTCGGCAGGGGCGATCACTGCGCCGAGTTCGAACGACGCGGCCGGATTGTCGCGGTCCACGATCAGGCCATAATTCCAGGCAGTCGTCGGAAGCACTTCCCACTCCGGCCACACCTCGCTACCGCCGCAGCGCCTCCATTGCTCGCCGATGCGCAGTGAATAGGTGAGGGGCCCGCGGTTGACGCTGACGCTCCCGGTGCGCGGCCACTCGGTCAGCGTGATCTGCATGCCCATGTCGATATCAACCACATCGCCCACTTTCCATTCGCGTTCGATTCGCACATACAAGCCAGAGAGATCTTCGAGGCCTTCCAGGTTCAGGTCCTCACCATTAACGGCAACCGTGAATTCCCTGCACCAGCCGGGCACCCGCAGATACAGCGGGAAGCTGTAGGGCAATCTGACAGATTGCCCTACAACCAGCGTCACTTTCCCGCTAAACGGATAGTCCGTCTTCTCCTCGACGGTTATGGCTGCATTGTCGCTGCCAACTCGCGCCGTCACAGACGATGCCGCGTACAGCCACGCCACCAGGCCGTTGTCTGCGCTGGCCTGCCACAGGTTTTCTGCATAGTAGGGCCAGCCCATCGCCACGTTGTGCTGGCAGCAGCGATAGTCGTGCGGCGAGTAACTGATCATGCGCCCCTTGTTCTGGTATTCGTGTTTCTCAGACGCATCCAGTTGAGGCTGGTTGGACGCGGTAAGGTAGTGCAGCCCTTTCAGATCCGGCGTGCCGGAAGCCGGGAAATGATTCAACATCACATCTTCGGCGCGATCGGCCCAGATCGTGTCGCCGGTGACGCGCGCCAGGATGTAGAAGCTCTTGGCGAACTCAACCATGCCGCAGGTTTCAAAACCCTGGCGCGGATCGACGCAGCCGGTGCGGATGTTCTCATCCGCGCCGAAGATACCGCGCGGCTGCTGGCCCCAGGTTTCCAGATGCTGGCGATACCAGTACTCCGTCTGATCGAAATGCCACTGCGACTTCGACTGCGCGTAGAAGTTGCCGGGGTAGCGGAAGCGCTGTGTGAAGTTGACGATATGGTGATCCAGCCATTCATCCGGCGCAGGATCAATGCGCTGGAATACGCGGGCGGCCAGATCAAGCAGCCACGCATCGCCCGTCTGGTTATAGAGCCAATAGAGTTGTGGCAGGAAATCGCCGGCGCGGCGGCGCTGCCACCACACGCGCCAGTCGCCGAACTCCTGTCCGCCATTGGTGATTTCCGGCAGGAACTGCTCGGCGGGCAAATCGCGACAGAAGGCAAAGAAACGCGCCATGAAAGGGATGACCCGCGCGTCGGCGGTCGCCTCATAGTGGCTGATGACCGCGTCCAACATAATCATGTGCGGCCACAGGTCAGGGCACACCTGTCCGTTGATCCCCTCGACGCGCTTGTGGTAGCGCGCGCCAAAGTAGCCATCGGCATCCTGGCTGTTCAGCACCACATCGATCCAGCGATGTGCTTCTTCAAGCAAGCGCGCATCACCGGTCAGTACCGCCAGATCGTAGAAACCACGCAACCAGTAGGGCTGTTCCTCCCAGCCCATATTCTCACCGCCGAACCAGCCGTTGTCGCTTTCCAGGAAGATGCTGAGTTCAGTCAGGCGACCGGTCATGCCCTCGGCCATGAGTTCGAGCTGGTGTTTGAGCCAGCCATTCGGGTGTACGCTGCCCAGTGGCAGTTTTACGAGCGGGCTGGCCAACAACGGCGCCCGGTTGGTGTTGTAATAGCGATTGCTGCCTGATTCACTCGGTGGCTCACTCAGAACAGATATCTGCATCATGTCAATTCACATCCTTACACGTGTTCAATTAGCATAACCCGTCTGAGACAGCATCGTCTCGATAAATGCCAGCATGTTCTCCAGCGGCACGTCGCCTTCGACGGCGTGCGCAGGCGCGAAGATGTATCCTCCTTCAGCGCCCAGCTCGATCAAGCGGCGACTTTCGCGCTGCACGTCGTTCACGCTGCCATAGGGCAGAATACGCTGGGTGGACATCCCGCCGTGAAACGCCAGCCGGCCGCGGTACTTCGGCAGCAGCGCATACACATCCATCACTTCGGGCTGGAACGGGTTGAAACAATTCAAGCCGATGCCGATCAGGTCGTCGAACAGTTCATCCACATCGCCGCACGAATGGATGAACACCCGCTTGCCCTGCTCATGCGCCGCGCCGTACATGCGCCTGAGGACCGGGTAGATGAACTCGCGCCAGGTGCGATACCCCATGATCAGACCATGCTGCTGGCCCCAGTCGTCGCCAAAGTAGATCGCGTCGATGTCGTACTTGCACGCTTCCCGCAGTACGGCGATGTTGTAATCGGCGATGGCGTTGAGCAATTCATGCACGAACCGCGGGTGATCGAGGAAGTCCATCATCAAGTCGACCATTCCGCGCAGCGTCCAGGCGCGTTCGTAGAGCGAGAAGCCGATGTTAAATACGCGGAAGCGGTCGCCATAACGCGCCAACTGACTCGCGATATCCGCGAATAACTGCGGATCGTGCGGATCGGGAAACTGGAAGCCGCGCAACGTGGGCTCGGGCAATACCTGGCCGCGCACGTTGCCGATGTCTTTGTCGATGTGGCGATCCCACACCACGCCGAAACAATCGCGAACGCATTCCGCGCCGATATCGGTGAAGAATCCATAGGTGTCTGCTACCGTCACGATATGATTTTGCAGTCGATCCTCCAGGTCGCCCGTACCGTAATACGCAATCAACCTGTCGCGCGCTTCCTGTGTGAAGCTGAACGACCACGGCACATACGGCGGCCTGCGCCCCTGCAGCGCCTGGATAATGACATCGCGTTTTGTCATGCGTGCCTCCTCTGTGATTTGCTGGAAGTTCCTGACACAACTCGAAGCCCCGCCTCGGATTCTGTGATCGCGCATTGACTCATCGCGCATAGACTCCCGGAATCTCGGAGATTCCGGGAGTCTGGGTTCCCGTAACCAATGGCGCGACGTGCATCCAGTGCTGGGTAATGATTACCACGGCATCTACATCGCTCTGGCACAATGCCTTCAGCGACGGGCTGGTGTCTGCGATGCCGTACCTGGCGGCATTGCTCTGAAACCTGGTCGCGTCCAGATCGCACAACACCAGTTTGTCTACGAGTGGATGGGCCTTGAATAGCGGTATAAAACTCTGCGTAAACGAACCCACGCCGACCATGCCGACGCTGATACCCATAAGTCACGCCTCCGTGACTAGATTAAAGCACGAACTGCGTTCCCGAGGACGAGAACGCGGAGCAAAAACAGGCTCAGCGCGCGTTGACGGTCATCAGCATGCTCGAAGGAATATCATCGCCCAGATAGACATCGACGCGCATGTGCCACGAGCCGGCTGTGGGGAAGAGTATACCGGTCGCTTCGTAGATACCGCCGGTCTGATGCGCCAGCGGGAAAGTCTGCGATGCCGCCTGCCCTGATGGCGCAATCGTCAGCGTCGGGTTGGCTGTTTCGGCCGGTTTGCCATCGGACGTCAGCGCAACCAGCGTCACCGTTGAGGTAACGGCTGAACGCGGCGGATACGGCGCCAGCTTCAATGTCAGAATCGTGCCGCTGATGATTTGCGTGCCGACGCCATCGACGTCAAAGCGCATCTCGGTCGCGGACAACAGGTCATCTACGCTGTATACGCGGGCAGGCGGTGGAGCAGGAACCGGACGCGCCAGACGCAGCGCCACGGCCGCAGCTACCAGGACCAATGCGCTTACCAGACCGATGAGTGTCCAGCGCAACGCAAAACGCGGTCCCATTGCACTCCTTCAGGTCACATACCATACAGGACGGCAAACACGAGCAGCCATACGATAAAGATAAAATACCAGTAAGCTGCGCAGGCCTGCACCGCAGAGCGACGGTTCTGAGTGAACTGTCCCATCAAAGCGCGTATGAGCACAATCACCATAAAGGTCACGCCGGCGAACACGCGCAGCACGTGGAAAATCAACAGCGCAAAGAAGGTCGATCCAAATGCGCTGCTGTTGGGCGTGAAACCTGCGGTGATAAAGCGCGAGAATTCGACGGACTGCAGCAGCATGAAGATCAAACCCAGCGCTGCGGCTATGGTCGTGCCGATGATCAGGTTGCGCTGTCTATTTTTCGCGATGCCGCGCTCGGCCCATGCCATGGCGACGACGCTTACCGTCAGGATCAGCGTGTTGAACAGCGGCAGCGCGATCGATGGATGGAGGGGTTGGTCCGAGCGTATGGTCAGCGACGTATCGGTGCGCAGAAAGAAATACGCCACGAACAACCCGCTGAAAAACATCGACTCGGAGGCGATGAAGGCGATAGCGCCCAGCAAGCCCCTGTCAGGGCGCTTCCGTCGCGCGGCCGGCAGCGGCTGCCTGATGCTTCCGGATTGCGGCGAAGTAAAGGCACTCATACGGCGCTGTTGGAAGCCTGCTGCCCCGAATGCTCGTCTGACGCAGAGGCGTTCCTGATCTCATCGGAAACCCAGATGCCCAGCCCGATCAGAAACAACACGACTCCGACGATCAGGAGCAAGGGAGTCAGCACGACCCCGAACGCGATTCCAGCCAAACCCAGCGCCAGGATGATCGGCGCCCAACTGGGCGGGGGCAGATGAATGGGCTCTTCTTCTTCATCAACCGGCGTTACAGTCTCATTATTGACATCCATTTGATTCTTCCTGATATCCTGCGCGGTGCGCGCGTCATCTTCCAGCGTACATGCTCATCCACAACAAACCGATAATCGACCCGATTGCCACAACCCCAAGGCACGCGATAACGAGAATGCGGGCGCGGCGTTCCATAGCCTTTGGAATCATCTCTACACCTCTATAAGCGAATGACCATACGGTCAACGACCATGGCGGCGAACAACAGCGCCAGGTACAACAACGAGTATTTATATAAATTGAGCGCAGAAACAGGCGATTGCTCACGGTTCACGCGCCAGGCGCGCAGCAGGAACAGTGCGCCCAGCGCGATAGCGCTGATGAGATACACCAGCCCCATCGCCTGTAAGGGCGCCAGCATCAAGGACAGGGCGACCATGCCCCAGGAATAAAGCCACATCTGGTGCGCGGTTTCACTGTCGCCTGCCACAACCGGCAGCATGGGTATGCCTGCCAGCGCATATTCCTTGCGTTTAAGCAATGCAAGCGCCCAGAAGTGCGGCGGCGTCCAGAAAAAGACGATCACAAACAGGAACAACGACGGCCAGGTCAATTGACCATATGCGGCCGCCCACCCCACCAGCGGCGGAATGGCGCCTGCGCCGCCGCCGATGACGATATTCTGCCATGTTGAGCGTTTCAGCCAGCGCGTGTAGAGCACCGTGTAGTAGAGGAAGCCCAGCAACGAAAGAAGCGCCGACAGGATGTTGACAAACAACACCAGCATGGCGAACGCAACCACGGCGAGTGTGACGCCGAAGATGAAAGCATGGCGCGACGTCAGTCGCCCACTCGGCACCGGCCGCAGTTTCGTGCGGCCCATGCGAGTATCCACATCCACGTCGTAGGCCATGTTTACGGCATTAGCGCCGCCGGCCATCAGGTATCCGGCAATCAGCGTCCAGACAATCAGGTACAGCGGCGGTGTGCCTGCAGGAGTAACCAGCATGCCGGCCAGCGTCGTCACCAGCAGCAGTGAAATGACACGCGGCTTGGTCAGCGTGACGTAATCGTTGATTGTCTGCCTCCAGGCCGGCAGCGGCTCGGTGCGCGGCGCAGGCGCCTCAAGGGTGACCGGCAGCCGGTTGGATAACACTGCCAGCGACAGAGTGCTTACCCACACGAACGCGCCCGTGGCATTGTGCAGCGTGGCGATGGCAGCCGGTCTACCCGTGACAACCATCAGGATGCCGATGCCGGCCTGCAGGACAAAGCCGATGCCCATCGCGAGGGCGGCTGCCCGCAAAAGGCGCGCGACTTGAGGCGTCTGCGAATGCGCCGCTTTCAGTGTGCGCAGAAAAGTGGCCAGCACCAGCAGTGACACGATGCCGACGGTGGCGCGATGCAACCAGTTCACCAGTACCAGCGAACCGCCGTTGGGTAATAATGAGCCGTTGCAGAGCGGGAATGTCATGCTGCAGGCCAGAGCCGCGCCACTCCCGGACACGATTCCTCCGGTTGCCAGCAGCAGGAAAACCGCGACTGCGGTTGTAACCGCTGCCCGGCCGAAATGGCGCGCCTGCGGGGTGCGCTGCGGTTGTTCACTGGTGCGCAACAGGATGGTCATCGCGACCATGCAGCCGACCAAAGCCATGCCCGCCGCCAGGTGCAGCGCGATGATGCCCGTCTCCAGCAACGTCCACACCGTCAACGCGCCGAGAAGAATCTGAGCAGCCAGCAGGACCAGCGTCAGGGCGCTCAGGCGCATCAGCGCGGCGCTCAGTTTCAGCCGGAAGTTCTGGACGGCGATTACGACGACGAGTACGCTGACGAGCGCGGCGAACACGCGATGGGCGACTTCGATAATCGCATCCGCGCGCGCAATCGGTATGACGCTGCCGTAACACAACGGCCAGTCGGGGCATCCCAGCCCCGAATTGGTTATTCGAACAATATTGCCAACGACGACCAGGCAGTAGGCCAGTATCGCCGCGAGCAATGACAGTACTTTAAGCGTTCTCACAGTCGATCAGCCTTCTGGCTTGACTTGCGCAGCGACGCGTTTGTCATAAACCGGGCGATTACTTGTCACGACCGGAATATGAGCAAAGTTATAAACGGGCGGCGGCGAAGATGTGGCCCATTCGAGCGTGTTGCCTTCCCAGGGGTCGTCGCCGGCGACCTCGCCTTTCCTGGCGATGATCGATACGACATAGTTGATCATGAAGACCAGCACCGAGGCCGCGATCATAAACGCCCCTATGGTGGCGATCAGGTTGGGGATATCCCAGCCGCGATCAGCCGCATAGGTGGCGATACGGCGCGGCATGCCTTCCAGCCCCAGGATGTGCATGGGGAAGAAAGTGGTGTTAAACCCGATCCACATAATCACGAATTGGACCTTGCCCAGCTTATCGTTCAACATGCGTCCGGTGATCTTTGGCAGCCAGTAATACAGGCCGGCGAAGATGCCGAACACGCTGCCGCCGAAAAGCACGTAGTGGAAGTGCGCGACAACCCAGTAGGTGTTGTGCACCTGCATGTCGATTGGTATCGCGCCTTGAATGACGCCGGATATACCGCCGATGACAAAGGTTGAAAGGAAGCCCAGGCACATGAGCAAGGGCGTCTTCAGGCTGACCGAACCTTTCCACATAGTAGCAATCCAACTGAACATTTTCACGCCCGTCGGCACGGCGATCACCATGGTCGTGAACATGAAGAAACGCTCGACCATTGGATCGACGCCTGTGACAAACATATGGTGTACCCAGGTGGAGAAGCCCAGCACGCCGATCAGGATGGTCGAGATGACCATCGCTTTCCAACCAAACAACGGCTTGCGGGAGAAGACCGGGATGACCTCGGACAGCACGCCCATAGCCGGCAGGATCATGATGTAGACAGCCGGGTGCGAGTAGAACCAGAACATGTTCTGCCACAGGCGCGGATTAGCCGTGGTAAAGAATTGCGTATTAAAGTTGCGGTCTGAGATCAGCATAATGAGCGCTGCGGTCAGCACGGGCGTGGCCAGCAGAATCATGGCGGCCGTCACGATGATCGACCAGGTAAAAAAGGGAATTCGCCAGAGCGTCATACCCGGGGCGCGCATCGTGTAGATCGTCACCAGGAAGTTGACGCCGCCCAGTGTGGAGGAAATACCCAGCAGCACAATGCCGAACAGCCAGATGTCCATGCCGACCTGCGGCGAGAACTGTTTGGTTGACAGCGGGACGTAAGCCGTCCACGCAGCGTTTGAGGCAGTGCCGCCGATCAGAAAGCCCCCTTCCATGACCAGCCCGGCGAACAACAACATCCAGAAGCTGAGAGCGTTGATGCGCGGGAACGCCATGTCGCGGGCGCCGAGTTGCAGCGGGACGATGTAGTTGCCCAGACCCACCAGGAACGGGATAACGAACAGGAAGATCATCCCGGTTCCGTGCATGGTGAAAAGTTCGTTGTAGACGTTTTGATCCACAATCTTCAGTCCCGGCGCTGCCAGTTGCAGGCGGATAACCAGCGCGAAAATCCCCGAGAGCAGGAAGAAGAAAAAGCTGGACGCGAGATACATGATGCCGATGCGCTTATGGTCGACCGTAGTCAACCATTCGGCAACTTTGCCCCATGTGCCGGGCTTCTCAATCGGAATGCTCACACTTGCCATTCAACAATACTCCTTATTCATCCGCGGTACAGCCCGCGCCTGACCCCAATTCCCTTACTTGAGCGACTCCAGGAATGCGACTAAATCGGCGATATCCTGCGGCTTCAACGCCAGGTTCGGCATCTGAGTGCCGGGTTTGACTTCCTGTGGATTATGCAGCCATTTCGTCAGGTTTTCGGGCGTGTTCGGAATCACTTGCGCGATCTTTTCGTATGTGGCGAAGTGCGTCAAAGGCCGCGGCGCCACTTTGCCCTGCGCCTTCGTGCCATCGATGGTATGACACGACACGCACGGGCCGTTCATGAAGAATGTCTCGCCGCGCGCCGCATCACCCGCGCCGGTCGGCGCTGAACTGCTGGCGGTCTGCTGGGCATACCACGCATCGTAGTCAGTCTGTGAGAGCACTTTCACATTCGCCAGCATTTGCGCGTGCGCCAACCCGCAGAATGCATTGCACTGGCCTGTGTACGCGCCGGCGGGCGCACTGAACCAGAATGATGAAATCTCACCCGGGTTGACGTAGATCATGCCGCCGAGCGCCGGAACCCACCAGGCGTGAATGACGTCGGCCGTCTCCATATCCAGGCGGATGGTCTTGCCTGCCGGCACCACCAGGTCCTGGTTCACCGTGAAGTTGCCGTCCGGATACTTGAACTGCCAGACCCACTGACGGGCGGTGACCTGGATGACCATATCTACTTTTTTGGCCTCATTGATGCGCTTGATGGCAACCTGGTCGTTAATGCCGTGGACGTGGTTCAACGGGTCGTTCAATGTGCCGGAAGCTTCCAACTGCCCCATGGAATTCAAGGCGAGCAGGAAGATAGCAGCGACGAGGATCATGGGCAGCACCGTCCAGGCGATTTCAAATCCGCGGTGATCGTGGATCTGCTCGGGGGCATCGCCGGCCGAACGGCGGCGAAACTTGACAACGGAATAGATCAGAAGTCCTTCAACGAGGAGAAAGACAATTGCAGATAAAACATACAGTATGGCATACAGGTTATTAATGACCTGGGCGTCTTGTGATACCGGTGGAACCAGCATTATCCCCTTCCTCTACAATATAAATCTATTTGCCAAACAACACACACAAAAACAAGACTGGCCCAACTTGAGCCAGCCACATGAGCTAATGCGTAACGTACCTGCGGAAGTCGCCACATTTTAACATACTTCGCAGCTATCCGTGAGGAAAATCACAAACGTCAGCAGGGGGTGATGCATTGCCCGCGATTCAGCCGGCCACGCATGTATGGCAATGCATCACCCCTACGATTCATCCGGTTGCTGCCTTCACCGTGCCTATATCACGCAGTCGGCCTGCCATCCGGCGGCCTGTCTGGTAATGCGCCAGGACGCAATCTTCCCACCCGCCAGTTTGCTGAGTTTCAATGGTTGCCCCAGCCACTTCATTCGCGGCGTGACGGTTTGGCCGTTCATCTCCTGCAGGCATAGCAGATAGGCTCCCTCACCCTGCGATCTGAATGAAAGAATGCGCAGGCAGTCCGGCTGTAGTTGCAGCAGGCTGCCTGTACGCGGCAAGTCGCCCGGAGACGGGGGAACAGCCATGACCACCGGGGGTTCCTCCAGTTGGCGCGCCAGGATGGGCAGTCGCTCATCGCCGGGACCTAACAGGAACTTGAAACGCAGTTCGCCGCTGTCTACGGCAGCGATCCACGGTTGCGCCTCTGCGGAAAGAGTCAAATCGCAGGCGTAACGAGAGGCGCGCGCCAACGTAGCGCGCAGCGCGCCGTTCTTCAGATCGAAGTTGTAGAGCGCATTGCTGGCAAACCCGACCATCGGCGTGCGTACCCAGCGCCCACCCGGATTTTCACCCACTTCGCCGCGGGTGACCCGCCCGCCCGCCACGTCGTATTCGGCCTGACGCGCACCGCACGGCAACACCAGCTTGACGCGCGCCGAGCGCTCGTTCAGGAATAACCTGACGTCGACATCGACCGCTTCGCGCTGCCGCGCCAGCGACAGGCGCATATCCAGACGCGAGTGTCCGCCTTCAAAGCGCACCCACAACATGGCGCGTTCAGGCCCATCCTCAAGCGTTACCACCTGCGCGATGCGCCACGATGCGATAACCGCCGACAAATCCAGCGATTCGGGCAGTTCGGTCATGCTGCCCCACGAGCCGTACGGATCATTGACTGTGACCAGATGCATGCCAAGCGAGCCGAACAGGCTGTGACCGCGGTGGTAAACCTGCACGCCCTCATGTCCCTCGCGGGCAACTACCCGGTAGATGCCGTTATCGATCACGCCGTGCTGGGTAGCGCGGGCTGGCTCAGGCGTTGCGGGCGTCTGCGCGCCCTCGACCCAACCCATGGTCAGCACTTTCCACCCGAACGGCGGCAGGCTCAGACGCGTGACCAGTTTCTTGCGCCAGGGAAATTCCGGCATTGCCGTGTGCTCGGTGGCGACCACCTGCATCGGAAGCTGCCGTCCGGCCTGATCGCGCAACTCCACCGGCAACTCGTCGGAACGTTTGAGGTATTGCCAGATCGGCCGATAATCCAGCGTTGCATCCAACTCTACCGGGCCATCATAGGCCACCGGATGAGGATTCCACGCCAGCAGCGATACCGCTGTCGGATGGTCGCCCCTGGCGCGCTTGACGCGGGTGTCGATCCGGTCAGCCAGCTTCACAAGCGCGGTGTTCTCGACATCCTGCGCCTGGTGATAGGCGCCGCCGAGCCACGCAATCTGATCGTCCACGGCGCGTTCGATAATACTGCCCGGCAGAATATCGTGGAAGGAGTTGAATGCCAGGCTTGTCCAGGCCCCATCCAGCGGCGCCGCACCCGGCAGATCCAGAGCAGCCCGCACCATGCTATCGGTGCGTTCAGCCCGCGCCATACCCGCTTCGGTGCGCCGGTAGAAATACTTGAGCTTTGCCACCGACGAGTAGCATCCGCGCAGGCAGAAGTTCAGTTCACCGCGCTGCGTCGGCAGCAGATCGTCGCCATGCTGCGCCACTTCCTCATACAGCGCGTCAAAAAGGCGGTGCAGACCTGAGAACACCACGCGCACTTCCGGGTGCGCATGCGCCCAGGCACGGATGTCCGCCAGGCTGCGCCGCGACGGGCCGCCGCCGTGGTTGCCCAGGCCATAAAACACGCCGACATTCTGCAAATCACACTGCTGCGCCGCTGCCAGCAGTCCGTTTAACCGGCGCGGCATTTCATCATGCTCATTGCCATACCAGCCGGCCAGCGGACGATAGGCCATCACGCGCGATCCGCCGCTGCCTTCCCACCAGAACGCGGGTTTCGCTATCGGCAGGAGATCCGGGCCGGGGCGGGTGAAGGCAAACCCCTGCATACCGGCGGCGGCAAGCACCTCCGGCAATCCTGCGCTGTGCCCAAATGAATCGGCGGCCCAGGCGATGCGGGCGCGCAGCCCGAAGCGCGACTCGAAATAGTCCTGTGAGAGCATGAAGTGGCGCAGCAGCGTTTCCGTCGCGGGCATGTTGGTATCGGGCTGGAGATACGTGCCGCCGACCACATCCCAGCGCCCCGCTTTGACATAGGCGCGCACGCGCTCGAACACATCGGGCGCGTGTTTCTCCATGTGCTCGTACTGTACGGCCTCACCGCGTATAAACGTCAGTTCGCCGTCTTCGTCCATCAGATCGAGGATCGCGCGCGACGTGGTGATGCCCTCGTTCAACCCTTCGCGCCAGTCCCATACCCACACCGGGTCCAGATGGGCGTTGCCGATCAAGTGAAATGTCAGTTGTGTCATGCGTTGTACTCGTAATATGGGAGATGGCTTGAATAGTAACCGCGTCTGTATTGGAACGCAACTACAAGCCGTTCTTGCCGTCCTGCATACGCAGATGCGCCGGCGACGATATTTCACACACCTTGTCATTTTGCGGAGTTACTGGCACGCCGTTTGCGGGCGATTCCGCAGCAACGCGTTGCAGAGTAGAATCACCAAAGCTAGTTACAGTTGTTATAACCTACTGAAAGGATGGCTCACGCATGCTAAAACATCTTGATATCACGCGCCAGCGTTTGCAGAATTTCGCATCTGAAAGCAACCTGCTCGGGCGGATTTTCCCGCAGCGCGCGCCGGTTAAACTGACCGTCTATTCAGCGCCCGACCGCATCACCTATTCAGAAGCGCTGAAAGGCAGTTATCGCCCGGCCAACATCGGCGAACAGTTCGGGCCAATCTGGTCCACGCACTGGTTCAAGGTCGAGATCGACATTCCTGCGGACTGGAAAGGCAAGGAAGTGTATCTGTTGTGGGATTCCTCGTCGGAAGCCTGCGTATGGCAGGACGGCGAACCCATGCAGGGCCTGACCGGATCGTCATCCGGTTGGGCGGCCTCAGCCGCGCGCCCCGCGTACCGGCTGGCCAAGGAAGCCAAAGGCGGCGAACACCTCAGCCTGCATGTCGAAGTGGCATGCAATAACCTGTTTGGCGTTTCAGGGGATTCGCAGCCGACGCGCATTGGTTTGCTGCGCCGCGCCGAAATCTGCGTACTGGACCGCGAAGCCTGGGATCTGCTGTGGGACTTCGTCACGGTGGCCGACATGGCGACTTACCTGCCGGCCAGCACGCCGCGCGGCGGGCAGGCGCTTTACGCCGCCAACTCAATGGTAAACACATGCGACCTCGACGACCGCAGCACGTGGCCGGCTGCGCGCGCGATAGCAGCCGGGTACCTGGCGGCGCGCAACGGCGACGGACAACACAACCTGTCGGCGGTCGGCCATGCGCACATCGACACGGCCTGGCTATGGCCGCTGGCGGAAACACAACGCAAATGCGTGCGCACCTTTGCGTCCGCCGTGCTTTACATGGAGGATTATCCGGACTACATTTTCGCGTGCTCGCAGGCGCAACAATACGAATGGATTAAGACCCTCCACCCCCGGCTGTGGAACAAGATCAAGGCGCGGGTTCAGGAAAAGCGCTTCGTGCCGACCGGCGGCGCCTGGGTAGAGCCTGACTGCAACATCCCGTCGGGCGAATCGCTGGTGCGGCAGTTCCTGTTCGGCCAGCGCTTCTTCCGCGCAGAGTTCGGCATAACCTGCACCGAGTTCTGGAATCCCGATGTATTCGGCTACTCCGGCGCGCTGCCGCAGATCATGCGCGGGGCGGGCATAAAGCACTTCCTGACACAGAAGCTGTCGTGGAATCAGATGAACAAGCCCACCAGCAGCACCTTCATCTGGGAGGGCATCGACGGCAGCCAGGTACTCACGCACTTCCCGCCGTCGGACACCTACAACGCGGTGGTGACCGTGCAGGAGGCGCTGTTCAACGTCAGCAACTTCAAGGATCACGACCGCGCCAATGAGAGTTACCTTCTGTTCGGTTACGGCGACGGCGGCGGCGGCCCCACCGTGGAGATGCTGGAGCGGTTGAAGCGCATGGACGACGTGGACGGCCTGCCGCGCATGAAGTCGCGCTCACCCAGCGATTTCTTCCAGCGCTGCGAAGCGGACATCAAGGACCCGCTCAAGTGGGTGGGCGAACTATACTTCGAACTGCACCGCGGCACGTACACGACGCAGGCGCGCAATAAGCTGGGCAACCGGCGCAGCGAACTGCTGTTGCGCGATGTTGAATACCTGGCCGCCATCGGCAATGCTACTTTCGGCAGGCCCTACCCGCGCGAGGAGATCAACCGGCTGTGGAAACTGGTGCTGCTCAATCAGTTCCACGACATTATCCCCGGCTCGTCGATCACCGAGGTCTACCGCGACTCCGAAAAGCATTACGCCGACATTCTGGCCAGCGGTGCGGCGTTGCGCGACAGCACGATCGCTCCGATGGTCAGCGCAAAGCCGACCGGCGCCGTCGTGGCGCTGAACACACTCAGCAGCCCGCGCACCGAAGTAGTCGAGTTGCCGGACGGCGTGGCTGGTGCGCAGGTATCAGCCGATGGCAGAGCGCTGGGCGTCATCAGCGCGCCGGCGATGGGATACAGCGTCGCTGCGCCCGGCAGTATAGACACGCCTGTAACGGTCACGGAAACTGATACCAGCATCACGCTGGAGAACAGCTACGTATCGGCCGTCTTCAACCGCGCCGGTCGTCTGGTCAGCCTGTTCGACAAGAACGCCCGGCGCGAGGCCGTCGCGCGGAACGCACAGGCGAACGCCTTCATTTTGTTCGACGATGAGCCGAACAACTGGGAAGCCTGGGATATGGATGTCTTCCATCTGGAGAAGAAATACAGTGTCGGCGCAGCGAAAACGTTCCGTGTCATCGAACGCGGCCCGGCGCGCGCAGCCATCGAGGCCACTTATGACATAGGCGCGCAGAGCAGCCTGAAGCAGGTTATCTCGCTGACTGCCGTCTCAGCGCGGCTGGACTTCGCCAATGAGGTTGAGTGGCAGGAGCGCCACAAGTTCCTCAAGGTCGAGTTCCCGCTCGACATCCGCGCGCAGGAAGCTACCTATGAGATCCAGTTCGGCCACCTGCGCCGCCCCACCCACTTCAACACGACCTGGGATGTGGCGCGCTTCGAAGTCTCGGCCCATCGCTGGGCCGACCTGTCTGAACCCGACTTCGGTGTGGCGCTGTTGAACGACTGCAAGTACGGTTACGCCACGCACGGCAATGTGATGCGCCTGTCGCTGCTGCGCTCGCCCAAGAGCCCCGATCCGGTGGCGGATATGGGACATCACACCTTCCGTTATGCGCTGTTGCCGCACGCGGGCGACTTCCGCGAGGCCGGCGTCATCGAGGAAGGCTATCGTTTCAACGCGCCGCTCATCGTGCGCTCCACGACCGCGCAGTCTGGCTCAATGTCGTTCTTCGGCGTCTCGTCGTCCAATGTCATTATCGACACCGTGAAGAAGGCGGAGGACTCGGAGGCGTTGATCGTGCGGCTGTATGAGGCGCATGGCAAGCGCGGCACGGTGCGCCTGACCAGCACGCTTCCGGTGCGGTCGGCTGCGCGCTGTAACCTGCTGGAAGAGGACGACGCGCCGTTGACATGGTCGAACGGCGGCGTTGACTTCGATGTAACGCCATTCCAGATCGTCACGTTGAAGCTGGCGACTGGCAAGTAACGGATTCTGCATGGCGAGTAGCGCGTTCCTGGCTGCGACCTGGAACGCGCTACTCATTCATATGAGGTAAAGCGATTGGACATCTCACCAGCGAAGACAATTGAGTGGGTGGGCGGTTCGGGCGGCGCGGCGCGCATCATCGACCAGACGCTTCTGCCGAATGACTACAAGCATCTGGATATCAATGATGTCGCCGCGATGTGGGAGGCCATCAAGGTTCTGCGGGTACGCGGCGCGCCTGCCATTGGGATCGCGGCGGCTTTCGGGCTCTACCTGGCGGTGCGCGATTCGGAGGCGGCTGATTATAGCGCTTTCGCAGCACAGGTGAACGAAGCCGCTGAATACCTGGCTTCCTCACGCCCGACCGCAGTCAACCTGTTCTGGGCATTGAGACGCATCCAGAAACTCGTCGCCGACAACAGCAGCCTGCCGGTGCCGGGGATCAAGGCGCTGATGCTGTCCGAGGCCATCGCCATGATCGACGAGGACAACGCCGTGTGCCGCGCCATCGGCAAGAACGGCGCGGCGCTGCTGGCAGCGCGGGCGAATCAGGCGACTTGCAATATACTCACCCACTGCAATGCCGGCGGCCTGGCCACGGCGCAGTGGGGCACAGCACTCGCGCCCGTGTACGTGGCGGCGGAACAGGGCAGATCGATCCATGTATTTGCCGACGAGACGCGCCCGCTACTGCAGGGCGCGCGCCTGACGGCGTGGGAGTTGCAACAGGCCGGCATCCCGGTGACGCTGATCACCGACAACATGGCGGCAACCGTGATGGCGCAAGGCAAAGTGGATGCAGTGATCGTCGGCGCCGACCGCGTCGCAGCCAATGGCGATGTCGCCAATAAGATCGGCACATTCGGCGTCGCTATCCTGGCGAAAGAGTTCGGCATTCCCTTTTACGTGGCGGCGCCCCTGTCATCCATCGACATGAACCTGGCCTCCGGTGAACTGATCCCGATCGAGCAGCGCAAAGCGGAGGAAGTCACACAGGGCTTTGGCAGGCTCACCGCGCCAACCGGCATCCAGGTCTATAATCCCGCCTTCGACGTCACACCGCACCGGTACATCACAGCGCTGATCACCGAGAAAGGCGTAATCAGGCCGCCCTTCGATCAAACCCTGATGCAACTATTCCAAACTCAGGCTTGAGCCAACCCATGACTATTAGCTACCCGATCCTGAACTCGACAGAACAGGCGGTGTCATTCACCTGCCAGAACCAGACACTGTGGGGGATGCTCCATCTGCCGGATTCACCCGGCCCCAACCCGGCCATCCTGATGCTGCACGGCTTCACCGGCGATAAGACCGGATCGCACCGCCTGTTCGTCCATGCGGCGCGCGCATTCGCCGCGCGCGGCATCGCGTCGTTGCGCTTCGATATGCGCGGCAGCGGCGATAGCGAAGGCGAGTTCCAGGACATCACGGTCGCGGGTGAAATCGACGACGCACAGGCCGCTCTGGACTGGCTGACGGCGCGTCGCGATATCGACAGCGCGCGTGTGGGCATGCTTGGCCTCAGCCTGGGCGGGATCATCGAAAGCCTGCTGGCCGGGCGCAATCCCAGCCGGTTGCGCGGACTGGCATACTGGGCAGCCGCCGCCAATAGCGATGTCTTCATGCACATGGCCCAGCGCACCTCGGAGCGAAGCGGACAAAGCACCAGTTCACTGATGGACTCGCTGATGAGCAACGGCTATATCATGTTGTGGGGCTACCCGGTTGGCCTGCCGCTGATCCAGACCTTCTTCCAACAGGAGCCGCTGGAGGAACTCAAAAACTACACCGGCAAGGCGATTGTGATCCATAGCACCGGCGACCCGACGGTTCCGGTCAGCCAGGCCGATGTGTATGCGGAACACTTCGGCGCGCGCGCCAGCATTCACAAGATCGATGATAACACCCATACTTTCGAGAACCCGCTGGTAGAAAGACAGATAATTGAACTGACCCTGGAATGGTTTACGAAAATTCACCATTAACCTGTTAAAATAGAGGGTCGGTAATCAGTAGAATAACTTCTAGCGCAGGAATGCGTCACAACGACCGGGCAATCATCATACCGAATGGTTGCGCGCCGGCATGACGCGACGCCCACGATGCAGCCACACCCACTATTCCGGCGTGGTAGTTTGTGCGCAACCTTCCTGCTTGTATCGGTTTATCGGATTGGATATATAGAGAAAGTATGATCACAGAACGGAAGGACATCAGAAATATCGCGATTATTGCGCACGTCGATCATGGCAAGACCACCTTGGTGGATGGCATGCTGAAACAGGCGCATGTGTTTCGCGACAACCAGGTCGTCATGGAACGCGTCATGGACTCGAATGACCTGGAGCGCGAGCGCGGTATCACCATCCTGGCGAAAAACACGGCGGTGATCTATAAGGGCATCAAGATCAATATCGTAGACACGCCCGGCCACGCCGATTTCGGCGGCGAGGTGGAACGCGTTTTGAATATGGTTGACGGCGTATTGCTGCTGGTCGACGCGGTGGACGGCCCGATGCCTCAGACGCGCTTTGTGCTGCGCAAGGCGCTGGAACTGGGTCATAAAGCCATCGTGGTCATCAATAAGGTAGACCGCCCCAATGCGCGCCCGGAATGGGTCGCCAACGCCACATTCGACCTGTTCATCGAACTGGGCGCCACCGATCAGCAGGCTGAGTTCCCGATCATTTACACTAACGCGATCACCGCGCAGGCCGCGTTCCCCGGCCGGCCGCTCACACCCGATCTGCAACCGCTGTTCGACACCATCCTGCAATACATCCCCGGCCCGCCGGTGGATATGGAAGGTCCGTCACAGTTGCTGGTCACATCGCTGGCATACGATGATTACAAGGGGCGCATTGCGATCGGACGGCTGTTCGCCGGGCGGTTGAACAAATCGCAGGACGTGATGCGCATCGACACTCATGGTGAGATGTTCAAGGGCAAACTCACCGGCGTGTACACGCATATGGGATTGGAACGCATCGAAGCCCAGACGGTCGAAGCCGGCGACATCATTGCCGTCACCGGTCTGCCGGAGATTTTCATCGGCGAGACTATCGCCGACGCACTCGATCCGAAGGCGCTGCCCCCCATTCGTGTCGAAGAACCCACGGTACGCATGACATTCGGCGTCAACACCAGCCCGTTCACCGGCAAGGAAGGCACATGGAGCACCTCGCGCAAGCTGCGCGAGCGGCTGTATAAGGAACTGGAACACAACGTCTCGCTGCGCGTGCAGGACGGCTCCAGCGCCGATACCTTCATCGTCAGCGGACGCGGCGAATTGCACCTGATCGTGCTGATCGAGACGATGCGCCGCGAAGGCTACGAATTCCAGGTCGGCAAACCCGAAGTCATTTTCAAGACCGACCCGAAAACGGGCAAACAACTGGAGCCATACGAGGAAGTGTTCCTCGAAGTGCCGGAGGATTACCTGGGTGTGATGGTGGAGATGCTCGGCACGCGCCAGGGCCAGATGCTGGATATGCAGCACGGCGACAACAATATCGTCACGCTCAAGTACAAAATCCCGACGCGCGGCATGATCGGTTTGCGCGGCGAAGCGATGACGGCCACGCGCGGCATGGCGATCATGCACGCGCTGTTCTTCGGCTACGAGCCGATGGCCGGGCCGATCCGCCAGCGCGAGCGCGGCTCGCTGATTGCATTCGAGGATGGCATGGCCGTCACCTACGGACTGCGCAACGCCTGGGAGCGCGGCACGCTCTTTATCGAGGCGATGACGCCGGTGTATGAGGGCATGGTTGTGGGCGAGCATCAACGGCCTGAGGACCTGGAAGTGAATGTCGCCAAGACCAAGCACCTGACCAACTTCCGCATGCGCGCCGTCGATGTGGACACCACCCGCCTGCCGTCCATACGCAGGCTGTCACTCGACGACTGCGTCGAGTTCATCAACGACGACGAGTTGGTCGAAGTGACGCCGCTCAGCATCCGCATCCGCAAGAAAGTCCTGCGCAAGGACGATCGCTATAAGAACATGAACAAGTCAGCCAGAGAGATATTGCAGGCATAAATGGTAAAATCCTGACTGCAACAGTGTCGCGGGTGTAGCTGAGTGGTACAGCGTCTGCCTTCCAAGCAGAAGATCGCGGGTCCGAATCCCGTCGCCCGCTCTCTTCAAGAGAGATTAGAGAATGGAGATTAGAGATTTCAGGCGCGCGATCAAGCACAATCTCCGATTACCAATCTTCTATACCAAATCTCCAATCTCTAATCTCCAATCTCCAATCTCCAATTACTAATCTCCAATTCTCGACCATGAACCTTAAAATCACTGTTCTTGCCGGAGACGGCATCGGCCCGGAGGTCACCACGCAGGGCGTCCGCGTGCTGCAGGCACTCGCGACGAAGTACGGGCATACCGTGAAACTGGATGACGCGCTGCTGGGCGGTTGCGCCATCGACGCGACGGGCGAAGCGCTGCCCGCTGAAACAACCGTCAAATGCGCCGCCGCCGATGCGGTGTTACTCGGCGCGGTGGGCGGGCCGAAATGGAGCGACCCCAGGGCGAAGGTCCGTCCCGAGCAGGGCCTGCTGGGCATCCGCAAGGCGCTTGGCCTGTTCGCTAACCTGCGCCCCGTGAAGGTCTACGACGCGCTGATCGGCGCTTCCACGCTCAAGCCGGAGGTCGTGCGCGGGGTGGATATGCTGATCGTGCGCGAACTGACCGGCGGCGCTTATTTCGGCGTGCCGCAGGGCAAGTCCGGCGAGCGCCCCAATCGGCAGGCGGTGGACACCACCCCATACAGCGAAGCGGAGATCGCGCGGCTGATGCGCATGGCGTTCGAACTGGCGCGCGGCCGGCGCAGTAAAGTGACGTCGGTGGATAAAGCGAATGTGCTGGCAACATCGCGCCTGTGGCGTGAAGTCGCGCACGAAGTCGCCGCCGAATATCCCGACGTGCAGATTGAGGACGTGCTGGTGGATGCCTGCTCGATGTACCTGATCCGCACCCCGACCAGCTACGACGTGATCGCCACGGAGAACCTGTTCGGCGACATCCTGAGCGACGAAGCCGCCATGCTGGCCGGTTCGATGGGTATGCTGCCAAGCGCGTCGCTGGGCGAATATATCAACCGGCACGGTTTCCGGCGCGGGCTGTACGAACCGATCCACGGAAGCGCGCCCGACATCGCCGGCAAAGGCATCGCCAACCCGCTGGCGACCATCCTCAGTTGCGCGCTGATGCTGCGCTGGTCGTTCGGTCTGACTGCCGAAGCGGACGCCATCGAGCGCGCCGTTGAACGCGCCCTGAGCGACGGCTTGCGCTGCAAAGACATCGCTTCGGCGGGAATAACGGTGCTGGGCACGCAGGAGATGGGCACGGCGGTGGTGGAAAGATTGGAGAATTGAGATTGGGGATTGGAGATTAGAGATTGGAGATTGGAGATTGGGGATTGGGGATTAGAGATTGGAGATTGGAGATTGGATCGGCGGTATTGATTGGGAACGGAAGATAGAATTAGAGTGGTGGGGAGACTTTGGCTGATAATCGCCGATATCAAATCGCAAATCTCCTCTGATAAGGAATAAACATGGCTAACGCTAAATACATTTGGATGGACGGCAAGCTGGTTGAATGGGCGAATGCAACGGTGCACGTGCAGACGCACGCGCTGCATTACGGCAGCAGCGTCTTTGAAGGCGTGCGCGCTTACGCCTCTCCGGACGGACCGAAGATTCTGTTCCTGCACGAGCACATGCGCCGGTTGTATGCCTCAGCCAAGATGTATCGCATGGAGATCCCCTACACCCCTGCCGAATTCACCGAAGCGGTGAAGCAGGTCGTGCGTGAAAATCAACACGACTCCTGCTACATTCGCCCGCTGGTTTTCCGCGGCGATGAGACGCTGGGCGTCAACCCGCGCCGCTGCAGCGTACATGCCACTATCATGACCATGGTGTGGGGCGCATACCTGGGGCCGGAGGCGATTGAGAGCGGCGTCGATGTGGGCGTTTCTTCCTGGCGGCGCACGGTTCCCGGCGTCGGCATGTCGATGGGCAAGATCGGCGGCCAGTACGTCAACTCGCAGATGATGGTGATGGAAGCGCTGGATCACGGCTATACCGAAGCCATCGCGCTGGACATGCAGGGTTACGTCAGCGAAGGCAGCGGCGAGAATGTTTTCGTCGTCTCGAACGGCATCATCTACACCCCGCCCATGGCAGCCTCAATCCTGCTGGGTATCACGCGCGCCGGGGTTGTCCAGTTGGCGCGCAATCTGGGATACGAGGTGCGGGAACAGGCTATGCCGCGCGAGTTCCTCTATATCGCCGACGAGATTTTCTTCACCGGCACAGCCGCAGAGGTCACACCGATCCGCAGCGTGGACAAGGTCAAAATCGGCAGCGGTTCGCGCGGGCCGATCACCAAGAGCATCCAGCAGGCATTCTTCGATATTGTGAACAGCCGCGACGCCGACCAGTGGGGATGGCTGAGCCCCGTCAAGTAGCGCCGATGCAGTAGCACTCCAGCAGGCGCCGGGGGTGCTACTGCTCAGTCGCCCGCATACAGGCGGTGGTAGATCGCGTAGTTATTGGTTACCGTGCGGATATACAGTTGTGTCTCACGATAACCCGCGCCATCCAGCGGCATCGTCATAAAGAGCGCATCAGGATCGCCGCCGCTGCGATCCTTCCACCTCGACGCCATCCCCGGTCCGCCGTTATAGGCGGCCAGCATGGCATATAGATCGCCGCCCAGCGCATCGCGCTGGCGCGACAGATAGTAAGCGCCAAAACGCAGGCTGATATACGGGCGAGTCAGGTCGCGCTCGCTGTAATTGGGCGGCCACTTCAGCGCCGTATTGATCTCCTTTCCAGTCGCGGGAATGACCTGCATCAACCCGTAGGCCGATGCGCCCGACGCGGCGTTTGGCTCGAACAGGCTTTCCTGCCGGATCAGCCCGGCTATCAGCAGCGGGTCCAAGGCATAGGCGCTGGCCTGTTCATCGATCAGATCGGGGTAGTAGATCGGATAGACCAGTCTCGTGATTAGAATCGGCGTATCCGCGATGGAGCCGGCCTTGGCAGCGCGCATGAGTGCGGCTGCCGCACCGATGGACTGCCGGTATGCGCCAATATCGCGTAAGTAGAGCGCGAGCTGGTACAGGATCAACGCATTGTCGTTATAGGCGCTGCGCAACGCGTCGAATTCGTCGCCTGCATCATCCTGCAGCCCCAACCGCCACAATTCGCTGCCTCGCAGGAAGCGCAGATCGCCGCTCAGCGTCGCCGTCATCGTGCGGATATCCACCGTGTCGCTGATATTCAAGCGCGAGCGTAACCACTTTTCTGCATCAGTCTGCTGCGCGTCAAGCTGTTGGAGCGTAGGCGTCACAATCTTGCCGAAAGGTTTCGATAACGGGACGCGCGTGACATCCGCCGCCAGTTCAGCAGCGCGCGCGCCTTCGTAGTCGTCCGGTTTGCGCAACGCCAGGTCCGCCAGCGTGTTCTGCCCGGTCACAACCTTGCCGGCCGCGATCTGTGTTTTACCCAGCCATAGTTGCGCCAGTTCAGCTTCCTGGGCAGATGGATACGACGAAATCAACGCCTGGAACTTGACTGCTGCCTCATCGAATCGGCCAAGCCGGTGCAGGGCTATTGCCCCGCGCAACAGCGCCTCCGGCGCGCCGGCATCAGCCGGATAAGCAGCCGCAGCGGCAAGATAAGCTGTGGCAGCCTGTTCCAGCATTCCGGCGCGCTCATACATGCGCCCGATGCGCTGCAGGGCTGTACCGGCCTGCGGATCTTTAGGCGCCGTATCCGCCAGCTTCTGATAAGCTGCCGCAGCATTGGCATAGTCTCCCGCTGCCGCCAGCAGGTTGCCCTTCTCGATCAAAGCGTCGCCATAACGAGGCGAATCCGCGCCATTGGCAATGATCTCGTTCAGATTGCGATAAGCATCGGTTACGCTGCCCAGATCGACGTAATTCAATGCCGCCCAATAACGAATCTCATCCAGGTGACTGTCCCTGGCGATAGCACGCTTGAAAGCCTGTTGCGCGGCCGTGTTCTCCCCGGCGTGATAATCAACGATGCCGCGCTGCAGATCGTCGACCGGCTTGCCTGCTTTGTCCAGCGCCTGTATGGCGGAAAACGCGTATGACAGATCGGGGTAGCGGGTGATGATGTCGTTCATCTGCCGGTATGCGGCTGCCGCCTGACCCATCGCGACCAGCACCTGCGTCGATGCCCATTCATTGCGCGCCTTGGTGATGGCATACTGGGCATCAGTCATGTTGGCCTCGTATAGGCCAAGTGCATCGGCATATCGACCGCTCAATTGCAGCGCCAGCGCCAGCTTCTCACGCCGCAGGACGGTCTGCACCGGCGTGGATGCGAACGCAACCGCAATGCTGTATGGTTTCACGGCGCTGATGGGCTGATTGGCAGCGATATAGGCGTCGCCCAGCCACAAGGCCAGATATGGGGATATCACCAGGTTAGCAGCCAGGGTGGTCGAGTAATAGGACACGGCCGCGGCATTGTCGCCGGCACGCGCTGCGGCTTGCCCCAGCAGGATTTCAGCATCCACAGCCGCTGTGCCGCTCACCACATCGGAAACGATGGCCGTAAACGTGCTCAGCGCCGATGGGGTGTCGCCAGCGCCAAGCTGGCTCTGCCCCAGTCCCATGCGCGCCTGTATCGCCAGGGTATTCGTTGGCTGGCCCAGTATTCCCAGCGCCTGTTGATACAGACTGGCGGCTTGCGCATCGTCGCCATTGAAGCCGGCGTGTTGCGCCTGCTTGATCAGCACGGCCGGATCGGGCGTGGGTGTGGGCGTGGGAGATGGCGTCGGCGAAGGCGCCAGAGTTGGCACGGCGCTCTGCAGGAACTCGACCACGGGAGCACCGGTGGTCGGGTCTTTGTCGGGTGTACATGCGATCAGCAGTCCTGCGATACACGCCAACACACCAAAGAGTAACCAGCGTGTAGTCCCGTATTTGTTATGTGAACCAACTAACGGCAGCTTCATCATGACAGTGCCAGTCTAGCATGTACGCAATTGCCGGCACAATAGATCGTTATGCGCGTGTGGGGCAATCGTCGCCCGCAAAACCTAACCTTACGGAAGACCTACGCGCGTCGATCAGACCTGTCCCGTTTCCAGATAACGCACCTGCGCGGGTGACAGAACAACGTCGCCGGCGCTCAGGCTGTCGGTCAGTTGCTCCATGTTACGGCAGCCCACGATAGGTATTGTCACGAACGGCTGCGAGGTCAGGTAACCCAGGGCGATTTGCGTGATTGAGAGCCCGCTCTCGGCAGCAAGCTGCCTGATGCGAGCCAGCCGCTGCTCGTTTTCGGGCAGGCGATAGGTCGCCGGCGACTCCTTGAGTTTACCCACCGCCATCTTGTTGAACAAACCGTTTGCCTGTGAGGAATAGGGAATCGCAGCCATACCACTATCTGTATGGTAAGTCCGCAACGGCTCATCCATCGCGACCAGTGTTTTATCAGCCATGCCGGCGGTATTGACAGCCGCCAGGCTCCACAGCATCTGGTCGCCGCAGAAGCCCTGCAAGCCGTGCGTCGAAGCATAGGCCTGCGCCTGACGGATGCGTTCCGCGCGCCAGTTTGAGCAGCCGATGTAACGCAGCTTGCCGGCCTTGATATGCACGTTGAGCGATTCGATGATCTCGCCGGCCGGCCGGCTGGGGTCGTCGCGATGCAGCCAGTAAAGGTCGATATAGTCGGTCTGCAGGTGCTCCAGGCTGGCATCGACATCCGACTCGATCTCCTGCGGCGACATGCGCGGGATATTCATCGCCTTCAAGTCGGGGTGCGCCCCCTTCGTACCGACGATGATGCGGGCGCGGTTTTTGCGCGCCTTCATCCAGCGCCCGATGGTTTTCTCGCTGCTGGAGCGCTCGATGGGCAGCCAGTCCGCATAAACCTTGGCTGAATCGAGGAAGTTCCCACCTTGCGCAACCAGCGCATCGAGCATGGCGAACGACGCTTCGCGCTCGATGCTGCTGCCCATGCCGCCCGTGCCCAGACAGATGACGGACGGTTTGAGATCGGTTCCCGGGATGTGTGTTGTTCGCATGCGCCTATTCTAGTCGGATGGCGGCGGCGCAGCATATGTCGCGCGACGAACTGCCGAGCAGAATCTGAAACTCGCCGGGTTCGGCCACCCATGACGCATAGACCAAATGTTCTACAGTCAATAAGGCTCTGCTAAAATCACACCCACGTATGCAGGCAACCCAAACCCAACCCGGCGCCCTGGATGCCAGGCGCGTCAAGCGCTCGCTCAATCTCATCTTTCTGGTCATGCTGATGGATATCGTCGGGCTCACGATCATCATCCCGGTCGCGCCTTATATCGTCCGGCGTTACAGCAACGAAGCATTAATGGTCACCGCCCTGTCGGGCATTTATGCCGCGATGCAATTCCTGGCCGCGCCTGCACTCGGGAAGATCAGCGACCGCATTGGGCGGCGGCCCGTGCTGCTGATCAGCGTGTTCGGCTCCGCCATGGGCTACGTCGCCTTCGGCATCGGCGGGGCGCTGTGGGTGTTGTTTCTCTCGCGCATCATCGACGGCATCACCGGCGGCAATCTTTCCACCGCCTCGGCCTATATCGCGGATGTGTCCACGCCCCAGGAACGCGCGAAGAATTTCGGCCGCATCGGCATGGCCTTCGGGCTGGGTTTCATCCTGGGGCCTGCGCTGGGCGGCGCAACCAGCCAGATCAGCATCGATGCGCCGGCCTACACGGCGGGCATCCTGTCGTTGATCAACGTCGTTTTGATCTACTTCCTGCTGCCCGAATCGCTGCCGCCCGAAAAGCGCGAGCATACTCCGCTGCGCGCCAGGGATTTCAATCCGCTGGTCGCCATCAGCGAGATGGCGCGCAAACCCGGCCTGGGTGTGCTGCTGCTTGTCACCGCCATTTTCGCGTTTGCCTTCAACGGCGCCAACAGCTCATCCAACGTGTTCTACGTGAGCCGTTTCGCCGCGCCGCCGTGGCAGATCGGCCTGCTGTTCGTGGTGGGCGGCGGCGTCACGTTCGCGACGCAATCCTAGCTGGTACAGCCGGTTGTGGGCCGGCTTGGCGAGAAGACCATGGCGATTGCCAGCCTGGTCGCGCAGGCGCTTGGATTGACGCTGATAAGCATCGCCCCGCAATTCTGGATGCTCTATCCTATCTCCGTGCTGATGAACGGCATTGGCAGCTTCGTGTGGTCCACCCTGGGTTCCCTGACGGCCGGCAAAGTGGCGCCGCGCGAACAAGGCAACCTGGCCGGCGTGAACACGGCGCTGCAGAGTCTGATGGGGGTATTCGGCCCGTTCACTGCGGGCGCGGCGTTCGACCACATCATGCCCAGCGCGCCGTTGTGGGGCGCAGCAATCCTGCTCGCTGTCGCTGCGCTGATCATGGCGGGAATCCGAGTAAGCCGGCAGCCGCGCCCGTACCCCATAAGCTAAAGCTATCCTGGCGCGCCAGTATTCGGGCAGTCTGGGCTTGACCATCCAACCGGAGAACTCATGCAGGAAAGTGCGAAACCCTTCCAGATGCTGCGCTGGAAATCCATACGCCTGCGGTGCACCCGCCAGTACGCGCTCGAAACAGGCCAGCCACTCCTGGCGCGCGGCCTCGTCGATGGAGAACGGCAGATGGCGCGCGCGCAGCATGGGAGAGCCATACCGCTGCTGATAGAGGGGCGGACCGCCTAATACTACTTTGTCTCATTTGCGTTGAACGAACAGCTGTCTGACAGCAGCAGCGAACAACGCCTCAACAAT
>JAMCQN010000085.1:0-1474 GCA_023382055.1 Chloroflexota bacterium
ATGCTCGCCCGCGATGGCGGTCTTCAGGTTTTCTTCAGTCGACTTGACCTCGCCCAGCGCGCGGAAGTGTGAGAGCGCATGCACCGTTTCAGCCGCAGCGGCGCCGCGGAACAGCTTGGCTACCTGCTTGTAGCCTTCCTGGTCGGCCCTGCGCGCAAATGCGGTGTACTTGCGGTTAGCCTGTGACTCGCCGGCAAATGCTGCCCACAGGTTTTTGGTCGTATTTTCCATGCAATTCCTCCTTGTCACGTCGATAGATTAATCGATGGATTAGTAGATAAGGACAATCCCTACGACATAATTTAGCTTTTTGCGGAGAATTGTCAACTGCCATAGCTCACGACTTTGTCATGAGCAACGGCAGTTATCCTGCATGAGGGTGAGAGGCCTTACAGACTGCGCCAGCTTGCGCCGTCCGATGCGACGCAGGCATACACTTTGGGCGTGCGCCCGGTGCGGCGCGGATACTCGGCCTGCATCGCCTGCGCCAGCGCATCGGCATACTGATCCGCCACCAGCGCGATGGCACAACCGCCGAAGCCCGCGCCGGTCATGCGCGCGCCATATACGCCCGGCTCGCCGCGAGCGATGTCCACCACGGCGTCGAGTTCCTTGCTGCTGACCTCGTACAGGTCACGCAGGCTTTCGTGCGACTGCACCATCAGCGCGCCGAAGGCGGCGATGTCGTTGTTCTGCAGCGCGGCCACCGCGTCGAGCACGCGCTGGCTCTCATGCACCACGTGCGCACAGCGTCTGGCGATGACGGCGGGCAGATCGGCGCTGCGCCGGTCGAACTCGACGGGTGAAATATCGCGCAGGCTGGCGATGCCGAGCCGGCGCGCGCCTTCCTCGCATTCGCTGCGGCGCTGGTTGTAGGCGCTGCCCGCCAGCGTGCGCGGTGCGGTGGTATCCACCACCAGCACGGTCGCGCAGGGCGGAACCGGCGTCAACTGGTAGTCCAGGCTGCGGCAGTCGATCATGAGGGCGTGCTGCGCCTTGCCCAGCGATGAGATGAACTGATCCATGATGCCGCAGTTGACGCCGACAAACTGGTTCTCGGCGCGCTGCGCGAACTGGGCCGCCCGCGCGCCGTCGATCTGCAGCGGGGCCGTTGCACCTGCGGTCGCTGCGGTGAGAGCCATCAGCGTAGCCATCTCGGTGGCCGCCGACGACGACAGCCCGCTGGCGATGGGCACGTCGCCCTGCATCACGGCATCGAAGCCGCCCAGCGCATACCCGGCCTTCTGCAACACGTCCGCCACGCCGCGCATGTAATTGCTCCATGCATGCTGCAAGTCGTGATCGATGCGGTCGAGTGAGAACTCGGACTGCTGGTCGAAGTCGATCGAGTAGACGCGCACGCGCCGGTCGCCTCGCGGCGCGCCGACCAGCGCCACATCGCGGTCGATGGCGATGGGCAGCACGAAACCGTCGTTGTAATCCGTATGCTCGCCGATGAGGTTCACGCGCCCGG
>JAMCQN010000085.1:1493-8803 GCA_023382055.1 Chloroflexota bacterium
TGGTGCAGTCGCACGAAAGCCTGCGTGACCTGTACGAGGTCAGCAGCAAGGAACTCGACGCCGTGGTGGACATCGCTCGCGGCGAGCCGCGAACTGAGCTTGCAGCAGAGAGATGTCCATATTGGAAAGATTGTAGCAGCGGCCACCGAATGAATTCGGCGTCTGACACAATCGAAACCTGCCTTGGCAGGTTGCGGAATAACGGTGACCGAACACTCACTGAATGAAACTCGGCGCGTTTTGCTTGGATGTCAGCCGTGGATTATGATCTTTCAGCAAATAGTGCGGACATCGAAACCAGAGGGAGCACATGCAGGCGGTCCCGTCCCCTACGCAGGGGCCGACCTGCGTGTCGGCCCATTGCCCATGTACGGAACAATTACCCAAAGAGCATCACCCGCGGGATGATAGCGTCAACACCAGATAGGCGACGACCATCCCCAGCACGACCATGGCGGCGCCATAAATGCGATAGACGCGCAATGTGACGACTTCGCCCCTGCGCGCCAGCAGGCGCTTGCCGATGGGATCGCGCTCGACCAGCGCATTCAGCGGACGGCGCAACGCGGCGAACCCGTTCACCAGCAACAGCATGGCGCAGATGAGTCCGACGATGGTTTGCAGCATGGTGCAATCATTATAGTTTTACTTGAATAAACTCCCGGAATCTCAAAGATTCCGGGAGTTTCAGCCCATGGAGATGGTTTTGCAACTAAGCCACTTTCTGATGAACGGTTATGTCAACATATTTGCATTGCATGATATTCTGCGGTAGTATCGCTGCAATTCACATCAAAGCGCGCGAAATGTATGCACTGGGAAAGACTTTCTGAAGACGTCTACGTATTTACCAGCGATCGCTATGCGCAGGTTACCGCCAGTCTGATTGTATCCGGGTCTATCGGCGTCGTCATTGACACGTTGCCGTTCCCTCAGGAGACCAGCCAGATTGCGCTGTTTGCGCGCCGCCGCTGTCCTGACGGCGTTCGCTATGTCGTCTATACGCAGCACCAGGCCGACCACACCTACGGGGCGTTTCTTTTCCCGAAGGCGGAGATTATCTCGCACGCCCTGTGCCGCGAAATCCTGCTGGAAAAAGGGTTCAAGGCGCTCGAACAGGCCCGGGCGCTGAACCACGATCTCGAACTGGTGCGCCTGCGCATCCCGAATCTCACCTTCGAGAACGGCGCCTTCACCCTGCGCTTGCCCGGCAAGACGCTCGACTTGTTCGCCACGCCCGGCCACACCCCGGACGCCATTTCGGTCATCCTGCAGGAGGAGAAGGTCCTGTTTGCGGGCGATACGATCATGGCCATACCGACCATCGGCGAAGGCGACCTGGCGCAGTTGCGCGAGTCCACTGAGGCGATCGCCGCCATGTCGCTGGAGAGCATCGTGCAGGGCCACGGCGAGATCATCCTGCGCGGCGAGATCAAGGACAACATCAAGCGCAGCCTCAATTACCTCGATCAACTGAACGCCGGGGTGCGCAAACTGGTGGAAACCGGCGGCACGCTGGAGGACGCGCGCAAGATAACGCTCGAGTCCTGCGGGCTGCAGCGTGTGCTGCTGAATGGGATGGTCACGCAACTGCACGCCGCCAACGTACTGGCCCTGTATAGGCGGTTGATGGCCGAACTTGGCCCGGTGGTGCGTGAAACCGCGAAAGCGGTCGCGCCCGCGCCTGAGGAAGCAACTCCCAAAGCGCCCGTGCGCACAGCGAGGAAAACGGCGCGCAAGCCGGCCGCGAAGAAGAAGCCCGCGCGCGCGGCGAAGAAAACGGCGCGCAAGAAAGCGGTTAAAAAGGGGGCTGTGACTAAACGGCGTACGTCATGAGCGTATTCCAGGCAGCCTTCATCGCCCTGTTCTATACTTTCGCCCGCTCCTCGTTCAACGCAGGTCTCGGCGCTTACATTCTTTCTCAACCCCTGGTGGCCGGCGCCATCGCCGGCCTGCTGCTGGGCGACCCGATCGCCGGCGCAGCGCTGGGCGGCGTGCTCAACCTGGCGACGCTGGCACTGAGTAATCTACGATTGCGGGTGGGGCCGGATGTCGCGCTGATCGGGTATGTGGGCGTCAGCGTGCTGTTGCTGGCCGGCATCAAAGCCGACAGCACCGCCGCAGCCACCATCTTTGCGGCGCTGGCCATCATCGGCATTGTCATCAATTTCATGCGCGGGGTGGTGAACAGCGTGTTGGCGCACTGGGCCGATTTCTTCGCCGACCGCGGCAACGCAGCCGTCGTCGGGTATGTCAACGTCATCCCGACGCAGGTGTGGCTGTTTCTCATCTCCTTCTTCCCGGCCTTCTTCCTGCTGCGGTTCGACGCGAAGACGCTCCTGGAAATCACGGCGACAATCCCGAACTGGGTGCAAAGCGCGCTCAATCTAAGCCAGTACCTATTAGCCGCCCTGGGCATCGCGCTCAGCCTGCGGCTGCTTATACAGGGCAGCAGCATCGCCTACTTCGTCCTGGGCTGGCTCGGAGCGCAGATCTTCGGCCTGGCGCCGGTCACGCTGCTCGGCGCCAGCATCGCGATTATCCACGCTTTCCTGGCGCGCAAACGCATGGAGTCGTCGCACGACACCTTGATCACGGACACGCTGCCCTCCGACCAGACCCTGGATCCCAATCCGAACGCCCCGCGCCTGACCGGCAATGACTTGCGCCTGTCGCTGCTGCTGTGGGTCTTTTTCCACGACGCCGGCCTGAACTTCGAGCTGTCGCAGAATATGGGCTTCGCGACGGCCATGGCGCCGATTGCCTCGCGCCTGTACGGCGATGTGCAGGAACGCGCTGCTTGCCTGCGGCGGCACCTGACGCTGTTTACGACCGAGTTCTCAGTCGGCGCGCTGCTGGTAGGCGCGACGGCCGCCATGGAAGAACGCCGCGCCGCCGGCGAAGCCATCAGCGACGCGGAGATCGTCGGCGCAAAGACAGGGCTGATGGCGGCGCTGGGTGTGAGCGGCGAGGCGCTGGTGGTCGGCGGCATCACGGCGCTGGGCGTCGCCATTGGCGCAGCGCTGGCGCGCCAGCAGACCCTGCTGGGGCCGTTTTTGTTCGTCGTATTCGAGGCGGCAGCGGTGCTCGCCATCGCCTATGCCAGTTTTAACCTGGGTTATACGGCGTTCCGCCGGCTGGATGCCTGGGCGCGCGCCAACGACTGGCTGCGCGCCGGCCTGTTCGGCGCGGTGCGGCTGGGCACGTTCATGCTTGGCGCGCTGGTGCTCAGCGCCGTGCCGGTGGGGCTGCCGGCCGCGGCGGTGATCCAGATCGACGCCGCGCGCATCCCGTTGCAGGCGGCGCTGCTCGACGGCATCATGCCGCGCATGATCCCCCTGGCGGTGACGCTGGGATTGTGGTGGCTGCTGCGTTATCGCAACATCAACCCGATGGTGCTGCTGGGCGCGCTGATCTTTGCGGCCGTGGCGGCGGCCGGGTTGCTGCGCCTGCTTGGTTGGTTGTGAGCAAGACGTACGAGCAGACCTGCGTGTCTGCCCATTGTGCGGCAAGAGGGCGCGCCCCTACGCAGGAGAGCAGATGACATGGTCTCGGAATGTGTCAAGGGGTATGCAACAACAGGTGTCAAGAGTTTAGAGTTGAAATAGGATTTGGAATCACCTCTGCAGGATGCGCAGATTGGTTCTTGGGCCAGTTGATGCCAACGGCGTTGGGCTGTGATCGTAGCCCTCGCGTGCAGCGACCCGCCACGCGGGCGTTGTCGCTGGACAGTGCGCTTACTGACCGAGGAAGCCACCGTGCGGCAACTGATCCGACCGGTTGTGCAAGAGACGGTGCGGCGGGTGTTGCAAAAAACGAGGTTAAGCCTTGGCAAGTCCGGAGTTGGTGTCATGCCCAGATCACGCCTGAGTTCTTGACATGCTTGAAGGGCGTGTTGAACCTGTACCGGCGCCCGTACGATCCGAGTTGTCCCCTCGTGTGTTTTGACGAGAAAAGCCTGCAATTGTTGGCCGATGGACGAGTGGGAGAACCACCACACCCCGGCCAGCCGCGGCGGCGCGATTACGAGTATGTGCGCCACGGGACACGGAATATCTTTCTGTTTGTCGAACCGCTGACCGGCCAACGTCACGTGTTGGTCACGCGGCGTCGCACGAAGGAGGACTTCGCGAAAGCGATGCGCTACTTGGTGAAGGTGTTGTATCCGCTGGCGTGCAGCATTCACGTGGTGCTCGACAACCTGAACACCCACACCGCCGAAACGATCATCGAGATCTTCGGAATGCCCGAGGCGGATCCAATCGTGTCGCGTTTGATGTTTCATTACACGCCTCTGCATGCCTCCTGGGTTAACATCGCCGAGATCGAATTGAGCGCCCTCACTACGCAATGCTTGGATCGCCGCATCCCCGATGAATGGACTCTCGCCACGGAATTGATCGCGTGCGAGACAGCACGTAATCTCAAAGCGCAGCCGATCCACTGGTCATTCACGTGGAAGCGCGCCAAACGGATGTTCTGTGAACAACATGCGCCTGTCGTGGGCTGAGTTACCGTGCAGAATTTAATGGTCAGTCTACTAGTGGTTGGACAGCCAAGATGGCTCGCTCACGATTGGCTGCAAATTGCAGACAGGCGAGGATATCATCCTTCGTGAGATACGGGAAATCTGAAACGATTTCCTCCTCCATCATGCCGGCCGCCAGGTACTCCAGGACGTCATAAACCGTTATCCGCATGCCGCGGATCGTTGGCTTGCCGCCGCGTTTACCAGCCTCAATCGTGATAATGTCTCTGAAATCGGGCGCCATATACCCTCAACCTGACCGTCATTCACTTATTTGCACCAATTATATGTGTTGCAAAGCTGGACCACAGCAAGTGCAAAAAATCTGCTGCCGGTTCCGACCGCGCCGGGGCTGGGGATCAAGTTGGATTGAGAAGGGATAAAGCAGTTTTCGCGCGGTTGATTACTGAATCACCCACCACGACCACAACCGGACGCTGAGGCTTCAGCCGGTGTAATAACCCAGCTAAAGCTTCTACATCCTTGGGGATATGTTGAGCACCGGCTTACTTTGACATTCGCCTTAATGGGGCAGCACCATAAATTATTCCGGTTGCGCTTTGAACCCGACGCTCTTAGCTGTAGCGATCATCGCCGTGTTGTCGTCGTGCGTTGTACATGTTGCCAGGCGACCATTCCGCAGAATGTACGCCGTCACGAAAGCTACCACCTGTTTGGCGTATCCACGCCGGCGATATCCGTCACGAGTGACGACTGCGGCAACTTCCCAGGCCTGCTCCGAGTAACGCCACACCGCTGCGCATGAGATGACCTCGCCCTCTTCGACGATCCCGGCGTAGGTGTATCCCAAGTCGTGCGCCTCCACCCAATCCGGGTAAGCCAACTCCTGTTGGCAAGCCGCCCAAAGCTCGCGCGCAAGCTCGAAGTCAGCGTCACGGTCAAGCCAGCGAACGGTAGAACAATCAAGCGGTGCCAGGTCATTTTGCGTGCAGGTCAGATGGATCATATCGTACTCCAGTAGGACACTGCCACGTTGAGTATCCATGTTATTGATCATCCTCTGTTGACCACGTCCCTGACCGAATCTCCTCTGCGAGTTCTTTTATCTTTGGATCGTCACAATATGGACAATTATCGGGAGCGATCAGATTGAGCGCCCCATCTGCGTGATTGAGTTCAGCCAACACTCTTGCCAGACCAAAATATGTGTCTACTCCTGCATTCAAACTGAGCGCCTTCCGAAAGGCTGGCTGAGCCATGTGTGGATCGTTCATGACAGCATCATAGTAATAGCCGATGGATTCGTATGCTTCAGCACAATCCGGATCAGAAGCTGCTGCCTGCTTGTAACTCTCCAAGACATCATTGAGTGTGTAACCTGCGTCAAGATCGCTTAATTGGATCAGGTCACCACGTATGCACCACAGTTTGGTACTTTGGGGGCAAGAGATCAGTGCTGTCTCGATCAACGATAACATCTCAGTCGACACTTTCGGCTGCCCTGACCTCATCGTTTGGAGTTGCTCTATGTAGTCAGACTCGTTCATCATCTTTCGGGATTATAGTTTCCATCATGACCCGCATCGCCATCGGTGGCATCATCCACGAGACGCACACCTTCGCGCCGGAACGCACCGGCATCGAGGCGTTTGCGCAACAGACCCTGGTCGAAGGCGACGCGCTGCTGCAGCGCCTGCGCGATACACCCACGTCGCTGGGCGGCGCGCTGGAAGGGCTGGCGCAGGCCGGCTATCAATCCGCGCCGCTGCTGTATGCCGCGGCCACGCCCAGCGGCACCGTCACACGCGAGGCCTACGAAACGCTATTGAATAACTTGCTGGCGCGCCTGCGGGCGGCCATGCCGGTGGCCGGCGTGCTGCTATCGCTGCACGGCGCGATGGTGGCCGAGGGACAGGATGACCCCGAGGGCGATATCCTGGCGCGCGTGCGGGCGCTGGTCGGCGCGGGCTGCCCGCTCGTGTCCACGCTGGATATGCACGGCAACGTCAGCCCGGCCATGGTCGCCGGCGCGGATGCGCTGGTGGCGTTCGACCAGAACCCCCACCTGGACACGTACGAACGCGGGCTGGAGGCGGCGGACATCCTGCGCCGCATGCTGGCAGAGCATCTGCGTCCGGCGGCGGCGATGGCGCGCCCGCCCTTGCTCCTCAGCGCGCTCACCACGTGGACCGAACAGCCGCCGCTGCAGCCCATGCACCGCCGCGCGCAGGAGATGGAACGCGATCCGCGCGTGGTCAACGTCAGCGTGATGGGCGGGTTTGCCTATGCCGACACGCCCTACAGCGGCGTCAGCGCCATCGTCACGACGACCGGAGATCGCCCGCTTGCGCAGGCGCTGGCGCGCGAACTGGCCGGGATCGCCTGGGAGCATCGCGCCGCCGCCGACTACAAGGGGCTGCCTGTCGATGAAGCGGTGCGCCGGGCGCTGGCTGCGCCGCGCGGGCCGGTGGTGCTGGCCGACGTGGGCGATAACATCGGCGGCGGCACGCCCGGCGACGGCACGGTGCTGCTGCAGGCGCTGCTCAATACAGGCGACCGCGACCTGAGCGCCGCCGTCATCATCACCGACCCTGAGGCTGTCGCGCGCGCCGTGCAGGCCGGCAGCGGGGCGCCGGTGGAGATGGCAGTCGGCGCGAAGTGCGACGACCTGCACGGCCGGCCGGTCTGGCTGCGCGGCGTGGTCGAACGGCTGACCGACGGGCGTTATCACATCGAAGGGAAGGACCACTTCGCCCAACTCTACGGGCGCGACGTGAATATGGGGCGCTGCGCCGTCGTGCGCTGCGGGTCATGATGGAAA
>JAMCQN010000118.1 GCA_023382055.1 Chloroflexota bacterium
CCTGGTGGATTGCATGGTGGCGCTGCCGGGGCAGTTGTTCTACAGCACGCAGATTCCGGTGTGCCTGTGGTTCATCTGCCGCAACAAGCGCTTCTCCCCCTCTCCCGCTGGGAGAAGGGCCGGGGGAGAGGGGCGCGACCGCGCGGGCGAGACGCTGTTCATCGACGCGCGCAAGCTGGGCACGCTGGTGGACCGCGTGCACCGCGAGTTGAGCGGTGCCGACGTCGCCCGCATCGCCGATACCTATCACGCCTGGCGCGGCAACCCCGACGGCGTATATGCCGACATGCCCGGTTTCTGCAAATCCGCGACCCAGGCCGATATCGCCGCCAACGGGTATGTGCTCACGCCGGGGCGCTACGTGGGTGCGGAGGACGTAGAGGACGACGACGAGCCGTTCGAGGAGAAGATAGCGCGGCTGACGGCGGCGTTGGAGGAGCAGTTTGCAGAGAGCAAGCGGCTGGAGAGTCAAATCAGGCAAAACCTGGCGCAGTTTAAGACACAATGAACGACTGCCGGACATCCGCACATGGCGCTATAGTTACTTCATCTGTATCATGACGCCGCTACCACCACCCATGCCATCATCGCGACCTTCCGGATTCGAGGAGCGCTATCGGCTGTACATTGACGAATCGGGTGACCATGTGTATCGCCAGATGGCAGCGCCCGCACACCGGTTTCTGTGCTTGCTTGGATGCTGGTTCAAGAATCCGGACTATATCGAATTCCATGAATCACTGGAGGCATTAAAGAGGCGGCATTTTGCACATCATCCAGATGACCCGGTCATCTTGCACCGCGAGGATATCATCAACGCGAGGCGCGAGTTTCGCATGTTGCAGGATACTGCGACGCGTGAAGCATTCGATGCTGATTTGCTCGAAACAGTCCACACCGCCCGTTTTACCGTTGTCGCGGTTGTCATCGACAAATATGAATTGTGGCGGCGACTGGGTGAGGCTGCGCCGCATCCTTACAATATAGGGCTGGCATTTCTTTTGCAGCGCTATGTGGGCTACTTGAATCGGATCAGTCGGATCGGCGATGTGATGGCTGAATCGCGCGGCGGAACGGAAGACCGCAGGCTGGCAGATGAATTCAGCCGTCTGTATGAAGAAGGCACACAGTATCTTCCGGCGCGCTCGGTGCAGCAGGCGCTCTCATCGCGTTCGCTAAAGCTTAAGCAGAAGGTCGCCAATATCAGCGGCCTGCAACTGTCTGACTTGCTGGGCCATCCCGTCAAGCAATGGGTATTACGACGTAAAGGGATTACGGCTGAGTCGCCTGCGCCTTTTTCGGACCGGCTGATGCAGGCTGTTGAGCCTAAGATGAATCGGCACTTCAGTCAAGGACGCGTGGAAGGGTATGGTTTTGTGTTCTATCCCAAATAATAAAAGAGCCTCAAAAGAGGCTCTTCTACGCTCGCCCATGCGGGCGATCCAACTCCGCTTAACGGATTACTTGTATTGTATACACAGTTGTAGAAGGTTGGCAAGCCTGCAAGGTGTTGCCTCTTCAGATGCCTATGTGATAACAGGTGACGTGATGGCCGAAACCACAGGTGACAAGCCATTCGACAGGAAGATGGCGCGGCTGACGGCGACGTTGGAGGCGCAGTTTGATGAGGCCAGAAGGCTGCAAACGGTGATAATCCACTTTCTAAAGGACCTTCGAGATGCCGGCTGAGATCCTGTTTGACTCTCTTCCAGAAGATTGGGAATACACTACATTGGGCGAAGCATGCAAGCAGTCAGGCGGTGAGATTCAAACAGGTCCATTCGGCAGTCAACTTCATGCAGCGGATTACGTAGATAGTGGAATACCGTCCATAATGCCTCTAAACCTTGGTGACAATTATGTGATAGAGGAAGGTATCGCTCGCATATCAACTTCCGATGCACAACGTTTGGCGCGATATCTTGTACGTACTGGCGACATTGTTTATAGCCGACGAGGTGATGTAGAAAGACGCGCATTAATCAGGAAGAAAGAAGACGGTTGGCTCTGCGGAACTGGTTGCTTAAGAGTGCGATTTGGAAATGGAAGGGTTGATCCTGTTTTCGCGTCATATTACCTGGATCACCCCGCTGTACGAGAATGGATCGTACGGCACGCACACGGCGCAACGATGCCGAACCTAAACACAACCATCTTGTCCGAAACTCCATTCGTTGTTCCTCCCCTCCCCGAACAACGCGCCATCGCCCACATCCTCGGCACGCTGGACGACAAGATCGAATTGAACCGGCGCATGAACGAGACACTGGAGGCCATGGCGCGGGCGCTGTTCAAATCGTGGTTTGTGGATTTCGACCCGGTGCGGCGCAACATGGCCCGCGTGCATCATGGTAGGGGCGAAGCATTGCCATCGAATCCCGATATGCCAGAGCTGCGCGGCAATGCTTCGCCCCTACTACAACACCCGCCCATCCCCTTCGTCTCGGACGAGATCGACGCCCTCTTCCCCGACGATTTCGAGGATTCAGCGCTGGGGAAGATTCCGAGAGGGTGGAGAGTAGCACCACTTCCACAGATAATTGATGTCAATCCAACTCGCATGCTCCGCAGGGGCGTCATAGCGCCTTACATCGACATGGCCAACATGCCTACGCAAGGTCACTCACCTTCTAATATTAATAGCCGTGCATTTGGATCGGGGATGCGCTTCATGAACGGTGACACACTGGTTGCTCGCATAACCCCATGCCTAGAGAATGGGAAAACGGCCTTTATTGATTGTCTGGAACCTGAGCAAGTTGGGTGGGGATCAACTGAATACATAGTCTTGCACCCGAAGGAGCCACTACCGGCCGAATTCGCCTATTGCCTCGCACGTAGCACGGAGTTTCGCGATTTTGCGATTCAACGTATGACTGGGTCCAGTGGGCGGCAACGAGTGCCTGTGGAATCGCTCTCTTTCTTCAGTGTAGTTGTCGCGCCCAAGCCCATTACACATTTGTTTGGGAAATTGGTAAAGCCAATTTTCGTACGCGCGAATGTAGCTGCAGGGGAATCCCGCACCCTCGCCACCATCCGCGACATACTGCTACCCAAACTCCTATCAGGCACCATCCGAATCGAGGATGCCGATCGATTTATGAGGTAGCAATAATGACCGCGGATCTCCTCAGTTACATTGCCGCTGCACACAAAGCGATCGATGAGAATCGGCTGGGAGATGCCACGGAGTTCATCGCCCGTGTCGAGAGCGAATTAACGTCCGACATCGATATCGGCTATAGGCGCAACATCAAGGCAAACCTGGCCGGCGCGATGATTGATCTCGGCACATACACGCATGATGAAGCACTTCTGGCACGCGGAACCCATTATGCAACACAGGCAATAGAGTCGACCGCCGAGAAAGACAGGTCGATCGCGCACTACTACAACGCAGCCAATGGATACGCATCATTGTGGGATTTGCAGTCACGGGCGGAACTAAAGCGGGGAGGAATTAATGACAATTACCTGCAGGCCAAGACGTACTACAGAAAAGCTATTGATCTAGCCTCGCAAAGCCTCAGTCTTGAAGAGCAGGCACTGTGCAAGTCATTGTTCGTAAACTACGCCAATAACCTGGATTCAGTAGGGCGCAATGTTGAGGCAGTTACTTGGTATGACAGAGCCTTGAACCTGGATGAAGGTATGGCTCTGGCACTCGGTAACAAGGCAATCACATTACATCGCTTAGCCTTCCTCGCGCATGGTCACACCCACGCGTTTCTTGTTGAAGCCCATAGGCTTCTGCAGGCCGCTTTACAAAACCAACTGGAAACACCTGCCGCACAAACATTCAGCCGGCATCTGCACGAGATCGAACAAATCACCGTGGCTCATGGCGAACATGGCATCGAGGCGGAACCAGACACCGCATCTGAACCCCGATCTCCATTTCATCGGTTTCTACAGGGGTTTTGCCTTAATCATCGGTTATACCTGACCCCCACGACATTCCTTTCAGCTGATCACCATCTTGCGCCAGGTGACCCGTTATTCATATCGCGGATGGTGGCGCCACTGAATGATGAGCAGAAATTCGATCGATACGTCACGTTTCTGAACCAGATCAAGCAGGACTATGTGCTTGCTCGCTATTTTCTCGTTCAATCACAGTATCGCGCTGATGCCATCGATACTGTTGATTGGGATGTCGCACTGTATTACCCTCTGGATTATTCATTGCATAGCGCCTACATCGAGTTGATGAAGAGTTCGCTGCGTCTGGCAGTGGATGTGCTCGATAAGGTGGCCTTCTTCGTCTGGGATTACTGCGGGATCACGACAATCAATAAGCTAAAAGTAAACTTTCGGACTTTATGGGCAGCTCAGGCCTCACTCACCACCCTTCGACCGGAATTGGCAAACAGGGATAATGCCTACCTGATAGCACTACTGGACCTGAGCCTCGATGTTCGGGATGACGGGTATTATGGCGATATTTATAAACGAAGAAATGCGTTAACCCATCGATTCCTTGTGGTGCACGACATGGTGCTGGATCGGCAGACGAATCCAGACATTCCCAGATTGCACCTGCACGAATTCCTGCGGGAGTGCATTCAGGCGTTACAGATCGCGCGTGCAGCCGTCATATATTTGATACTGTTGGTAGACACAGAAGAGCGCAAACTGGGCAATGAACATCGGTTCGGCGTGATACGGGGCACTCCTGTCGATGATGCATTTAGATGGACGCCATCTTAAAGTAATAACCTCCACCTGAAAGCATTCGCGAGTTTAGCGATGAGGTCTAAAACATACGAAATATGAAGCGCACTGGTACAGGGGGCTACACGTGTTGTGTTTCAGTAATACAACTCACTACATTTGGAATGAGTGTTCCGACACCATATGTGAATCCTGAATAACTTGCTCAGGATTACACTATTCTGTTCAAATGCCCTCCACCCTGCGCGAATCCGACATTGAAGAAGCTGCACTCGACTGGTTTGCCAGTCTGGGCTACCAGGTCGTCTATGGCCCGACCATCGAGCCGGATCAACCTGCCGCCGAACGGCAGGACTTCCGCGAGGTCGTGCTGGCGCAGCGCCTGCAGGATGCCCTGGCACGCCTGAATCCGCATCTCCCGGCGGCGACGCTGGAGGAGGCCTGCCGCAAGGTCATCGTCGCCCAGTCGCCGTCGCTGGCTGCCAGCAACCGCGCCTTTCATCGCATGCTGGTCGATGGCGTGCCGGTGGAATACCGCGCCGCTGACGGCCGCATCGTGGGCGCCCTTGCCCGCCTGGTCGACTTCGACCACCCGGACGCCAATGACTGGCTGGCGGTCAACCAATTCACCGTCATCGAGAACCACTTCACGCGCCGCCCGGATATCGTCGTGTTCGTCAACGGCTTGCCACTCGGCGCCATCGAGTTGAAGAACGCCGGCGACGCCAACGCCACCATCTGGAGCGCCTTTAACCAGTTGCAGACCTACAAGCAGCAGGTCCCCGCCCTGTTTGCATTCAACGAGGCGCTGGTCATCAGCGACGGCCTGCAGGCGCGCATCGGCACATTGACCGCCGACCGCGAGCGCTTCATGCCGTGGCGCACCATTGCGGGCGAGCAGGACGGCTTCCGCTATCAGCCCATCACGGAACTGGAAGTGCTGCTGCGCGGCGTGTTCGATAAGCGCCGCCTGCTCGATCTGCTGCGCTACTTCGTGGTGTACGAGGATGACGGCCGGGGCGCGCTGCTGAAGAAGATGGCCGGCTATCATCAGTTCCACGCCGTCAACCGCGCCGTCGAGGAGACGGTCGGCGCCGCATCGTTGCAGGGCGACCGGCGCATCGGCGTGGTCTGGCACACCCAGGGCTCGGGTAAGAGCCTGACCATGGGCTTCTACGCCGGCCGGCTGGCCACGCACCCGGCCATGCAGAATCCCACCATCGTCGTGCTGACCGACCGCAACGACCTGGACGGGCAGTTGTTCGACTCATTCTCGCTGTGGACGGACATCCTGCGCCAGAAGCCGGTGCAGGCCGGCTCGCGCGAGGAACTGCAGAAACTGCTGCAGGTCGCCTCGGGCGGCATCGTCTTCACCACCATCCAGAAGTTCTTCCCCGAGCAGAAAGGCGGGCGCTATCCGCTGCTGTCGGATCGGCGCAACATCGTGGTCATCGCCGATGAAGCCCATCGCAGCCAGTACGACTTCATCGACGGCTTCGCCCGCCATATGCGCGATGCGCTGCCCAACGCCTCGTTCATCGGCTTCACCGGCACGCCCATCGAACTGAGCGACAAAAACACACGCGCCGTATTCGGCGATTACATCAGCGTCTACGACATCCAACGCGCCGTCGAGGACGGCGCGACCGTGCCCATCTACTACGAGAGCCGCCTGGCCAGACTCGACCTGAAAGAGGGCGTCAAGCCGTGGGTGGACGAACAGTTCGACGACGTAACTGAGGGCGAGGAAGTCGAGAGCCGCGAAAAGCTCAAGACCAAATGGGCGGCCCTGGAGGCGTTGGTCGGCGACGACCAGCGCATCGCCCGAATCGCCCAGGACCTGGTGGATCACTTCGAGACGCGCCAGGCGGCCATGGAAGGCAAGGCCATGGTGGTGTGCATGAGCCGGCGCATCTGCGTGGCGCTGTACGATGCGCTGGTGAAGCTGCGCCCCGACTGGCACGCCGAGGACGATGAGAAAGGCGCGCTCAAGATCGTCATGACCGGCGCCGCGGCCGACCCGCTGGACTGGCAGACGCACATCCGCAACAAGCCGCGCCGCGAGGAACTGGCGAAGCGCTTCAAGAACCCCGACGACCCGTTCAGGATCGTCATCGTGCGCGACATGTGGCTGACCGGTTTCGATGCGCCCTGCCTGCACACCATGTATGTCGACAAGCCGATGCAGGGGCACGGCCTGATGCAAGCAATTTCGCGCGTCAACCGCGTCTTCCGCGATAAGCCGGGCGGCCTGGTGGTGGACTACCTGGGCCTTGCCGAGAACCTGAGACGCGCCCTGGCCGACTACACCGCCGGCGGCGGCGCGGGCGACACGGCGGTTGACGTGGAAGTGGCGGTTGCGCTGCTGCGCCAGAAATACGAGATTTGCCGCGGCATCATCCACGGTTTCGACTGGTCGGGCTGGACATCGGGCAAAGCCGCTGTGCAACTCAACCTCATGCGAGCCGGCCAGGACTACATCCTGGGCCGGGAGGACGGCAAGTCGCGCTGGATGAAGGCGGTCAGCGAGTTGTCCAAGGCATTTGCGCTGGCGGTACCGCACGAATACGCCCTGAGCATCCGCGACGACGTGGGCTTCTTCCAGGCTGTGCGCGCGGCGCTGGCAAAGGCTGCCGGCGCGGATGGGCGCTACTCGCCCGACGAGATGGAACACGCCATCCGGCAGATCATCTCGCAAGCCATCGTCTCGAACGAGGTGGTGGATATCTTCGCCGCCGCCGGGCTGAAGAAGCCCGACATTTCCATCCTGTCAGACGAGTTTCTGGCCGAGGTGCGCGACCTGCCGCAGCGCAACTTGGCCGTCGAGGTGCTGGCGAAGCTGCTCAACGACGAGATCAAGGCGCGCATGAAGAAGAATCTGGTGCAGTCGCGCTCGTTTGCCGAGATGCTGGAGCAGTCGGTGCGCGCCTACCAGAACCGCGCGGTCGAGGCAGCCCAGGTCATCGAGGAGCTGATCGCCCTGGCCAAGGAGATGCGCGCGGCACAGCAGCGCGGCGAGAGGCTCAATCTCAGCGAGGACGAGATCGCGTTCTATGATGCGCTGGAGGTCAACGACAGCGCGGTGAAGGTGCTGGGCGATGAGACATTGAAGACCATCGCGCGGGAACTGGTGGACACGGTGCGGAATAACGTCACGATTGACTGGACCGTGCGCGAAAATGTACGCGCCAAGCTGCGCGTGATGGTCAAACGCATCCTGCGCAAGTATGGCTACCCGCCGGACAAGCAGGAGAAGGCCACGCAGACCGTCCTGGAGCAGGCCGAGTTGATCGCCCGCGACTGGGCGGGGTGACGGTTGTAGTATAGGCGTCTGTGGTATGAATTACCCTCATGTAATAGTGTCCATAAAAAGGTACGCGTATGCGCCGCAGACCACGACCAAAGTCTAGTTCACGCGAGCAATCCCAGTCGGGGCGACCATTCACCGCCGCTGACGTCCGCCTCATGCTCTCCTGCCCGGTGTACGCTTACGGCATCTGCGGCCTGTTACCCGAGGAGCGCGTGGCTGAGGAGGTCATGAGGCTCAACGCACAACTCGCGCAGGTGATGCGGGAGACAGGCGCGACGGTCACACTCGATGACCACGATGTACGGTTCCAGCCACTGTTGCAGAAGCTAGAGGACTCTGGCATCTGTTATCGGGGTGAGTCGCACCCGCCGATTATCAGCAAGAGGCAGTGGCTGCAGGCGCAGTGGGCAGCGATTCAGAAGCTGGCGGAGGGCGAAGAGTTGTAGGTACATGCCGTATACCACTTCGTGCGCCATGCCAACCCTTCTGTGCCAAGGTGGCGCCTGTGACCAACACCTGTGCGTGTTACCACGTGTGTGGGGTGAAGTGACTTGCAAACATCGCCAAAATCCTGATATAGTCTTCGAGCAAAGTAAGCCTCGCTAAAAGCTGGGCTTTAGCAACTCCTCTTTTACCACGGGCTTACTGTGCGCGTTCTGGACATGCCAATGGCCAAAGTCCAGTGGTAGCGTGAAGGCAGGGCTTCACCCGGGGACGAATAAACAACGCTGCGGTTAGGATACACTCACGGAGAGCGGACAGACAAGCAAAGACCGAACTTAGAGTGGTGCGAAC
>JAMCQN010000149.1 GCA_023382055.1 Chloroflexota bacterium
TGTCGCCAAACTCGATGCCGACCGCATTCAGAAAGTTCGTCAACTCGTCCAGTGGTTCTTCTGGCGCATGCGCCTGTCGTTTCGACTTGCCCATGCTATTAGTCTAATCTGTGACAAAGTAGTACTAATAAACCGTACATGCGGCACATATTGCCGAATGAGTCTATCAAACCGGTAGGGATATCTGTATCTGTTTCGTCAGGTTGCTGGAACGCGATAAGAGTATCCAATACAATCCGGATCATCGCGGGATACGAATAATTTGTGAAAAACGGCCAGAAAAAGTCGGATTGCCAAACCTCAGTGTTGACTGAATATGGTCTACCTGTTTTTTGCTCGGATCGAATCAAACGTAGCCCACTTTCCATCGTGATACCAAAAACGCAGATATAAGGACCTGTTCGGTTCTTATCATTCTTAGCAACATCTTCTAACGCACGAATTGCCTTAGGCCAGTCTTGGCCACCAAGTGTGTTTGACCGATTCTTTATAGAAACATAAATGCTCAGCTCGGGATTTGTCCCATCTAGTAGCCGAATAGTGGCGTTAAAATCTGCCTCGGCAGCACCTACATCAGAAACGGATGTAAAACGCTTTGATGCGATGGCGCAGTTCTTTGCGATGTATTGGTAACGCCAACCACTGTTCATGCGTTCTTTTTGGAGAGTACGATTCCTGAATTGTTCATGCGCTACCGTTGAGTAATGCCGTCCAAGACACGCGTGAGCCGTTGACGCAGGATCGCCACAATAACGAACAAAATACTGGAATAGGGCCTTACCTTCTTTCAGGTAAATTGCGTTTAGCTTCTCCTCGGCAGTGTTATCAGAGATATTGAGAATTGCTCTGCTGGATTTAAGATTCGCGGAAATAATAGCGTTTAGGATAATGTTTTGAAGTATGCTTTCCGGTATTTTGTATGTGTGCGGTTGTAATTTAGGCTCATCAAGAAAACCATCGAAGGCATCGCTCTCGTCCTCAATACGAGGATAGCTCTGTGCTTTTACCATCTTGGGCATGTACTGAATACTACCTTATTACGTCAAGTTTCTGATGACACTTTCCAGTTACAACGGCGTCGCCAGCAGGTTGCTGCGCAGAAAGGCCTCCGCGTATTTCGTGCCGCGCGAAAAGCCGCGCGCCAACCCCACCCCGCGGATGTAGTCCATGACATTGGGCAGGACATCGAGCTGGGACGTCATTGTCTGCATCGCGGCCAGCTTCTTTTCCATCGTATCGGTGATGTCCACCAGGATCGTCGGGTGTGGGAACAACTCCAGAATCTCGTAGAAGTAAAACTCCGGCGTGTAATAGGGAGCGCCCAGGTCAGCCAGAACGTGGTCCCAGGCCTTCCAGCGGGCTTCGTCGGTGATCTCGGCCACCGCGCGGTGATCGCGATGCTTGTCCTCATACCAGTGGGAGAGAATCACATCCGGTTTGATCTGGCGGATCAGGCGCACGCACTCCTGGTACGTGGCCGTGTCGTTCACGATGCCCTGGCTGGGGCGGCCCAGGAAGATGCGCTCCTTGATGCCCAGCACGGCATCGCACGCGGCGGCCTCGGCGCGCCGCAGATCGGCAATCTTGTCCTTCAGGTCAACGCGCGAATATCCTGTATCTTTGGCGCCGCCGGTAAACGTAACCAGAAACACCTCGGCGCCGCTTTGGCTGAGACGCGCGATCGTCCCACCCGGGCCGACGATTTCATCGTCTATATGCGCCCCGAAAACCAGAATACGCCGCCAGTCATTCAGATTCATGGTTCACCTCACCCAGATCAATAGTCTTCAGTCTTGCCAATGTTCCAGACCAGCCGGCGTTCTACTGAACCCCATGGGTTGCAGCCACGCCTGTGCTGCGCTTCCCAGCGCCGGTTTGCCGTTCCATTTGTTAATCACGATGCGTCGTGGCGCACCCGGGCGACCTATATACGCTTTTACCGCACGCTGCACGATATCGGATCCTGCCTCATGCAACGTGGTCATGCGTTCACCATTATCCTCCGCCAGCAAAACCGGCTTGCCCTGCCACAATACACAGTGTGTGGATGGCACCCGCGCAAACAATAGCGGTTCACCACTCGCGCTCTTTGGACTATCAGGCAGTTCCCCGCCGAACAGGTTCACCGGATCGGCCGCACTCACCACCAGGATTGCATCATCCAGCGCAGCGCTGGTGACGCGCAGTTTCTCGACTGCTTCTGGCAACGCAAACTGCACGCCCGGCAGTCCGTTCACGAAATACCCGCGCCTGACTTCACCGCGCATCTCCATCAACTGCAACACCTGATATAGCGAACCCCAGTCCACCGCGCCTTCTTCCCCGGCAAGACACTCTTTGGTCACGATACCGTATCGGCTCAACAGGATGCGCGCCAGCCGTTCCACCCGTTCGGTCGGCGAGATGGACGGGCCCAGGACTGCCGCGCGATACACGAGCGACCAGCGCCCCGACCGCAGTCCTGCAGGTTCTGCGCTGGATGGAGCAGCACCGCCCGAACGCAGGCGTTCGGTCACCCGCTTCTGCGCTTCGCGCATGACGACCCGCGATGGCCGCAACCTGCGCCCCAGGGACTGCGTTGGCGCATCCGGCTTGTGCAATCGTTCCGCAAGCTCACTCTGCAGCGAACTGACCGGTTGGTGCATACGATCCGTCTCGGTCCTGCGCTCCTCCTGGCGCAGTTCCAGGACGGCGTGCAGTGCATCCAGCGTATCGTTGGTGACGAGACCCGCCATCACCAGCTCCGCCAGCGCGCCGTTGATCGGCTCCGCGCGCAGACCTGTCCCAGCCTGAATGTCGGCGTAAAACGATGCCCCTTCCGATTTCAGGTAGCCGAGTATCGCCTGAGCGTCGCCGCTCAGCACATCGTTATCATCTATTGGCTGTTCGGCGGGTTCATCGAGGAACAGGCGCCCCTCGCCTCGCACGACAAAGCGCAACCGCCCACGTTTGGGGTCCTTGCCGCTGCCCACCCAGACCACTTCGCCTGCCTGGCACAGCGCATCAAGGTTCGCTGGGGTGTAATCCGCCAGCCGCGCCGGGAAGATATCGCGCTCCCACGTCTGGCTGGGCAAGGCCAGCCCGCGCAACTCATTCAACACCCGCCTGAGACCATCCAGACCCTGCAGGCGTTCCAACGGATGCACGTGTTGCCAGCGCGTCATGAAATCAGTATAGGCATACAGTGAAACAGGCTGGATTTCCTTGCGCAACAGTGTCAGCGTGCGATGGTGAATCTGTTCGAGGTTGTGACGGTCGACAAATTCGTCTGCCGCGCCGCCCGTGGTGAAACGCCCCTTCACAACCTCGCGCGCAGTCACCAGTTGCAGCAACGTCTCGTTCAGCCATGCGCCATCAAACGGATAGCGCGCAAGGATATCATCGCGCGTCAAAGGCCCATTGGTTCTCAACATGCGCAGCAACACCCGGTTGGCAACTTCGCCCTGCCACGGTTTCCGGGATTCAAAGTCGCCGGCATAGTCCACCGGCACCCATCGGACATCCTGGCTGGCAGGCGTGTTGACGGTCATGCGCCTGATACGACCCTGGGAAGCTAGCTGTTCCAGCCACGTACTCGCGCTGGCAGGGTCGACAACGCGCAGTTGCGCCTCTGCCGTGCTGAGATCGCCCAACTCGTGCAGCGTGATCGCCAGTTCTTCCGCCACGCGCGCCTGGTAGCCTTCCGCTGTGTGTTGAAGTCGCGCCGTGACATCGGCGATGGCTTCGGGTTTCAACAGATCGCGCAGCTCGACGCCTTTCAGCACGTCCTCAATCAGGTCGCGCCGGAGTGATAGCGCTTGCAACTGGCGTTCCGCTTTGGGCGCATCCCACTCGTACATGTTGACCTTGACGAAGTTGTACAGCAGGCCAGCCGCAACCGGCGAGGGCGTTATCGTCTCTATCGGAACCACCCTCACCTCGCCGGTCTGGATGCGGCTGAGCAGTTGCTCCAGGTGCGGCATATCCAGCACATCGCGCAGGCAATCACGATAGGTCTCGACGATAATCGGGAAGTCCTGGAACTGGCGCACCATGGCCAGCAGGCTGCGCGCCTTCAAACGCTGCAGCCAGAAGGGCGTGCGTTTTGCGCCGCGCGCTTTCGGCAACAGCAGCGCCCGTGTGGCATTCATGCGGAAGTGCGCCCCGAAAAGCTCCGATGCGGGCAACTGATGCAAAATGCGTTCGCGCGCCTCCGCAGGCGTCATCTGCTGGACAATGTCGAGAGGCATCTCGCGGTTGGTGCGCGGGAAGTGAAACAGAATCCCGTCGTCGTTGGTCTGCGTTTCGACCTCGACGCCGAAACGCTCGCCAAAGGCATCGCTCAGCGCCAGCGCCCATGCGCCATTGACGCGCCCGCCGAACGGCGTGTGGATCACCATGCGGGGTTCGCCGACGGCATCCTGGAATGTCTCGACGACGATGCTGGTATCGCTGGACATGACACCTACGGCGTCGAGTTGGCCGCTGACATACGATATCAGGTTGCGGGCGGAGTTTTCATCCAGCGCATACTCGCGCTGTAACCATGCAGACAGTTCGGGCCATTCCAGCGGCGTCTGCCCCTCTTCCGCTGGCGCTGCGTGTGCGGTTTTCAGCGCGGCGATTTTCTCGGCGACTTCGCGCCGGAATTGCCCGATACGTTCACCCAGCTCGTAGGGGCGCCAGGGATAGTCGCCATTCCAGAATGGCATGCGCGGCACCGCACCCGCTGCGTCGCCGACGACGATGCGGTCATTCGCGATGTCGAGCACGCGCCAGACGTGGCTGCCCAGCAGGAACACGTCGCCGGCGCGCGTTTCAAAGATAAACTCCTCGTCCAGCTCGCCGACTTTTGTCTGCCCGTCCGCCAGGTATACGCCGTAGGCGCCGGTATCGGGTATCGTGCCGGCATTGCTCATCGCAACGAAACGCGAACCGGGCAGCGCGGTCAGGCGGCCGTTGACGCGATCCCAGGAAATTCGCGCGCGCAGGCTGGGCGGTCTGGCTTGCCGTGCTTCGGCGAAGTCATCGGACTGGCGCGGCACTGCCGTCGCCGCATCATACTTGCCGGACAGCATATCCAGCACCAGGCGGTAACTGCTTTCTGAGAGGTCTTCGTACGGATAGGCCTGCCTGACCATATTAAACAGGTCGGAGACCCGCCAATCTTCGACGGACACCGCTGCGACAATCTGCTGCGCCAGAACATCCAGCGGATTGCGCGGCGTGTAAGTCGGCTCCACATCCCCGTCCAGCATGCCACGCGCAATAGCTGCGGCTTCGGCCAGGTCTTCTCGGAATGTGGTGTAGATGCGCCCCACGCTCTGCTGACCCACCAGGTGGCCGGAGCGCCCCACCCGCTGCAAGCCCTGTGACACGCTCTTGGGCGATTGCAACTGAACGACCATGTCGACCGCCCCGATATCGATGCCAAGTTCCAGGGAACTGGTGCCGACCAGCGCAGGCAACCGGCCGGCCTTTAGCTGTTCCTCCATATCGCGGCGCGCCTCTTTGGACATGCTGCCATGATGGGCGCGGATCGGGCCGCTGGCGCCGATCGCAAACATGCCTTTGTCGCGGCTGATGCCGCCCGGCGCAAGCGCTTCGGTGCTGCCCGGCGGGATTTCCTCCGAACGCTCCGCCTCGATTTGAGCGTTCAGGCGGTCCGCGGTGCGTTCCGCCAGCCTGCGATTGTTACAGAAAACCAGCGTGCTCTGATGTCTCAATACATCCTGCAGGACGCGCGGGATGATCGACGGCCAGATCGCATCCGCCGGCAGATCCTGGAAATCTTTGACGACGGTAACCACCTGCAGGTCCAGCGGTTTCTTATAGCCTGTGTTCACAATCGTCACGGGTCTGGGCGTCATACCGGCAACCGTTTCGCGTTCCTGCAGTTGGTCTTGGTCCGCGAGTTCGACTCCGCCAGTGGCGCGATGGATTTGCCCGCCCAGAAAGCGCGCCACCTCTTCCAGCGGTTTCTGCGTCGCGGACAGCCCGATACGCTGGAGCGGGCGCCCTGCCAGATGCTCCAGACGTTCCAGGCTGAGCGCCAGATGCACGCCGCGTTTGTTGCCGCATAACGTATGAATCTCATCGACGATCACACTGCGCACGCTGCGGAACATCTCTCTGGCGCGCGGGCTGGTTAATATCAGATAGAGCGATTCAGGCGTCGTGATCAGAATATGCGGCGGAGTGCGCGCCATATTGACGCGCGCGCTGGTGGGTGTATCGCCGGTGCGCACTGCGACGCGCAACATCGGCAGCTTGCGCCCCATATGGTGCGCGGTCGAGTGGATGCCTTCCAGCGGAACGCGTAAGTTGCGTTCAACGTCATTGTTGAGCGCTTTGAGCGGCGAGATATACAGCAGGCGCACACCGTCTTCAACACCCACTTCGTTTTCAGCCAGCTCGCGGTAGATCTCATCGATCCCCCACAGGAAAGCAGCCAGCGTCTTGCCTGATCCTGTCGGCGCCAGTATGAGGGTATGCTCGCCGCGCTGGATCGGCGGCCAGCCTTCGCGCTGCGGCGGAGTCGGTTCGCCAAAACTCGTTGTGAACCACGCGCGAACATAAGGTGAGAAGTGTTCAAGTGCGTTCGTCATGATTTCGCAATCTCGTGTAGTTCAATTAAACCACCGGCATCACCATGTACAATGCGTCATCACTATGGTCGATTTAACCAATCAAGTCGTTATCGTCACCGGGGCTGCGGGCAACCTCGGCAGCGCCGTTGCCGCTGCATTTGATGCCACGGGAGCGAAGATCGTCCTCGTCGATCATCAGTCCAGCCGGCTGCATGCCTTTTTCCCCACTATGCAGGATCAAAAACGCTACTACCTGGCGGAAGGGGTTGATGTGAGTCGCGAGGACATGGTTAATCGCATGGTCGCTGAGACGATGACGCGCTTCGGTCAGATCGATATTCTCGTCAACGCCATCGGCGGATACAGAGGCGGTAAACCGGTACATGAGACATCCCTGGACACCTGGGATACGATGTTCAACCTGAATGCCCGCAGTGTATTCATAACCTGCCGCGCCGTTATTCCGCATATGCTGGCGCGCAAGTCAGGGAAAATCATCAATGTGTCATCGCGTGCAGCACTGAGCGGTTCAGCGGAGTCGTCGGCCTACAGCGCCTCGAAGAGCGCGATCGTGCGCCTGACGGAGAGCATATCCGCAGAGCTGCGCGATGCCGGCATCAACGTCAATTGCGTCTTGCCGGGCGTTATCGATACGCCGCAGAACCGCGCAGCCATGCCAAAAGCCAATTTTGCGAAATGGGTCGCTCCCGCCGCGATAGCGGATGTGATCGTGTTCCTGTCCTCAAACGCCGCGCGTGCGGTGCACGCCGCAGCAATTCCGGTGTAAGACGTTAAGCCAGTTGACTTATTCCGCCTGCAATGTCATTGCCAGATAGGCCAGAGCCGGCTCTGCGTGGTGCAGGTTGTTCAAAAGCGGCTCTGTATACTGGATATCACCATACTCGGCGCCGTCGAAATGGTGTTGCGAGCCGACATGGTTGTTCCAGTCCACGCCTTCGGTCAGGAACCCGTATTCGCCGTGATGGTGTCTGGCAATGCCGCGCAGCAGCGTAAGCGCTTTGCGCAGATAGCGCTTAACGCCGGTATCCTGGCAGGCTTCCAGGTAGGCGTGGGCGGCCTCGGCATTCTCCCACAAATAGGCGGTATCCCAACTGCGCTCCATCCACAGCAATCCCTGTGTGGCGACGCCGTTGCGGTCTTCCTTCATCTCGAACTGGCGCAGGTCTTTCAATGCCACATCGTAGGCAAACGTCCGCAACGCGCCATCCTCCAGCACGGCGGCCAGACGGCGGAACGTGCGGAAAGCTGTGGCATAGGCCACGCTCTCATGCCGGTCATACGTATCATGGTTGATACTGCCGAAGATTCCGCCTTGAGCCATCACCAGCGCGGCCAGATCGCGCAAGCGCGCCCGGTAATCGGCTAACCCGGCTGCACCTAATGATCCCCACAGATCCAGCACATACAATCCATCTGCGCTGCAATCGAACAGGATGTCATCTCCGCCTTCGGGGTTCAGTTGATAAGGGCTGCCGTCAGGATATGAACGGCGCGGCACCCACCCATTGGGCGCCATCTGGACGTGCGCGGCAATCCACTGCCCGCACTGGAGCGCGGCGCGCTGCATTCTGGCGACCCGGCTATCTGAACCGAGCATGGCGCTGAAACGCAGCAGTTGGTCGCCCATGCGCGCCATACTCCCGGCGCAGAACCAGTCATCGTTTGATTTGTAGTTCAGGCAGAGCCGGTCGGTGGGGATGTGGCGATAACCTTTGATAAAACCGCTGTCCCAGTCAACGAAACCATCCTCCAGGACGTGATCCAGCACAGCCAGAGCTTCACGTTGCACATCCGGCTGTCCCATCATGTGACCATACTGGTATAGGTTCTGTGCGCCGCCGATCGCATTCGACGCCCAGCCCGGACCCTCCAGCACCCCAAAGTCATGCCACACCATCGGCGCGCCGTCAGGATCGACGAATGTCGCGACCTGGCTAAGGCGGCCGTTGTAGCCAATCAGACAATGGCGTGCGAAACGCACCGAATCGTGCAGGCTGTCCAGGATGGTGTAATCCGGATTCTCAGGCAGGTAAAACCGTGTGGAAGGCATATGTCTCCTTGACTCAGGTTACCAGGTCACGCGGTAGAAAGTCGACCCGGTTCATGTATGAGATTGAAACTTCATCGTCGAAATTGAAACGTGTGATTCCCACATTGTTCATCGAAAACCACACTTGAGGCGGCGTCGGCACTTTCAACAGTATCGCCAGGAACATGTTGTAGAAATCACCATGACTGATCACCGCCACACAATCGGATGTATGACCGTGCTTCTCCAGCAGGCCGTCCTTGAAGCGCTGGGCGCGGATCAGCGCTTCATCGCGCGTCTCAAACGGGCGATTCCACCAGCCTGAATCGCCCAGTGAATCCGGTAAAACCAGGCCGGGATACATTGCTGCAAAATCCGCGCGATTGAATCCCGGGAGACCTGACCGCTCGCCGCTGGTCCCGTCGTCGAGATAGATGCCGCCCACCTCATGCAAGTCAGGCCAGGCGTGCAATGGCAGCCCAAGTGTCTCTGACACCAGAGTCCCCGTGGCTACAGTGCGCACCATCAGGCTGCAATACAGGTGCGTGATGCCAAACCCGGTGGCGTTTTGCAGGTCGCGGCCGGCGGCGCTGGCGCCAGGATCGCTCTTATTCAGGAATTCAGCCAGACAAGCAGCCTGCCGATATCCGATCTCCGACAAAACCGGGTCATGGCTGCGCCCCTGGCTTGAGCCGGTGCTGTCCCACAGCGCGTTGTTCGATGACTGCCCGTGGCGAATAAAGTACAACCGCATGTCGAGTTTATAAACCTCCCGTTGCCAACATGTGTGATTCAGCGCCGGCTGCGCGCAGATAGGCTCGCACTTGTCCGATAGCTTCCGTGAAATTGCGCCGGCCCAGCCCCAACCGGAAATAAGGCCCATCCATATCGAAAACAGTGGCCGGCACAATCATTACACCATACCATTCCAGCATTTCACGACAGAGCTGTTCAACCGGCAGCAAGCCCTTCCACTGCACAAATGCCACAGAACCGGCCGTCGGCCGCCGCCAGGTAAACCATGCTGCATATTCGCCGAAAAAGCGTTCCGCCTCAGCCAGGTTGTCTTTTATTATCGTGAGGTTCCGCTCTACCAGCCACTCACGGTTCCGCAGCGCGATCAACGCCAGCACCTCGCTGGGGGCGCTGCTGCAGATGGTGGTGTAGTCCTTGTATTCCAGCCAGCGCTCCATCAGTTTACGATCTTGCGCCGCCAACCAGCCGATGCGCAAGCCGGGCAGGGCGAATGATTTCGACAAACCTGACAATGAGATGCCGCGTTCATACATAGAGCACGCTGGCGGCAATCGCAGCGCCGGGTCATATTCCAGGTATCTGTACATCTCATCAGAGAAAACGACCAGGTTGTGTTGCGCCGCCAGATCGATGACGGCCTGCCACTCGGAATGCGCCGGCAGGTAACCGGTGGGGTTATGCGGAAAGTTAATCACCAGCAAGCGTGTGCGGTCGTTTATGGCATGCGCCAGTTCATCCAGATCGACGTGCCACCCCTGGGGATCTGCGCGGACACGCCACGGCGTGACGTCGCACCCGCGCGAGCGAGCAATCTCGTATAGGGACTGGTATGCCGGCGATATGGCGATGACGTGGTCGCCGGGCTTTAACAGCGTCATCATCGCGATGTAAATGCCTTCCTCCGGCGTCACAATCAACACGTCATCAGCAGACAGCCCGGGATAGAGCAAGGCCACTTCCTCGCGCAATGCGGGCAATCCCTGCGACTCGGTATATCCCAACGCCAGGTTATTCCAGCGCGACAAGCTGTCGGGATCAGCATGAGCCAGCAGTTCGTGCAGGGTCAGCGCTTCACAATCGGACGCGCTGAGCAGGTACTTCGCTTTGAACTCATACTGCGCGAAATACCGTTCGAGCTTGAATGGAGGTAACGGCTGTGTCATTAGCGCTAATTCGTTTGCCATGCGGTTTCAAACATCGCTATTGCATTCTCAAGGTTGACATCCCAGTGGAGCTCCGTGCTGGAACCGATGAAGTAGCCGCGCCCTCCGGTGGCGGCGATTGCGGCCCGACAGGCGGCGCGGACGTCATCAGGTGTTCCATACACCAGTAGATCGCTGACGTCGATACCCCCCGTCAGCACGAGGTGCGGGTAGCGCGCGCGCACCGCCTCAACGGTCATGCCAGCCATCACCTCCAGCGGGTTCAAACCGTCTATGCCGGCGCCTACCAGGTCATCGGTAATCTGCCAGAGATTGCCATCTGAGTGATAGATGCACAATGTATCGCGAAGATGCCATGCCTCGATCAAGCGTTTGAGCCTGGGCAGCCAGAAGCGCCGCAGCCATGTCGGCGAGAATAACAACGCCGTCTTGTAGGCGATGTCGTCATAGGTCAGCGCCAGCGGGATCACATCCGGATCGGCAATTGCCACTACCCGGCGCAACTCGGCCTGGTTGCGGGACTCCAGCCACTCATCCAGCAGGTCGGGCGCGTCGGCCAGCAGATAGGAGAAGTATTCGAAACCTGCCATCCAGTAGGGCTCGGTCAGGCCGACGCCGCTTTCGACGATCATAACGGTCGGGTCGTGACGACCGGTTGGATCCGCCTGCGCAAAGATTTCCTGGTAGTCGCGAATGCGACGGTGGAACCGCACCGCAAATGCGCGATCGTAGCTCAACTGATGATTGCGCTGGATATCCCGCTTCACCCACTCGATGAACTCCGGCCAATCGCGGAATGGTCGCTCAATGATCCACGAGGTCCAAGGCTCGTACTGGATCAACAGGTCGTTTTCGTCGCGCTCCGTGCGCGATTGTTGCGGTCCTTCCGGCATCCGTGTCATGTCCAGCACGCGCCCGATCGCGCGGCCTTTTACAAGGTCGCCCTTCTCCACGGTGAGCGGCTGTCCGGCGTAATACTCGATGACGGCGTTATTCTGGAGAATGTCATATACCGGAACGCGATCGGTATCCTGGAAACGCATCGTGCGCATGACCCGCTCGCGTTTTGTCAACTGTTTCATAAATGACCTCCTTGGACTGGCCTATCCAGATGATGATCCAGCTATGTGTCTGCCCATTACCCGCTGCGGATAAACTCGTCAAAGAACCGCGCCTGCGGGCTGTCATCCGCCGCGCCTGGTCCTTCGCGCAGATTAACCACGCGCATCAGATACAGCCGGCGCTTGCCATGCCTCAGGATATCCGTATCTGGGTGTATTCCAACCGGTGGCGGCGCCGAGCATTTCGGCCATCTCATGCAGCGTAAGAATACGCGCGGGCGCGATGGTAAAGATGCAGAAATCCAGTGCGTCCGCCGCGGACTACAATTGTGCACGCTTCACCGACTATACAACAAGAAGGTCCAGCCGCAAATCGGAGAGAATAAGCACATGTTGAGTAAAGACTATATCCTGGCGCAGATTGAAATGCTGTCCGGACTTGTCGCCAGGTTGATCAAGTTGCGGGAAGATGGCGATGAGCAGGGCGCCGCCGATGAAATCGAGGATAGCTATCGGGAGCTGTTCGGCTTGGAGCCGCGGCTGATCAGCCTGCTGCCCACTGAATTTCTGTTCGACAAACTCAGATCGGGGGAATACCTTGAATTGTCCAAAGGCTTCTCACTGGCAATCTTATTGCGTGAAGACGCCATTAATTATGGCAACAAGGGCGATATGATCGAACACTACCAGCGCATGCTGCGCTCGCTGAAGGTATTCCTGGCTATCGCGCGTGAAAATCCACTCACGCCGGAGCAGTATGCCTTATACGACATAGAGGCAGTACTCGACCAGATGGATGATTATGAACTGCCGCAGGATCTGAAATTCGATCTGTTCCATCATTATGAGGACATCGGTCAGTATGCACGGGCGGAGGATCTGCTGCATGAAGTCATCGAAGACAGCGACCAGAACAAAGAGGTAATCAATGAAGGCATCCAGTTTTATGAGTGGTTGTTGGGCCGGAGCGCTGAGGAACTGGAAGCCGGCAACCTGCCGCGCAGCGAAGTTGAGGAAAGCCTGTCACTGCTCAGATCGCTCAATCACTGACCATTCTCTCCGATTTACGGACTGTTCTGGTCGGTACTGCTCATCCTGACCGGCGGAGCCCTTCTGTTGGACTTTATCCTGTCTGCCTGAGTCAGCATATCCGCCTGCAACATTCAAAAAGGCGAAGGCTTGATCAATAGCCTTCACCGTTTTTGTTTTTCATGCCTTAGAATGTAGCCTGTAACTATGAATGAAACACACGTTGTACTGGGCGCAACAGGCGCCCTGGGGCAGGCGCTGACGTTGCGCCTGATTGCCGAACAGATTCCCGTGCGCGCCGTTGTCCGTAATCTCGAACGAGCCAGGGAGTTGCTGCCGGATGATGTAGAAACCATCGCTGCCGACGCGAATGAGTTGCTCAGCCTGCAGGCAGCCTGTAAGGATGCCGCCGTCATCTATAACTGCGTTTACGTGCCGGCTCAGCAATGGGATGTGGTCACCGCCAACCTGCTGGTCACGGCGCGCGACAACCATGCGCGCCTGGTTTTTCCCACCAACATCCATCCCTATGGGCCTTTGCAGCATGTGCCGGTCACGGAGGATCATCCTCTGGGTGCGGGCAGTCAGCGCGGCAAAATGCGCATCCGCATGGAGAAGAAGCTGCTTGAGGCGCACCAGGCCGGCGATGTGCAGGTTGTTTTGCCGCGCCTGGCCGCTTTTTATGGGCCAACGGTGCTTGAGGGCTTCATCGCCGTGATCTTTGACTCTGCCCTGCACAAGCGCAAAGCATGGTGGTATGGCAGTCTGGAAATGCCTTATGACTTGATCTATACCGACGATGCGGCGACTGCATGCTTCGTGCTGGCATCGGATGAAAGCGCGGCCGGTCAGGTATGGCATGTGCCTGGCGCTGGGGCGCTCACGGGGCGGGAGTTTATCTCGATGGTATATGACGCTGCCGACGTTACGCCGGACATGGCGGTGCGTGGGCGCGGTACATTCCAGATTCTCGGTCTTGTTTATCCCCCTGCCCGCGCCATGCTGGAAGTGTTATACGAATTTGAAAATCCCCTGGTCATGGACGGCGGCAAGTTTGCGCGTGCGTTCCCAGACTTTGCCTACACACCGCATGAGGAAGCCGTTCACGAAACACTCGAATGGTTCAAACAGCGCTGAACGGTGGAAACTAATCCGCGCCAGCACTGCTGGTACGGATCAGTATCTGCAATGAGGTTAGGCGCGCTCCAGATACTGGCCGGTGCGCGTATCGATTTTCAGCGTATCGCCTTCTTTGATAAAGGCAGGGGCCTGTACCATTGCGCCGGTTTCCAGCGTCACGTTCTTTGATACGTTGTTGGCGGTATCGCCGCGCACAACGTTGTCCGCCTGAACGACTTTCAGCGTGACAAAGGTGGGCACCTCAACATCCAGTATTTTGCCGGTGTCCTGGACGAGTAACGTTACGTTGTCGTTCTCTTTGACCCAGATCATCTCATCGCCCACGATATCGGCGGGCAGCATGATCTGCTCGTAATCCGTGTTGTCCATGAAGTAATAGTTGTTGGCGTCTTTGTAGAGATAAGTGGCTTCGCGCGTTTCAGTGGTGATCACCTCGATATCGGAGCCGGCGCGCACGCGGTCCTCGATCACCTTGCCCGTCTCGAAATTCTTGAGCTTCATCCGCACCATCGCGCGCCAGTTGCCGGGCGCAATGTGTTGATATTCCACCACCCGGAATATCTGCCCGTTGTAGCGGATGAGCATCCCTCTTCGTAAATCTGATGTAGTTGGCATAGCGGATCAATTCTATCCGAAAAAGCTCCGGGATGCAGATACGGATTACAGCAGAATCATCGTGTTTGGAGGTGGATGGCTCATAGGGTAGCGGGCGGCAGTGGATGGCGTAAATAGACCTGATTAAAAGATTGCCCCGCATGTCCAGTATGTTATATTGATGACCGTCAAGATGTTGAGAGACACCTTTTCGTCTATTCACTCGCAACACGTGAGGGGCAACCAATGCAAGCGTTCGAGTACATACCTTCCGCAACAATCGAAGAAGCCGTCACGATTCTCGCCAAAGAAGGCGATCAAGCTCGCATACTGAGCGGCGGCACAGACCTGCTCGTGCAGATGCGCGAAGGACGTCGCAGAGTCTCAACAGTCGTGGATATCAAACATATCCCCGAGGTGAACCAGCTTTCTTATGATCCGCGTAAAGGTCTTGATATTGGGGCGGCAGTGCCGTGCTATCGGCTGTATGGCGATCCAGCGATCTGCGCCGTTTACCCTGGACTGATCGACGCGGCAGCCTTGATCGGCGGCGTGCAGATACAGGGCCGCGCCACACTGGGAGGCAACCTGTGCAACGCCTCCCCCGCCGCTGATTCAATACCCGCGTTGATTGTTCTGCGGGCCATCTGCGTCATCGCCGGCTCGGCTGGGCGCAGGGAGGTACCGGTTGAGGACTTCTGCACGGCGCCGGGCCGTACGGTGCTGCAGCGTGGCGAGTTGCTGGTCTCGCTGCACCTCCCGCCTCCACTGCCGAATTCCGGCGCCGCATATCTGCGTTTCACCCCGCGCAATGAAATGGACATTGCCGTCGTCGGCGCAGGCGCGTCCGTCATCCTGGATGACGGCGGTAAAACCATCCTGTCCGCCCGCATTGCGCTTGGTGCAGTCGCTCCCAGACCACTGTTCGTACCCGCAGCCGGACAGGCATTAGCGGGACGTCAGCCGTCGCCTGAAGCGATAGAAGAGGCGGCTCGCATCGCGCAAACGGCTGCAACGCCTATTACGGACATGCGTGGCAGCGCAGCTCAGCGCACGCATTTGTCCGCTGTCTTAACACGCCGCGCACTCGCGAAAGCCATTGAACGCGCTCAGACCCGGAGATAAAACAATGTCACAGAAACAGATTGTACAGGCGACAATCAACGGAGAACCGGTTGAATTTCTATGCGAATCCAGGCAAAGCCTGCTGGAAGTCCTGCGCGACGTCTTGCGACTGACCGGCACAAAAGAAGGCTGCAATAACGGCAACTGCGGCGCGTGCAACGTCATCCTCGACGGCGTCCTCGTGAACTCCTGTCTGGTCCTGGCGGTGGAGGTCCAGGGGCATACGGTCACGACGATCGAAGGGATCGCGCCACCTAAGGGCCTACATCCTTTGCAGCAGAAGTTCCTTGAGCATGCCGCGTTACAGTGCGGGATATGCACGCCCGGCTTCATCGTTTCCGCCAAGGCGCTGCTGGATCAGAATCCCCACCCCTCTGAGCATGAGGTGCGGCACTGGTTGGCCGGGAATCTCTGCCGTTGCACCGGATACGACAAGATCGTGCGCGCGGTACTCGATGCAGCAGACGTGATGAGTGTGGAGGCGAGGTAGAAATGACTACGATAGAACTGGAGCAATCCGTTGTGGCTGATACGCCGCAGACGGGTAAACAATACGACGTGATTGGCACGCGTCCGATCCGGCATGATGGCTATGATAAAGTCACCGGTCGCGCTTTATACGGAGCCGATATCCGCCTGAATGACATGCTCTATGGGAAAGTATTGCGCAGTCCGCATGCACACGCGCGCATATTATCAATCGATACCAGCCGTGCGCTGGCGCTGCCTGGCGTGAAAGCCATAGTCACAACGACCGACCTGCCATCGCTTGAGAGTGTCGTAAGTCGTGTAGGTGAAGGCGCCGTGAACTGGCGTTATCTCAGCAATAATATCCTGGCAAATGATAAAGTCCTTTATCACGGCCACGCAGTTGCCGCTGTTGCCGCCACCAGCATGAGCATCGCTGAAGAAGCAATCAGTCTGATACAGGTGGAGTATGAACTGCTGCCAGTGGTGACAACCGTCCAACAGGCCGTCCAACCCGATGCGCCTATCCTGCTGGAGGAATTGCGCACCAGCGAATTGGGGGCAAAAGGTGAAGCCATGACCAACATCGCCAGCCACGACCAATTTCTGCGCGGCGATCTGGAACGCGGGTTCGCGGAGGCAACGGCCATTGTAGAGCGCGAGTTCATAACCAGTACAGTGCATCAAGGGTATATCGAACCGCATAGCGCTACCGCTATCTGGGGAACCGACGGCCTGATCACGATATGGACAAGCACACAGGGCGCACATGATGCTCGCCGGCAAGCAGCAGAAGTTCTGCAGCTACCTGTATCGCGAATCAAAGTGGTTCCGATGGAAATTGGCGGCGGATTCGGCGGTAAGACCGTGATTTATCTCGAGCCTGTGGCAGCGCTTCTGTCTCAAAAGAGCGGCAATCGCCCGGTTCAACTCACCATGACCCGCTGGGATGTGCTGGCAGGAACCGGTCCAACTTCGGGTTCCGTGATCAAGGTGAAAATGGGCGCCGATAAGAAGGGCAGAATTACCGCTGCGCAAGCCTCGCTGACATACGCTGCCGGCGCATATCCTGGATCACCCGTCGGGGCCGCCATGGCCGTCATTTTCAACCCCTACAATCTTGAGAATGTCCAGGTTGACGGCTACGATGTCGTGACAAACACCCCGCGCGCAGCGGCATATCGCGCGCCAGGCGGCACCAATGCAGCCTTTGCGTCTGAGTCTGTAATCGATGAACTCGCATCTAGACTTGGAATTGACCCGCTTCAGATTCGTCATATCAATGGCGCTAAAGAGGGAGATCGCCGTGTGGATGGACCGCTTGTCAGGCGTATAGGCTATCTGGAAACTGTGGAAAAGGCACAGGCGTCGGCTCATTACCAATCGCCTTTGCCCGCGCCAAGCTCGCCCGGACGCAAGGTGGGTAGAGGAGTGGCGTCGGGCTGGTGGGGCAACTGGCCGGGCGGAACATCGAGTGTCTCCGTTGTAGTGAATAACGATGGCGCCGTAACCCTGATCGAGGGATCGACGGATATCGGTGGTTCTCGCGTTGCCATGGCGATGCAGTTGGCGGAAACGCTTGGATTACAGGCAAGCGACATCAAACCGTTGGTCGTTGATACGGATTCGGTCGGTTACAACGATGTAACTGCCGGCAGTCGAACAACCTATGCAACCGGTATAGCTGTTTACAAGGCGGGACTAAGGATCATTGACCTGATGCGCGAGCGCGCGGCCGAGTTCTGGGACGTGGACATCTCCACTGTCCAGTTCGACAATGGCGTGATCAGCGCACGCGACAGGAGACTCAGCTTTAAGGAACTGGCGCGCAGCTTAGGCGATGGTAATGGCAATATCGTTGCCAGTGTCAGCATCAGCCCGAATGGCGATGGCGTGGCGCTGGCCACACACATTGTTGATGTAGAAGTGGACACAGGAACCGGCAAAGTCCAAATACTTCGTTACACGGCGATACAGGATGTCGGCACGGCGATTCACCCGGCGTATGTGGAAGGCCAGATGCAGGGCGGCGCGGCGCAGGGTATTGGATGGGCTTTGAATGAAGAGTACGTCTACGATCAACAGGGGCATCTGCTGAACGGAAGCATGCTGGACTATCGCATTCCAACGGCGCTCGACCTGCCCATGATCGATGCCATCATGGTTGAGACTCCCAATCCGACGCACCCATTTGGCGTGCGCGGCGTTGGCGAGGTTCCGATTGTGCCGCCGGCCGGCGCAATAGCCAATGCCATCCACAACGCAATCGGCGTGCGCATGGAAGTTTTGCCGATGTCGCCGCGAAGAGTGCTCGAAGCCATGTGGGCGCAGAAGTGATCGATGGCCAGCGTCTGGATACCCTCGCTGTTGCGTGACCTGACCGGCGGTATATCCGAACTGGATGTGCCCGGTCAGACTATACGCGAGGTAATCGACTCCCTGGATGAACGTTTTCCAGGTATGAGGGATCGTCTGTGCGACCAGGAGCGCATCCGGCCAAATATCGCGGTCGTCGTGGACGGCCTACGGAGCCAACACGGTATGCGCGAACGCGTCAATGCTGACAGCGAAGTCCACTTCGTGCCGGCCATCAGCGGCGGTTAACCTGGCGAAGTGTTGTCTGGCAGGCTGGCTCGGGAGCTAGAGTATGGCTGATGTTCTTCTCATCTACATTTCGGCCGCCGGCGATCTTGAATTCGAACGCGAAGTACTGAATCGCGCCATCACAGAGATACCAACGACACTGGCATGGCGCATCGTTGAGACACCGCTCACGGCAGCAGAGCCCGACCTGGAGTCTGTAGCCACTGCCGATGTGCATCTGCTGGTGCTGGGCGGCGATGTGCGGGCGCCGGTTGGTGTTGAGTGGGCCGTGGCGCGTCGCGCAGGACGCACTCCGACGCTCTTCCTGAAGACCAGCATTAACCACACCCAGGCGGCTCAGGCTTTTATACGCGAATTAGAGCGCTATTCGGTTTGGCGTCGCTTCGACCACGCCGGTGGCTTGCGTGTTGATGTGTTGAAACTGCTTGCCGAACATATCATGTCACACCGCGAGCATTACCAGCTTAGCGATGAGGAATATGGCAAACTGGTTCGCTGGCATAAGGAACTAAGGAAATCACCTCGTCAGAAAATCGATCAGACGCGCGGCGGCGCCGGCGATAGCAGCGTGATTCTGTCGCTTGAACGATATATCCCATCAACAGGTGTGCTGTTGAGCGAGCCGGAGAGCGCGGGCAACGATGCAGAACCTGACCAGCCAGAATGACTGGTCTTTAACTTCGGCAGCCAATGAATTCTGACGATTGCCGCCTTGTCTGTTAACACAGCAGCACGTAAGCTAGGCAGGTTCGTCAGGCAATACGATCCAGTTGCTCGCGGCGCACTTCATAGTGCGGAGGTTGACCGCCAGAAAATGCTTCAACCTCTTCAGCCACCATCGCACCGATACGCAATAGATTCTGCGCCACTGCGCCGGCGATGTGCGGTGTGAGTAGAACGTTGGGCAACCGGCGGAATGGATGATCTGCCGGCGGCGGTTCAACCGGGTCAGTGACATCCAGGCAAGCCACAAATCGCCCTTTGCTCAGTTCGGCGATGAACTCTGGCTCATTGATCAACACGCCGCGAGCGGAGTTGATGAATAATGCGCCTTCTCGCAGCAGTGCAAAATGATGGCCGCGCAGCATGCCCCTCGTTTCGTCAGTCACCGGGGCATGCAGGCTCACGACATCGCACTCGCGAAATATCATATCGAGTGAATCCACTTTTTCAACACCCAGACGCCGGGCTTCATCAGCCGAACAATAGGGATCGTACAACAATACGGTGCACGAGAAGTGCTGCAATAAGCCGATGACCAGCCGTCCGACATATCCGGCGCCGATGACGCCGATCTTCTGACGGTAAATTTCGGTGGGGCCGCCGAATCGATCAAGGCTGTCGCGCCAACCTCCGGCGCGAATGCCTTCGCTCAGCCATGGGATGCGTTTGCTGGCGGCAAGGATCAATCCGAGGGTGTATTCGGCCACCCCCGGCGCAATCGCCGCAGAAGCACTCGTCACGCGCACGCCGTGTTCCCACAACGCGTCAGATACGTACGGCTTGACGGTTCCAGCGCCATGGCACAACAGTTGAAGATGCGGCGCAGCCGCGATTACCGCAGCGTCAAGACGCGCGGTGCCCCACGATGACACGACAACCTGCGCCTCCGGCAGATAGCGCATCAGGAAAGCTTGATCGGCAACATCGGGTACGGGCGCCGCGACCACATCCGCCGCAGCGCGGATGCGATTCAGGTCGCTATCAGCGAAAATAGTGTGGAAATGACGGTCGGCCACCGCGAATAAAAGTCTGGGCTTCATCGTGAACCTGTTCCTGGATTTATGGATTACGAGATCCAGATAATTGTAGTGCAGGGGTTATATCTGTGTGGTGGTGTGGGAAAAGGGGTACAGGATTCTCAGGCGATGACCTACTCTTGCACGCAGTCACCCGCGTACTACCATCGGCGCTGGCGAGCTTAACTACCGGGTTCGGGATGGGACCGGGTGTGACCTCGCCGCTCGAATCACCTAAGAATCCTGTACTGCACCGGACAAAGCCGGCGCGCTAAGAACTGAATAGAACGTCTGGAGCAACTGCATTCCTCAACAGAGAACTTCTCTTTCTCTGCATCATGTGTTAAGCCGAACGACCATTAGTATGAGTGGGCTGAATCCATTGCTGGACTTACACCTCTCACCTATCAAACCAGTAGTCTTCTGGCGGTCTTCGGGGGGATCTTATCTTGAGGCGGGTTTCCCACTTAGATGCTTTCAGCGGTTATCCCTGCCGCACTTAGCTACCCAGCGATGCTCCTGGCGGAACAACTGGCACACCAGCGGTGCGTCCATCCCGGTCCTCTCGTACTAAGGACAGCTCCTCTCAAATCCCCTGCGCCCACACCGGATAGAGACCAACCTGTCTCACGACGGTTTGAACCCAGCTCACGTAACGCTTTAACGGCCGAACAGGCCGACCCTTGGGACCTTATACAGCCCCAGGATGCGTCGAGCCGACATCGAGGTGCCGAGCGAGGCCGTCGCTGTGGACGCTTGGGCCTCACCAGCCTGTTATCCCCGGGGTAGCTTTTATCCGTTAAGCCACGCCCCTTCCATTCGGATGCGTGGGATCACTAAGCCCGACTTTCGTCCCTGCTCGACGTGTTTGTCTTGCAGTCAAGCTCCCTTGTGCCTTTACACTCAACGGCTGGTTTCCATTCAGCCTGAGGGAACCTTTGGGCGCCTCCGTTACCTTTTAGGAGGCGACCGCCCCAGTCAAACTGCCCGCCTGGCACTGTCTCGTATCCAGCTTATGGATGCCGGTTAGGGCCAAGACTTCATCAGGGTGGTATTTCACCGCCGGCTCCGCCGAAGCTGGCGCTCCAGTTTCACGGCCTCCCACCTATTCTACACAGACAAAGCCCTAGCGCAATGCCAGGGTACAGTAAAGCTCCACGGGGTCTTTTTGTCCGGGTGCGGGTAAATGGCATCTTCACCACTACTTCAATTTCGCCGAGTCCCTCGTTGAGACAGCGCTCCAGTCGTTACACCATTCGTGCGGGTCAGAACTTACCTGACAAGGAATTTCGCTACCTTAGGACGGTTATAGTTACCGCCGCCGTTCACTGGGGCTTCAGTTCAAAGCTTCGGCGCGCCTTGCGGCGGCCTAACCTCTCCCTTTAACCTTCCAGCACTGGGCAGGTGTCAGCCCCTATACGTCGTCTTACGACTTCGCAGAGACCTGTGGTTTAGTTAACCAGTCGCTAGAGCCTCTCATCTGCGACCCACATCCCGTCAAACTAACGCCCGACGGGACACAGGCTACCCTTCTCCCTAAGTTACGGGTATATTTTGCCTAATTCCTTAACGAAGGTTCTCTCGTTCGCCTGAGGATGCTCTCCTCGCCTACCAGTGTCGGTTTGCGGTACGGGCAGGACGCTCTCATCGCTTAGAAGATTTTCTTGACAGCTTGGCTCGGTGACTTAGGTTTGGGGGCCCGCTTCGATTTCTGGATCAGACTGCGGTTTTGCCGGCAATCCTCATCTCCCTACGTCGTTCGCACCGGATCTACCAACGCTCCGGCTCACCTACCCTGCTGTGTCTCTCCTTCGCTCCTGCGCCCTGGTATCGGAATGTTGACCGATTGTCCATTACCTACGCTTCTCAGCCTCGGCTTAGGCCCGACTAACCCGATGTGGACTGACCTTGCATCGGAAACCTTAGGCATACGGCGATCATGGTTCTCACATGATTTTCGCTACTCATATCGGCATTCTCACTTGCGGTCGCTCCACCGCTCCTTCCGGTACGGCTTCGATGCTCCCGCAACGCTCCCCTACTGCACTACTCGCGTAGTACCCGTGTCTTCGGCAGTGTGCTTAGCCCCGTTATATTTTCCGCGCAAAACCGTTCGACCAGTCAGCTATTACGCACTGTTTAAAGGATGGCTGCTTCTAAGCCAACCTCCTGGCTGTCTGTACAGTTTCACATCGTTTCCCACTCAGCACACATTTCAGGACCTTAGACGGCGGGCTGGGTTGTTTCCCTTTCGGCCACGAATCTCATAACACGTAGCCCGACTCCTGCCCTCTCGAGTGGCGGCATTCGGAGTTTGATTGGGTTTGGTAGGCTTACGCCCCCTAGCCCATTCAGTGCTCTACCTCCGCCACTAAACGGTACAAGGCTAACCCTAAAGTTATTTCGGGGAGAACCAGCTATCTCCAGGTTCGATTGGCATATCACCTCTACCCACAGCTCATCTCATAGTTTTGCAGCCCTAAAGAGTTCGAGCCTCCACGAGATGTTACTCTCGTTTCACTCTGGCCATGGGTAGCTCACCTGGTTTCGGGTCTAATGCATGCCACTTACGGCCAGCTCGCGCTGGCCAACGCCCTTATCAGACTCGGTTTCCCTGCGGCTGCGGCTGTCTCTGCCTTAACCTTGCGACATACATTAACTCGCCGATTCATTCTCCAAGAGGCACGCCGTCAGACTTCCCCTTGCGGGTATTGTCCTTCGACTGCTTGTAAGTGCACGGTTTCAGGTACTGCTACTCCCCTCATCGGGGTGCTTCTCACCTTTCCCTCACGGTACTAGTTCACTATCGGTCGCTAGATGTATTTAGCCTTGCGGAATGGGCTCCGCGGTTTCATACCTGATTAGCGTGCCAGGTATTACTCAGGATACTCCGTCGCTGCTCCCCTTTCGTCTACGAGACTATCACTCTCTCTGGTTCGGCTTTCCTGAACGATTCGACTAGGTTCACAGTTCGACTTTGTGGAGTCCTACAACCCCAGTCGGCAAGCCGCCTGGTTTGGGCTGTTCCGATTTCGCTCGCCACTACTTTCGGAATACTCTCTTTTCCTCATGGTACTTAGATGTTTCAGTTCCCATGGTTCCCTCGTGCGCGACTATTTGATTCATCGCGCCGTCCTCAGTTCAGCGCTGAGGGGGTTTCCCCATTCGGACACCCCCGGGTGTAACGTTCCATCACAACTCCCCGAGGCTTATCGCAGTGATGCGCGTCCTTCTTCGGCATTTAGCGCCAAGGCATCCACCGTGCACTCTTTGTAGCTTATCACATGATGTGGAGAAATTGAAGTTCCCGCGTCTTTCACACTTCGCCAGGCGTTGCCGCCCGGCTCTTTTGCTACCTTACGCAGAAGAACTTTCTGTTCCGGTCAGCGCGTTCCCGCGCCGCCAGAACCTCAATTGCTCTTTTCGTCCTATTCAGTTGTTAACGTGCCGACCCAACTCCACTAGAGATTGGAGATTCGAGATTGGAGATTATCGAGTCGCCTTGCGGTTCCTCTTAATCCACTCTCCCTTGTCTCCTTTCTCAATCAGGGGTTGGAGACTATTTATTAACCTCACCAGGCTAATCTCTAGTCTCCACTCTCTAATCTCATTCTCTCCATCAGGGGTTGGAGGCTGGCGACTAACTCCCGCGCAGTTAATCCCCAATCTCCAATCTCCAATCTCCCTTCTCTCTTGAGACCAGGCCGGCGATTCATCTCTAATCTCCAATCTCTAATCTCTAATCTCTAATCTCTCTTCTTTTTATGGAGACTACGGGATTCGAACCCGTGACCTCTTGCTTGCAAAGCAGGCGCTCTCCCAGCTGAGCTAAGTCCCCTCCGATTCATGGGCGATTCTGGACTCGAACCAGAGACCTTCCCCTTATCAGAGGGATGCTCTAACCAACTGAGCTAATCGCCCCTGCCTTCCTTCGGTCGAATGGCGACCACTCCGGCCTTTAACAACTAAATAGTGGCAGAGAAACCCGTTGACAAACCGGGGTACAGTCAACACCGTCTTGACCGTCTAACCTGAGAATCTCGACGCCCTTCGGCATCAGCTTCCCTGGAAAAGGAGGTGATCCAGCCGCACGTTCCCGTACAGCTACCTTGTTACGACTTCACTCCAGTCACCAGCCCCACCTTTGACAGCGCGCTCCTTGCGGTTACGCTACTGGCTTCAGGTGTTGCCAGCTCCCATAGTGTGACGGGCGGTGTGTACAAGACCCGGGAACGTATTCAACGCACTATAGCTGACGCGCGTTTACTAGCAACTCCGACTTCATGCAGGCGGGTTGCAGCCTGCAATCTGAACTGAGGATCGTTTTATGGGATTGGCTCCGCCTCGCGGTTTGGCGACCCATTGTTGCGACCCATTGTAGCGTGTGTGTAGCCCCAGATATAAAGGCCATGCTGACTTGACGTCATCCCCGCCTTCCTCCGGCTTGCGGCCGGCAGTATCGCCAGACACTTGTAACTGGCAACGAGGGTTGCGCTCGTTAGGGTACTTAAACCAACATCTCACGACACGAGCTGACGACAGCCATGCAACACCTGTACAGGCTCCCTTGCGGGTCGTTCCGCTTTCACTTCACTACCACCTGTATGTCAAACCTGGGTAAGGTTCTTCGTGTAGCATCGAATTAAACCACACGCTCCGCTGCTTGTGCGGGTCCCCGTCAATTCCTTTGAGTTTTAAGCTTGCGCTCGTAGTTCCCAGGCGGGATGCTTAACGCGTTAGCTTCGGCACAAGCAGGGTTAGATCTGCTTACACCCAGCATCCATCGTTTACAGCTAGGACTACCGGGGTTTCTAATCCCGTTTGCTCCCCTAGCTTTCGCTTCTCAGTGTCAGTTATGTCCCAGGAAGCCGCCTTCGCCACGGGTATTCCTCCTGATATCTACGCATTTCACTGCTACTCCAGGAATTCTACTTCCCTCTGACATCCTCTAGCCACGCAGTATTGAACGGCCTCTCCAAGTTAAGCCCGGAGTTTTCACGTCCAACTTACATAGCCACCTACAAGCTCTTTACGCCCAATGATTCCGGATAACGCTCGCCACCTACGTTTTACCGCGGCTGCTGGCACGTAGTTAGCCGTGGCTTATTCGAGGGATACCGTCCTTGCTCTTCTCCCTCAAAAGAAGTTTACGACCCGAAGGCCTTCTTCCTTCACGCGGCGTTGCTGGTTCAGACTTTCGTCCATTGACCAATATTCCTCCCTGCTGCCACCCGTAGGCGTCTGGACCGTGTTTCAGTTCCAGTGTGGGGGATCGTCCTCTCAGACCCCCTACCCGTCGTTGCCTTGGTAGGCCGCTACCCTGCCAACTAGCTGATGGGCCGCAGAATCCTCTCATCACGCTCTCGCGAACTCTTCTCATACAACCGAATGTACGAGCTTTTTGGGTATTAGCTCCGCTTTCGCGAAGTTGTTCCCTGCGATGAGGCAGATCTTCTACGTGTTACTCACCCTTCCGCCGCTCTTCCTATTGCTAAGAATCGCTCGACTTACATGGGTTAGGCACGCCGCCAGCGTTCATCCTGAGCCAGGATCAAACTCTCCGTAAAGTTTGTTTTTAGTCCTTTGCAGAACCTCTTTTACACTTTTGGAATTGCACCGGGACTTCTGCCCCGGCGACACGCTCCCCTCGCGGGGCGCGCGCTTTGGTGACCCGATCTGTGCAAACACCTTGCGGCATTCGCGTGAATCCATACTCTTTCAAGTATTCGTTCACCTGAGTCTCTCTACCACTCTTTAGTTGTTAACGTGCTCGGTACTGAAGCCTGTCGATATTACTACCGCTGCTACGACCTGTCAAGCCTTTTATACCCCTTTTCTACGCTTCTTTCAAGACCGCCCGCTATCGACACTTCGTCCACATTCATGGCCTTTTTATCCACAGCCTGGCTTTCTTCTGGGGGGTTCTCGCTTGTCTTCCGCGTATCTGCTGCGCTTTCAGGTGCTCCGGCGCTCCGTTAGGGTGCCGCTTCGCTTCCCCTTCGTCCGGGTCAGCGCGTTGTATTCTATCTGTCAGATTACCGTTGTCAAGGCCTTTCGATCGTTATTTAAGATACCTAACCTTAATTCCGTATACCATTGACCAAATCATGGATCATCGACTGGGATATCAGCAGCGAAACCAGTGATTATGTGTTGATCGAAATCACACCCATGAAATGGTTATCCTGCTGAAGGCTTGAGTCACGGGCACGAATGCTCTACAATAACACTATACGGTGACAGCCCTTCCCCTGCATGCCGTGACATCCATTTTCTATCAGATGTCTAATGTGGCTCAAATGGGGCGACAATCCAGCTACCTACAATTGTTCTACATAGAGAGAGCAGCACTATCACCGGCGCAGGCAATAGCATGTCCCGGAGGCAGCACGGTTTTAATCAGAATGCGTGTTTTGTTGCAGGTTTTGAAGCAGGAATTGAGGACGAATACTCATGATGAGATTTGACAGGTTTACAGAGCGCGCCCAGGATGTCGCGGCGCGCGCCTATGAAATATTGCAGCGCTACAGCCACAATCAGGTGGATACCGAACATCTTCTGCTGGCGTTGCTGGAGCAGCCCGATGGCGTCGTTCCAGCGATTCTGGAGAAACTAGGAATCAATGTCGAGACGATGTCTGCGAAAGTCAATGACATTTTGAAGGCTTCGCCGCGTGTGAATATCTACGGCGGCGGGGGTGTCACCAACCAGGTCTTCATCACGCCTCGCGTCAAGCGCGTGCTCGATCTTGCCAACGAAGAAGCCAATCGTCTCAAGGACGAATATATCAGCACGGAACACATCTTCCTCGCCATTGCGAGCGAGCGCAACACCCCGTCGGCGCGCCTGTTGACTGAATTGAATGTCAGCAAAGAGCGCATTTACGAAGTCATCAAGGAAATACGCGGCGGCCAGCGCGTCACTGATCCACAGGCAGAGACCAAGTTCCGCACACTGGAGAAATACTCGCGCGATCTCACCCAGTCTGCCAAAGAAGGAAAACTCGACCCGGTTGTTGGGCGCGATGAGGAAATTCTGCGCGTGATCCAGGTGCTCTCGCGCCGCACCAAGAACAACCCGGTCCTCATTGGCGAAGCCGGCGTCGGCAAAACGGCCATCGTAGAGGGGTTGGCGCAGAAAATCTACGCAGGGGATGTCCCGGAAATCCTGCTGGGCAAAAAAGTTCTATCGCTGGACCTGGCCGGCATGGTGGCCGGCTCGCGCTTCCGCGGCGACTTTGAAGAGCGCTTGAAGGCCTGCATGGATGAGATCATGCGCAGCGAAGGCGAGATCATCCTGTTCATCGACGAATTGCACAATGTCGTCGGCGCCGGCGCGGGCGCGGGCGCCATGGATGCCAGCAATATGCTCAAGCCGGCCCTGTCGCGCGGCGAACTGCAGTGTGTGGGCGCCACGACGCTCGACGAGTATCGCAAGTACATCGAGAAAGATAGCGCATTGGAACGTCGCTTTGCGCCCGTTTTTGTAGACGAGCCTTCGGTGGATGAAACGATCGAAATGTTGCGCGGTCTGCGCGACAAGTACGAAGCGCATCACAAGGTGCATATCTCCGATGAAGCGGTGATCGCCGCTGCAAAGCTCTCATCGCGATACGTCACAGACCGGCGTTTACCGGACAAGGCCATCGATCTGATCGATGAAGCAGCCGCCAAATTGCGCGTCGCGCTTTACACGCTGCCGCCCGACTTGAAGGCGAAAAAAGCGGAACTGGATAAGATGCGCGCCGAAGAGGAAAGCTCTGCGGCGAACCAGGATTACCAGAAGGCCGCCGAGTGCAAGACGCATCGCCTGCGACTGCAGGGCGAGTTTGACGAGGCGCGCGAAAAGTGGCAGCGCGAGAAGAACCTGGATGAGGTGGTTGACGAAGAGGATATCGCCGGCGTCATCGCACAGTGGACGGGCATTCCGGTCAACCAGATGATGGAAGCGGAGAGCGAGAAGCTCCTGCAGATGGAACAGCGCCTGCACGAGCGCATCATCGGTCAGGATGAAGCGATTACGGCCGTCAGCGACGCCATCCGGCGCGCTCGCAGCGGATTGAAAGATCCCAACCGGCCGATCGGCTCTTTCATCTTTCTGGGATCGTCGGGCGTTGGCAAGACGGAACTGGCTAAAGCTCTGGCGTGGTTCATGTTCGATGACGAAAACGCGATGGTGCGCATCGACATGAGCGAATACCGCGAAGGCCACACGGTCAGCAGGTTGTTCGGCGCGCCGCCGGGATACGTAGGTTATGAAGAGGGCGGGCAGCTAACCGAAGCCGTGCGCCGCCGCCCGTATCAGGTGGTCCTGTTCGATGAAATCGAAAAGGCTCATCCGGATGTGTGGAACGCCCTGTTGCAGATTCTGGATGATGGCCGGCTCACCGATGGTCAGGGGCACGTGGTGTATTTCAACAACACCGTGTTGATCATGACCAGCAACCTGGGAACTGAGTTCGTACGCAAAGGCGGCACCCTGGGTTTGATCAAACCCGCCGGCGATGGCGACGCAACCGTTGCGGCTGATCACAAGAAAATCGAAGACGCCCTGAAGCGCACGTTCCGGCCCGAATTCCTGAACCGGATCGATGAGATTATCGTCTTCGCTCCATTGTCAATCGAAGACGTGGAGCGGATTGTCGAGTTGCAGTTGCGCGAGATCCGCGAGCGCTTGTCCGAGCAGGGTCTGGCGATTGAGATGGGGAAATCCGCGCGGCATTGGCTGGCGCGCCAGGGTTACGACGCGGCATTTGGCGCGCGCCCATTGCGCAGAGCCATGCAGAAGTATGTTGAAGGGCCCTTGAGCGTGCAACTGCTGCAAGGGAAGTTCAAGGCAGGCGACTGCGTGATCGTGAATGCCAACGAAGATGACACGGCTCTCGTCTTTGTCAAAGGCGAGTGCGGTCCTTCTGAGTGCGTTCCTACTGTGGCGGCAAAGGCACACGATGCCGTGCATAAACCGGTGGCCCACAGCGCAGACATGCCGACGGACAAACCTGTAGCGGTCGGTTAGCCATCGGCGCACGTGACGTTCGAAAGCGGAGACGGGATCGTCTCCGCTTTTTCGTTTCCTCGGGTTAACGCCTATAATCTTCGTTGCGCTCATGCCGTTGAGCGCAATCATTTCTTATCGAAGGCAATATCTTATGAAGATTACAGACCTGAAGTGCGCCATTATTGGCGGAAGCCCCGTTGTGCGGATTACCACTGATGAAGGCATCAGCGGGCTCGGGCAGGCCGAAACGCCCAAGAGTTACCTGAAACCCCATGTCCTGTTTTACAAGCAGCACATCGTCGGCGAGGATCCGACCAACGTTGAACGGGTCATGTTGAAGATACGCCGGCTGGGCGCTTTCAAGCCATGGGGCAGCGCGGTCAGCGCCATCGAAATGGCGCTATGGGATATTGCGGGCAAGGCGGCCGGCATACCCGTCTATAAGCTGCTGGGTGGAAAGGTGCGCGATAAGGTTCGCATATACAACGGCGGTGTGCGCTTCCCCATAAATGGGTCTTCACCGCAAGACTACGCTGATGATGTAGCCAAGATGAAAGCCCGTCCCGAGGGTTTCACCATCGTCAAGGCAAGCATCGGCTGGCACAGCGCGACGCCGCGCAATGTGCCCAATTTCACCTACGGTGAAGTGATGGATGGACCCGCCCATATCAACAAAGGCCTGCTGACTGAGCGCGGTCTGAAGCACGTCATCGCGTGTATCGAGGCGATGAAGTCGGTCTTGGGTGATGAAATCGGGTTGGCGCTGGACTGCGGTCCGGGCTGGACGGTACCCGATGCGATTCGCCTGGCCAAAGCCGTGGAGCCGCTCAATGTCATGTGGCTGGAAGACCTGGTTTCCGGAGACTATTCACCATCCACACTGGCGGATGTGTACCGTGATATCACCATGAGCACGTCTACGCCGATCCATACCGGCGAACAGGTCTACTTGCGGCACAACTTCAAGGAGTTGATCGAGCGGCAGGCCGTGAATATCGTTGGGCCTGATCCCGCTGATGTCGGCGGCATCGCCGAATTGAAGTGGGTCGCGGAGTATGCCGATCTGCACGGCATCCTGATGGCTCCCCACGGCATCTTCGACGGATTGATCGGCCTGGCGGCGCTGGTGCATGCGGCAGCCGCCATGCCGCAGAACTACATCGCGTTTGAGTGCCCGATCGGCAACCCGGCATGGTGGTACGACATCATTGAAGGACTGCCGATACCGACGGTGAAGAACGGCATGATCGAGGTATGGAACACGCCGGGTCTGGGCGTCAGTATCAACCCGGACAAGGCACAGCAGTATTTACGCGAGGAAGATAAGGGCTTTTTCGATTAGTCTCTTTTCCTTTGACAAACGATGCTATGACAAACTCTCAGACAGAGCTAAGCGATTGTTCAGGTTTGAGAAGATCATGGATGGTTAAGGATAGAGGATGGATATTACTGGTGATACGCCAGAAGAACTGGCGAAACAGGTGTTTGCCCAACGGGCATCCTTCTATACGACCAGCGCAGCCCATAAAGACCCGCAAGTGCTCGCCAAGGTAGTCGCCCTGGCTAACCCGATACCGGTTTGGCATGCGTTGGATGTGGCGACAGGCACGGGTCATACGGCTTTTGCTATTGCCCCTTTTGTGACCAGCGTCATTGGCACTGACCTGACGCCCGAGATGCTGGTTGAAGCGCGCAAGCTGCAGACCGAGTTGGGTATCGCCAATGTGGATTTCCGGACTGCCGACGCGCACCAACTCCCATTTGAAGATGGCGTTTTCGACCTGGTGACTTCGCGCCGCGCTCCGCACCACTTTTCGGACATCAACCTGGCATTGCGTGAGATGAGGCGCGTGTTGAAGCCTGGCGGCCGGCTGGTGATCGACGATCGCAGTGTGCCGGAAGATGACGACGTCGATACTTGCATGAACCAGTTGGACTGGTATCATGACCAGTCGCACGTGCGCGAATATCGCCCCAGCGAGTGGCGGCGCATGCTGGAGGAGTCAGGCTTCCAGATTGAGGTCATTGAGCCGTACGTGCAGCATCGACCGTTATCATCACTCACGCACAATGTGGATGCAGAGAACGTCGCACGGATCCATACCCGGCTGGATAGCTTGAACAGCGAACAGCGCCAGCGCTTTAATTTGATCCATATCGACGGCGTGCTGCACATCAACCATTGGTATATCTTATTGGCTGCTATCGCTCAAGCCGATTGAGGAAAAGGACATAATGGCCTGGAGGAAGCAGTCACATGGGTAGTTCGTCACAACAGCATCGCCAGATTGCCTCAGAACAAGGACCGGTTCATGTCGCCATTATTACGGTCAGCGATACGCGAACGCGCGCAACCGACAGCGGCGGCGACCTCATCGAGCAACGTGTGACCAGCCAGGGTCATGTGGTCGTCTTCCGCGCCATCGTCAGGGATGAGCCAGATCAGATCGGTGGTCTGCTGGACCGCATTGTCGATGACACCGACGCGCGCCTCATGCTTTTCACAGGTGGTACTGGCATTGCGCCGCGCGACACTACCTATGATGTGCTCTCGCGTAAACTGGAGAAAACCATGCCCGGCTTCGGCGAGCTATTCCGTATGCTCAGCTACAGCGAGGTAGGCGCAGCGGCGATGTTATCGCGCGCCGCCGCCGGCACGTATCGCGGACGCGTCATCGTGTCCATGCCCGGCTCGCCCAACGCCGTGCAGGTCGCGATGGACAAACTGATCATGCCGGAAATCCAGCACCTGGCCTGGGAAGTCGCGCGCTGAGAGTCGTCTTATATCTTCAGTTGCTTCCAGCGACCGCGTTTGTACATCAGGTACATGACCGTGGAACGCCCGGCCCAGTCGATCGCAGTGCCGATCCACACGCCCGCCAAACCAAGACCCAACATCACAGCCAGCAGGTAGACGGTCGTGATGCGGAAGAAGAAGACGCCGACCAGCGACACCACCATGGGCGATCGCGTATCGCCTGCGCCGCGCAGCGCGCCGCCGAAGATGTTCTGCAATGCGATGAAAGGCTGTTCCAACGCCGAGAGTTGAACCGCCATGGTTGCCAGGCCGAGTATCGCCGGCGATGCGCCAAACGCCTTTGCGATAGCGCCGCCGAAGACCACGGCGCTCAAGCCTGTCCCCAGCATGACACACACGGCCAGTATGGCGCTGCGCGATGTCGCCAACTCAGCGATCGGTATATTGCGTGCACCCAGGGCCTGGCCGACGATGGCTGTCGTCGCGACGGAGAGCCCGAAGGCGGGCAGGAATGCCAACGATTCGATGGTGTTGGCAATCTGGTTCGCCGCTACGACGGCGGTACCCAGGCTGGCGACAATCCCGATAAAGGTAATAAAACCCACGCGCTGGATCAGGCTGTCGATGATGCTGGGTATCGCGATGCGCAGAATGCGCATGACGTCATGCCAATGCCAGACGAGCATCTCGCGCACCTTCACCTGCAGCTTGCTCATACCCCTGACCATGACGTACAAAGCCATCAGCCCGCCGATGGCGCGAGCTATAGCCGTCGCCGTGCCGGCGCCGGCTATCTTCAAGGATGGGATGGGGCCCAATCCAAATATCAGCGCCACGGCGAACACGATGTTCAGCAGGTTCATGATCAGCGTGATATACATCGGGGTGCGGGTGTCGCCGGTCGCCCGCATGACGCCGGTCATGACCTGCAATGGAAAGGCCACAATCGATGTCGAGAGGACGAGTTGGATATAGATGGTTCCCTGGCGTACAACTTCAGGGTCGTTGATCAGCAGGGACATGAACGTATGTGTCAGCGGGATCAGGACTACCATACAGATCAGCGAAAAGACAACCGCCAGAGACACCGACTGACCGCTCATCTTCCTAGCCTGGGCAAAGTCGTGCTCACCAAATGCGCGCGCGACAAGTGCCATCGACCCTATAGACAGCGCCTGAAATAGCCCGTTCGCGACAAACAGATACGAGCCGCTGATGCCCACTGCGGCCAGAGCAGCCGGATCCCCCAAGTGACCGATCAGGAATGTGTCTGAGATAAAGACTGCCGACACCAGCAGGTTTTCCAGGACTGATGGAATGGCGAGGGCTATGATCGTGCGGTTCAGAGATTCAGGTTTTATGTCACCGAGGGTAGCTACGGCAGTGCTTGTCTGTGCCAAGGAATCACGCTCTTCAGGGAGTTCGAATAGGATATCGGTATTGTACTGTGAACAGGAGGTGTTTATGGATTTATCGTTTCTCCAGGTAGACTACAGGCCCCGCAATCCCTGACAAGACCGATTATGGTATCGGCATGATTGCGTGTGGGGGCATTCAACTACGCCCACCTGCCCGCATACAAAGCGCACCATCTCAACGTCATGGCGTGCTACGACATCCACATTGAAGCGGCACATAAGACGGCGCAGGAACACAGCGTTTCAACGGAATACGCAGAACTCGATCAGCTTCCGGCGGATGAAAGAATCGAGATCGTCGACATCGCCGTGCAACCCTGGGCGCAACTCGAGATCGCTGTAAAGGCGCTGGAGCAGGCAAAAATCTGCTGTGTCAAAAACCGCCGCGACTCCAGTGACTAATCCCTCTCCGGCGTCGACCAGAAACCGACGTGCACGCTGAGCGCTTCGTCCTCCAGCGCCGGGCCGCAAACCTCGATGCCGCCGACATCCAGGATCGCCCGCGAGTGCGGCAGATTCAGCCCGGAGTTGCTGCCGGTCAAGCGGTAGAGACTCCGGGCGCTCAGGGCATAAACGACCCGCCTGACGCCGCTCCAGTAGATTGCTCCGGAACACATCGGACAGGGTTCGGTGCTTGTATACAGTGTGGTATCCGCCAGCTCATGTGGTGAGAACCGGCGCGAAGCCAGGCGCACCAGATTCATTTCTGCATGACACGTGCAGTCGTGCTCAGTGATGACGGTGTTTTCAGCTTGCAGAAGCGATTGACCCCGGTTCGAGACCAGCAACGCGCCAAACGGATGATTGCCATGCGCGCGCGCCTGGCGGGCAATGCTGACCGCTATCCTGAGGTAATTGAGGTCGATTTCTTCCAAGCTCTTACTCTCCATGATGCAGTCAAAAAGGCGCTAGAAACGCAGCGACAGACAGGTTAACCCGCCATCCATCTTCTGGAACTCCGACATTTCCACGGCGACAGTGTGATAACCAAGCCGTTGTAAGTATGCCTCAAACGTTGGGAATCCAGCCGCCACCAGGACGACATCATTGACGCGCAGGCAGTTGGCCGCATAAGCTTCGCCGGGTACAGTGCGAACCAGTTCATAATCCCGCAGCGCCGGGTGGTCTGCCAGCTCAGGAACGACGGCCAGGCGATGATGCCCCAGCGCGGTCATGCCGGTCGTGAGGTGCAGGATGCTACGTCGATCGCGAAAATCGACGCACTGTGACGTATATCCCAGGCGCGCCAGCCATGCAGAGAGTTGGCGCGCGCCTTCCTCGTTGGTGCGCCGGGAAATCCCGATGAGAAAGTGACCGTCGCCCGCGTTGCATACATCTCCGCCTTCGAGTGTGCCCGGGGCGTCGATCATCGATAACGGCCCATAATACTGGCTCAACGTGGCTCTGATCGTCTCAACCTCGCCGGCCCGCGTCGGCGCGCCCGGATGCGTGAGGATTGCGCCGCGTGGCGTGGCCACCGCTACATCCTCCATAAACGTGGCGTCGGGAAAACGCGTGTCCGCTGCCAGTCTGGTCAGTGTCAGCCCGGCTTGTGTCAGCGCTGCGCAGTATTGCTCATGCTGTTCAAGCGCCTTCTGGTAATCAGGCACGCCCAGATTGACGGTCGTCAGACCGTCGGCGAAATTACTGCCCGGCGGTCTCACAATCGCTCGCGTGAACATGATACCCTCCCTGAAGGCGCTGGTCATGATTTCTACTGACACAGGCTTGTATCTGTCCGAGAGTATAAATGCTCACCGCGCGTCACACAACCGGAACAACTGGTCAAAAGGATCTGGTAAGAACAGCGAGGGCGAGCGGCAGGCTCAATCAGTGACCTTAAGAGGGAGGTCTGTGTCTCCCCATTCCGGATCAAAAGACCAGCAATTCTAAATATGGCTCGGTGAACTGTGGTAATGTCTCGCCCATGATGAGAATGGAGCGAGAGTTATGGCTGAGCCGTTGACGTTCAACCAAGTGCTGGGCATACTGAATGCCACCTTCCGCC
>JAMCQN010000066.1 GCA_023382055.1 Chloroflexota bacterium
GAGATTGCCCGCCAGGTATGCCAGACCTTCCAGCGCCGTGCGCGTCGCTTCGGCTGTCTCAATGTCGCGGTGGCAGTTGGGGCAAACGGTGACCAGGTTGTTCAGTTCATTGGCAGCCAGGTAGTGGGTACGCAACGCCGACCAGCGTCGACAGGATGCTTGCCAGCGCAAACCCCGCAATCGCGCTGAGCAGGATCGGCGCCGACTGCGCGCTGAAGGTTGTCAGGGCGTCCCGCCAGACAGCAATAACAGTGACCTTAACCGGCGCATCCGATGACTCTGTCCCACCAGCGCGGCGCGTGAAGAGATCGCGCGCCGGGTAAGCCGCCATCGTATTATCAACGGTGTTTTGCATACCGGCTGCCTCTCCTGGTTGGCTCGTGTCTCGTCTTCATATCGAGGCCTGTTCACTAGCGCGGGGACAACATCCCAATCAGGCGCAGCGTATCCGCCTTCAGATCACGCGATTGTACCGCCTCATCAATCGGCCCCACACAGGCGGGACACCCGCGTTCACACGGACACTCGCGGATGCGCTGCGCCGCCATCCGTAGCAACTCCTTGTGATGCGCGTAGAGTTCGTCGCTCAGGCCGGTGCCGCCCGGCGTCTGCTCATACACGGTGATCGTGGGCAGCCGTGTGTGCGCACTCTGAATATCGGACACGGCAGAGAGATCGCCGGGGTCGCACATGACGAACAGCGGGGCGAGATTGCCCGCCAGGTATGCCAGACCTTCCAGCGCCGTGCGCGTCGCTTCGGCTGTCTCAATGTCGCGGTGGCAGTTGGGGCAAACGGTGACCAGGTTGTTCAGTTCATTGGCAGCCAGGTAGTGGTCGTTTTCACCGCGAATGTATTTGAAGTCGCGGAAGGGCTTCTTGTGATGCACGTCGTGCTGGCGATCCGGCGGCTCCGGCGCGCCGCAGACGGTGCAGGTATATCGGTCGCGCGCCCGCGCCGCGTCGCGCTGGCGCTGCCAGTTGGGGCCGTAGTCATTGGGCAACTTCAGCACGCCCTCGCGCGCCAGTTGTTGGGTGATTTCTTCAGGGATAGCAAACCAGTAGCCCGTGGTGTAGAGATGCTGGGCGGGCAAGTCGATCTCGCTCCATGCCAGCGTGCGGTGCGTGTTGAATTGCACCTGGCGATAACGCCGCGCCTGTGTGGTGACCTCAAGCTCACCGCACGCCACTTTCACGGTGGGCGCTTGATCAGCCGCCCCCGCTCCCCTGCACCCCCTCTCCCCTCTCCCTCGCTCCTCATCGAACTCGCGCAACACGATCACTTCCGAATGGACGCTGGGTTCGGTGTAGTAGTCGGCATCGATGCGCTGGGCAGTAGCGCGCCCCTGTTCCCAGTCCAGATGGGTGATCTGGTACATCTCCGCCTGGTGCATATAGATTGCGCCCGGATGAACGCGCCCCGGCGCGGTGCTGCGCTCCGTTTCGCCGATCAACTGATCCACATCGCCATCGCCGCGCGGCGTGACCACGATCACGCGTTCGCCGATGCCGCGCAGGCTGACCCGGTCGGCCGGGTATGAATCGCCCACCCAGGTGTAGCGCGTGCGGCGATTGGAGATTTGAGATTGGAGATTTAACGCTACTCCGGTGTGAAACAGTGGCATCGCGGAAGCGTCGCTGGCGTGCACCTCGCCTTCCTCGACCAGCACGTCCAGCATGTCGTCCACGTTGGCGCGCCCCAGAGGCTCCCCGCGCTCAAAGGGCAATTCAAATGTGGCGCAGGCCACATGCGCGGCGAGCACGCCCAGGTTGTCGGGCGCGATGCGGGCATGCTCCGGCGTCTGGCGGAACAGATACTCCGGGTGCGCCGCCAGGTATTGATCGAGCGCCGTGGCGCTGGTCACCATCACGGCGACCGAGGCATTGCGGCGGCGCCCGGCGCGCCCGGCCTGCTGCCAGAAACTGGCGATGCTGCCGGGGTATCCCAGCATGACGCAGGCATCGAGTTCACCGATATCGATGCCCAGCTCCAGCGCATTAGTCGCCACGACGCAGCGCGCCGCCCCGCTGCGCAGGTCGGCCTCGATGGCGCGGCGCTCCTCCGGCAGGTAACCTCCGCGATAACCGACGATGGGCGAGGATGGTCGCGGCGCCTGTCGTTTCGGAGTCTTACCCGGGTGCTCGATTGACGTTTGATATTTGGCGTTTGACGTTTGATTGCGCAGATACGTCAACAACACTTCCGTGTCCTGGCGCGAGCGTGCAAAGCAGATCGTCTGCGCGCCGTCTTCGACGAAACGCGCCGCAATGTCGCGCGCGACGAATACACTGCTGCGGCGGATGCCCAGGTCAGCGTCGACCATCGGCGGGTTCACCACCAGCACGTGCCGTTCGCCGTGCGGGCTGCCGTCGTCGTCTACGAGCACGACCGGCGCCTCAATCAGCCGCTCGGCATGTTCGCGCGGGTTGGCAATCGTGGCGGATGCCAGGATGAAGATCGGATCGGAGCCGTAAAAAGCGCACAGGCGCTTCAAGCGGCGGATGACGTTGGCGAGATGGCTGCCGAATATGCCGCGATACGCGTGCAGTTCGTCGATGACGACGTAACGCAGGTTCTTAAAGAAAGCCGCCCAGCGCGTGTGGTGCGGCAGGATGCCGATGTGCAGCATATCCGCGTTGCTGATCACCACGCGGGCATCGCGGCGGATATCGGCGCGGCGGGATTGCGGCGTGTCGCCATCGTAGATGGAAATTAGAGATTGGAGATTGGGGATTGGAGATTGGCAATTAGAGATTAGAGATTGGGGATTGGAGATGGACGTTTGACGTTTGACGTTTGATTCATCGCCGTTGTTCGCATCCGCGATCAGGCCGGACAAATGCGCATATTGATCCTGCGAGAGCGCCTTGGTGGGGAAGAGACACAGGGCGCGCGCGGTGGGATTGCTCAGCAGCGCATGCGCGATGGGCAGGTGAAAGCACAGCGACTTGCCGCCGGCCGCGCTGGCCACCACGACCACGTTCCGGCGGTTCAAAGCCGCTTCAACGGCCTGTGCCTGGTGCGTGTACAGCGATGCGATGCCGCGCCGTTTGAGCGCCTCCACGACGGCCGGGTGCAGTTGCGCGGGGAATGGGGCATGGCGCGCAGGCTGCGCCGGCGCGCGCTCCCAGGCGGTCACGTTCGTCATGAATTCCGCATCGGCGCGCAAGGCCGTCAACGTTTCGAGCACAGACATGCCATAAGCCTAATGCGGAATTCAAATGGCGTAAAGGCTACGGCGGGATAGACCGCCGCGCTCACTGCGGCTTTACTGGAGGTGATTTTGAACACTTTAGCTAATTGGTTATCCGATAAAGCCAGTGTTCCAATGCCGAACGCTGTTCGGCTCGAACTCGGAGATGTACTTGCTGAGTCAGTCTTCTAACTGTTTCGCCATGATGGGCAATGACCTGATACGGATTTTCGCGCGGGCAAAGACCACCACGCTGCCGTCGACCAACGCCGACTCAATCGAGGGCAGGTTAGAAATTAACAGTGCCAGCACGACGCGGGGATCCCGCTGTGTATCCTGCCTGAATAATATGACCGAAGGTTGGCTTTCCTGCCTTCTGGCTAACAGCGTACCAAAATCGGTGTCGGCAGATACGATGATGCGCGCCTCAAAGGCAGCACGCTTGAAAATGTCTTCATCTGGTGCTGACTCCAAACCATAATCGCGTGTATGCACCGCGTCATGATCGGCACTGCGTAACCCTTCGGCCACTACAGGGGACAGTGCGCTATCGATGAGAAACTTCATGCCGCCATCAGCATGGGGAGTTCGCGTTCTTTCAATGCTTCCGCGGCAAAACGCAAAGATTCACGGATATCCTCCCGTTCGATATACGGATAATCGGCCAGAATCTCATCCTCGCTCAAGCCTTCTGCGATCAGCGCGACAATTGTGGCAACCGGTAGGCGCAGCCCGCGTATGCAGGGCATCCCGCCCATCGTGTTTGAGTCAACCGTAATGCGTGTGAATGACATATCTGGCCTCCTGATTATTCTTCCAGCTTCAGCATCGCCATGAAGGCTTCCTGCGGGATTTCCACGCTGCCCAACATCTTCATGCGCTTCTTGCCTTCCTTCTGCTTCTCCAGCAGCTTGCGTTTGCGCGTGATGTCGCCGCCGTAGCACTTGGCCAGCACGTCCTTGCGCATGGCCGGCACCGTCTCGCGCGCGATGATTTTCGCGCCGATGGCGGCCTGGATCGGCACGATGAACATCTGGCGCGGGATGACTTCCTTGATCTTCTTCGCCATCAGGCTGCCCTTGCTGGCCGCCTCGTCGCGGTGGACGATCAGCGACATCGAGTCGAGCGGCTCGCCGTTGATCAGTACGTCCATCAGCACCAGGTCGCCGGCGCGATAGCCCTCAAACGAATAGTCCAGCGAGGCGTAACCCTTCGTGGCGCTCTTCATCTTGTCGTAGAAGTCGATGATCATCTCCGACAGCGGCAGCCGGTAGGTCAGCATGACGCGATTGGCGTCCAGGTACTCCATATTCACCGACTCGCCGCGCCGTTTAGTCACCAGTTCCATGATCGGGCCGATATACTCTTTCGGCGTGAATATCTGGATCTTCATCCAGGGCTCGCGCATCTCGGTCAGCTTGGTGGGATCGGGCATATCCGATGGGCGGTCCACCTTGATGACGTCGCCGTTGGTCAGCACGGCCTCGTATTCCACGCTGGGCGCAGTGAAGACCACATCCATGTCGTACTCGCGCTCCAGGCGCTCCTGGATGATCTCCATGTGGAACATGCCCAGGAAACCCACACGGAAGCCGAAACCCAGCGCCGACGACGTCTCGGGCTGGAAGGTGAGCGACGCATCGTTCAGTTGCAGCTTGTCCAGCGCATCGCGCAGCAACGGGTAATCGTCGGTGAGTGTGGGATAGATGCCGGCGAACACCATCGGCTTGGCCGGCTTGTAGCCCGGCCAGGCGTGGGCCGATAGCATGGAATTGACCATCGTGTCGCCTACGCGGCACTCGCGCACGCTCTTGAAACCGGTGGCGATGTAGCCAACCTCGCCGGCCTGCAATTCGCCCGTGATCGTCATGCGCGGCGTAAACGTGCCGATCTCGATCGGGTCGAACACCGCGTCGCTGGCCGACAGCCGCAGCTTCGTCTTCATATTGACGGAGCCGTTGAAGATGCGCACATAACCGATCACGCCTTTGTAGGCGTCATAGTGCGAGTCGAAGATCAACGCCTGTAAGGGCGCGTCGGGGTCGCCGGACGGCGGCGGGACATCGCGCACCACGCGCTCCAGGACTTCTTTGATGCCGATGCCTTCCTTGGCGGAAATGCGCAGCACGCTGGCCGGGTCGTCGCCCAGCAGTTCGGCGATTTCGCGGGATATTTCGTCGGGGCGCGCGTGCGGCAGATCGATCTTGTTGATGACCGGGATGATGTGCAGGTTGGCGTCCAGCGCCAGATACAGGTTAGCCAGCGTCTGAGCCTCCACGCCCTGCGAGGCATCCACAACCAGCAGCGCCCCTTCGCAGGCGTTGAGGGCGCGGCTGACTTCGTAGGCGAAGTCCACGTGCCCCGGCGTGTCGATCAGGTTGATCTCGTATATCTGGCCGTCGTCGGCTTTGTAGCTCATGCGGACGGCGGAATCCTTGATCGTGACGCCTTTCTCGCGCTCGATATCCATCGTGTCAAGCAGTTGAGCCTGCATCTCACGCAGCGACACCGTACCTGTGAACTCCAGCAGCCGGTCCGCCAGCGTGGACTTGCCGTGATCGACGTGGGCGATGATGCAGAAATTGCGAATCTGTTTCATTGATCTAGCTAAGTGGGCATCGAGCCGGAGCTATCCTCCTCGTCGAGACCACTGCCTTCGCCGAACATGCGATCCACTTCAGCCTGCTCGCGCCCGGCGTCGTAGCCGATCGCGAACATGGTCTTAACCATGGCCCGGATGGTCAGTTCAAATGACTCGCGCGATTCCTCGCGCGCGTAATTCCAGGCGCTTTCCTCGCCTTGCAGTTGCACCCGGTTCATGTGCGCCAGCACCTCGGCGGAAACCACCTCATCCATCGGCATGTTGCCAAGAATGCTCTCTACCCATTGGCGAAATTCTGACTGGGTCATTTCGTATGCTCCGAACTGAATAAGCTCTCCTCCATCCCTACAGACTGTATTGTAATGAATTGCGAAACGGGCTTTTGCATATGCGGCGCATACGGCTGTTTATGTCCATTCGCAGCGACAAGTTTGACAGGCCTGGTCGATACCGTATAATGGTCAGGCTTGACAGGATCATTCGAGCAAACCGAAAGATAATTAAAGCAAGTAAGAGGGTGATGATGTGACGCGTGTGACCATTGATAACGATGAGTCATTTGAATCGGCGCTGAGGCGCTTCAACAAAATGGTACAGGGCGACCGCGTATTGTCCGAAGTGCGCCGCCGCCGATTCTACGAGAAGCCCAGTATCGTAGATAAGCGCAAGCGCGCAGCCAAGTTGCGCAAGAGCCGGCGCCAGACCTCGAAACTGCTGCAGAACGAGCCGTAGTTACCCATCACCCCAAATACTCCGTTATACAATTGAGGCGGGCCACTGTGTCCGCCTCGTTCCTTTTCAGGCAGTTGGCGCGGATCACGGTGTTGCTTCCCGGATGGAACGATGGACTTGACAATAAAACAACGATTGCAGAATGACTTGAAGGAATCCATGCGCGGCGGAGACGAGCGCAGGAAGACGGTCGTGCGGCTGCTCATGGCCAGCATTCGCAACGCCGAAGTCGATGCCCGCACCGATGGGCGCGGCGGCGTCGTCAGCGAAAGCGATATCATGGCGCTTCTCCGGCGCGAGATCAAGCAGCACGAAGAATCGCTGATCGAGGCGATGAAGGCCAAGCGCGCCGATCTGGTGAGTGAGCAAAGCGGCGAACTGGACATTCTTAGAAGTTATCTGCCCGCGCAGATGAGCCGCGAACAGATCGTAGAACAGGCCAGGCAGGTCATCGGCGAGTTGCAGGCAACCTCGCCCAAACAGCAGGGCGAAGTGATGAAAGCGCTTTTGCCAAAGGTAAAGGACATGGCCGACGGCAAACTCGTCAGCGAGGTCGTGCGCGAACTGCTCAAATAGGAGCGCGACAGTTATCGTGAGTGTATGCCTGAAATGAAGACGGAAGCCGCGCCTAAAACGAGCCAGCAACTGGCCCGGCGCAAAGCGTTGATCCTGGCGCTTGTCGGCGTTTCCGCATTCGTCGGCGTCGTTCTCGCCCAACTTTCCCGCTTCTTCATCGGCGGAAGCGTGGCTGTGCAGGTGGGCAGTGTAGCGCTGCAGGACATCCGTTCACCCCGCCGGATCACGGTTGTCAGCGACTCCGAGACGAAACGCCTGCGCGACCTCGCTGAAGCCTCGGTAGCGCCGATATTCACCGCGCCAGATGCCCAGATTGCCCGACAGCAACTCGGTACCGCGCGCGACCTGATGAATAAGATCGCCGAGATACGCGCTGACAAAACCGTCTCCGATACTGTCAAAGTCGAAAAGTTGATGGCGTTGCCGGCTCCGGGGCTGAACGAGGTAAACGCCCAGCGCATACTGGCCGTCAGCGATACCACCTGGGCCCGCATCGATACCCAGGTCATCGTCCTGCTCGACGAAGTCCTGCGCGATCCCATCCGACCCGACAACCTGGATGGCGTAAAGGCGCAGTTGCCCACCAAGATCAGCCTCAACTTTAACGCTGATCAATCGTCTGTCATCACTGCGCTCGCGTCGGCGCTGCTGGTGCCCAATACCAATTATGACGCCGCCGCGACCGACGCGGCGCGCAAGAAGGCGCGCGACGCCGTTCAGCCGGTGGAGCACACCTACGAACAAAACCAGGTCATCCTCCGCAGCGGGCAGATCGTCACCCAGGCGGATATGGAAGTGCTGGATAAACTGAACATCCGGCGACCGTCGATCAGTTGGACTGACCTGCTGAGCGCGTTGCTCTACGGCGCGCTCGCTGTTGCCGCCATCGGCGGCGCCATTTTCTACGGGCAAAAGAACGCGTTGACCATTCGGCTGCGCAATACCGTACTCAGCGCAGTGGTGTTCGTCGGCACGCTGTTCCTGGCGCGCACGTTGCTGCCCGACCATACGCTGCTGCCCTACCTGGCCCCCCTGACCGCAGTCAGCATTATCATCAGCAGTTGGTCTGGTACGTTGCCCGGCATCGTGAGCACCCTGGTGCTGGCCGGGCTGATCGGCATGGGAATGGACCAGGGCGCAGGATATGTCACTTTCTGGGCTGCCAGCGGCATCATCGCCACCCTGTTCATGCGGCGCGGCGAGCGTATCAGCGATTTTCTGCGCGCCGGCGCCCTAGCATGGATTACCCAACTCGGCGTGCTGGCGGCGTTTAACGCCAGTTCCATCAGTATGGACGGCCCCCTGCCGCTGGCTAATATGGCGCTTGTCGCCACGGTGGGAAGCCTGGTCTCGGCGGCGCTGGCGCCGGCGCTGCTCTACCTGAGCGGCCTGTTCCTCGATATGACTACGCCGTTCCAACTGCATGAATTGTCGCGCCCGTCACATCCGCTCATCCAGCAGATGCTGATGCAGGCGCCCGGCACCTATCACCACAGCCTGATGCTGGCCAATCTCGCCGAGTATGCCGCGGAGCAGATCGGCGCAGACTCGCTGCTCACGCGGGTCGGCGCGTACTATCACGACATCGGCAAGATTCTGCATCCCTATTTCTTCATCGAGAACCAGGGCGATCGCACCAATGTGCATGATCAACTCGATCCGCTGACCAGTTCGCGCATCCTGCAGAACCATGTGACGGACGGGCTGGAGCTGGCGCGCAAGTACCACCTTCCTTCGCGCATCCGCGCATTTATCGCAGAACATCACGGGACGACCAAGACCGGCTATCAGTATGCCCGCGCCGTGCAGGCCAGCAGCGATCCCGTCGACGACTCGCCATACCGTTACCCAGGGCCGCGCCCGCAAAGCCGCGAGTCAGCGCTGGTCATGCTGGCGGACGGCTGCGAGGCCATCGTGCGCGCGCGCAAACCCGCCGCCTTCGAAGATACCGATGCGCTGGTGCGCAAGGTCATCAGCGAACGCATCGCCGACCACCAACTGGATGACGCCAACCTGACCCTGCGCGATCTGGAGGTCATCCGGCAATCATTCCTGGATACGCTGCGCGGCGCCTATCACCCGCGTATCGAGTATCCGGATATGTCCAGGGTTCCCAGGCAGGAGTCGCTGCCGGCGGAGCGGCTGCAGGAGACTCCGCCTGCCGTCAATATCCCCAGCGAGAGCGCACAATCCGATGCCCCCGCGTAACAGGCCGGCTGACACCGCCGTTCGCCCGCCGGCCTATATTCATGTGCGCGCCAAATCCGCGCAGCGTAAAACCGGGCGCAGCGCGCTTGTACGAAAGGCTGCCCTGGCGGCTCTGGCCGTTGCACCGCCGAGCTGGCGGACCGAGTGGACAGTCCGGTTGAGCGACGATGCGGAATTGCAGCGGCTCAATCTGCAGTTTCGCGGCATGGACAAACCCACCGATGTGCTTTCTTTTGGCGGGGCGCACTATCGGGATGGCCGGCCCTTGCAGGAGCCGGACACGAGCGGCGGTGATGATGGCGCACAGTATCTCGGCGACATCGTGATATCGCTGGATCGCTGCGCCGCGCAGGCAGCGGCCGGTGGGCATGCACTGGAGAGCGAACTGGCGCTCCTGGTCGTGCACGGCACGCTGCACCTGCTGGGCTACGATCACGACACCCAGCGCCGCAAGGTCCGCATGTGGAAGGCGCAGGCGCGCGCGCTGCAGTCGATCGGCATTGCTATCGCTGTGCCGTAGGGGCTGACCCATGTGTCAGCCCTGTGACATCGACGGGCATCCCCGAGGACGGGGATGCGGAGCACATGATGAGTGTTGTAATGGGCATTGCTATCGCTGTGCCGTAGGGGCTGACCCGTGTGTCAGCCCTGTGACCCATGCGACTGCGGCCTGGGCGCGCACACGGGCGCGCCCGTACGTGATTGGGCATAACCGCGCGACTGCGGCCTGGGCGCGCACACAGGCGCGCCCGTACGTGATTTGGGCGTAACCGCGCGACTGCGGCCTGGGCGCGCACACGGGCGCGCCCGTACGTGGTTGCTAACGGTATACCCACAAACCGTCGTCCTGGGTGCCGCACAGAACGCTGCCATCGTCATCGATGGCGATAGCAATGACGCTATCCGGCGCGCGGCCCAGGCGCTCCCAGGTGGCCCCGGAGTCGGGGGAAATGGCAATGGTCGATGGCGTCGCCAGCAACAGGCGCGTGCCGTCATACGAGCTGGAGAGGGTGTAAGTCTGCCCGCTGCGAAATGCCACGCGTTTGAACCAGGTGTCGCCGTTGTCGCGCGAATAAAACAGCCCTTTGGATTCGCTGCTCACCACGATCGTATCGTCGATTACGGCCACGCCGGTGGGCGGCAGCGCATCATCAGCTTCAGGTCCATCCCCGGCGAAGGCGAGCTCGCGCCAGGCGCGCCCTCCGTTGGTGCTGCGGAACACGCCGCTGGCAGTCGCCACAAAGACGGTCTCATCTGCCGCGAAGTTTGGGGAGACGGCCAGCGCCAGCGTCTCCAGGTCGAGCAACCCGAAGTTCCAACTGCTCCAGCGCTGCCCCTCATCAGAGGTGCGCAGTACGCCGTCTTCGAGCGTGGCCGCAAACGCGATGCCGTCGAACTCGAAGCCGGGCGACAGCACGATCTGCGACACCTGCGACGGCTGCGCCAGCGTCGCGCTGTTCCAGGTCTGCCCGCCATCGATGGAGCGGGCGATGCCGTCCACCGACCCGACCAGCAGCAGGTTTTGATACGGATAACGATCCGGCGCAGCGACGGCCGTGATGGCCGCAGCGCGCAGCGCCTCAGAAACGATCGTGCAGGCGCCGTCGTGATAGCGCCACAATCCCTCATTGGCGCCCAGCAGCCAACCTTCCCTGCCGCACCGTCCCAGCGAGAAAATCACCGCCGGGCTGTCAAGTTTTTGCCATGTTCGATTCGTCATAGGTATGTAGTTTACCGTGTCTTCGAATGCGAGCCTATAGTCTATTATGGCCGCTCATTGCCGGCAAAGCGCACGAGCACGCTGCCTGCGCTCCCCGGGCATGCAACTGCTGGACGCGTTCTGCGTCGCCGCCCTGCAGCGCTTTTTCGCGCATTTCGCGGAGCGTGACCAGGTAACCGTTCATTGGTTACTCCATTGTGAGTTCGTTGTTGAACCTTCATCGCCATGAGGGGATGACACTCACGCGTCGTCATTATATGACAGGCGGGCTGACCCTGGCGAACAATTGAAAACCGGCGATACTATGGCATCTGAGATCGTATAGTTCAGGAGGGGCATATGATCGTCGAGCGAAGGACGCCATGAATGCACTGGTGTCGTTAGTGCTGGTATGCACGGTTGGCATGGCGTCTCAATACGGGCCGGGGGTGATGCAATCCGTGATCCACAACAGGCATGCGATCCGCAGCCTGCCCGAACACCTGCCCGGCGTCGCTGGTTACGTCGCAGTGGTCGATTGCCGCCACATCGGCAGCGTATGGTGGATCAACGGCGACCGTTTCCTGGTCGCCGATTGCGCCGGGGATGAGCAGACGCGCCAATGGATGCGCTGGAATAATGTCGTCGTCGAGGTGGATTACGAGACCGCGGTGCGCTGGAAATCCGTCGGCGCAGGCAAACAGGTCACCATCTGCAGGCTGCCCGCAGGCATCGGACGAATCGGTGCAGAGTGAGTAGTCCGGCCTACAGTTTCAGGCCGGACATCACCACGCCCGAGACAAAATAGCGCTGCGCCGCAGCGAACACCAGCAGCACCGGGATCGTCATGATGGCTGCGCCGGCCATAAGCAACTGGTCGCGCGGGTCGGTGGTTTCCAATGGCATGACCTGGAAGGTGCGCAGCCCCACCGCCGCGGTGTACTTGCTCATGGTATTCAGGTAGATGAAGGGGCCGAAGAAATCGTTCCAGTCGGCCAGGAACTGCAGAATGGCGATGGTGGTCAAAGCTGGTTTCATGAGCGGCATGATCACCGACCACAGAATGCGCAGCGGCCCGGCGCCATCGATGATCGCGGCTTCATCCAGGTCGCGCGGGATAGTCATGATGAATTGCCGCAGCAGGAAGATCATGAAGGCGCTGCCGCCCAGCCATGAGCCGATAGTCAGCGGCACATAGGTGTCCACCATTTTCAGGTTAAAGAACAGCAGGTACTGCGGTATAAACGTGACGATAGCCGGGATCATCATCGTGCTCAGCATAAGCACGAACCACACGCCCTTGCCAAAGAAGTTGAACCGCGCGAAGGCGTAGGCAGTCAGCGTGGCCGTCAGGATAGTACCGGGGACGTTGATCAGGACTATCGTCGCGCTATTGAGCATCCAGCGCGCGAAAGGCACCAGCGTGAACACCTGGTAGTAGTTGATCCACTGCGGCGTTGCGGGCAGCAGATGCGGGATATAGGAGCGCAGTTCCTGCCAGGTCTGCAGCGAACTCGACGCCGTCCAGATCAGCGGGAATGCAAACAACAGACCGAACAGCGTCATCAGGACATAAGACACGATCCTGCCGACCAGACGGCGCGACTGCCTGCGGCGCAATTCGTCGTCGTCGTGATTGACAAAGGTAGTCTGCGGCAGTGTCCCGGGCGCTATCGGATTCTGATTTATGGGTGTCGTCGCCATATTTCCTCGCGATTACTCGCCGTAATAGAAGACCAGACGCCGGGACAGGCGCATTTGAACCAGCGTCAGCGCGACGATGATTACTGCGAAGAACCATGCCAGCGCCGCCGCATAGCCCATGTTGAAGTAGTCGAAGGCTTGTTTCCAGATATGCAGCGCGAAGAACCACGTGGCGAAAGCCGGGCCGCCCTGGGTGGCTACGAACGCCGCAACGAACGTCTGCAGCGCGCCGATTACGCCCAGGACCGTGTTGAAGAAAATCGTCGGCGTCAGCAGCGGGATGGTGACATGGCGTGTGGATTGCCACGAATTAGCCCCGTCGATGGCGGCGGCGTCGTATAGCTCCGTGGGGATGCCCTGCAGGCCGGCCAGGAAGATAATCATCTGTGTGCCGCCCAGGCTGCCCCACAGGCGCATCAGGATCAGCGATGGGATTGCCCATTTGCTGTCGGCGAACCAGCCCGGCGGGTTTTCCATGCCGAGGCCGCGCAGGCCCTGGTTGACCAGGCCGAAGCTGCTATCCAGCAGCACTTTGAACAGCACGACCGATGCCACAATCGGCACCAGCGACGGCATGAAGAAAAGCGTGCGGTATACGGTGATGCCGCGCAGCTTGGAATTCAACAGGATGGCCAGCAGCATCGAACCGATGACGCTCAGCGGCACGCTGACCAGAGCGAAATAGGCAGTGCGCGCCAGCGACGGCCAGAACAGGTCGTCCTTGGTGAACATGTCGGTATAGTTCTTCAGGCTGATGAAGACCGGGGCGCTCAGTACGTCGTATTTGGTGAAGCTGAGGTAGAAGGAATACAGCCCGGGTCCGATGAACAGGCCGAAAAAGCCGATCAGCCACGGTGTGAGGAAGAGATATCCATAGAGGTTTTGACGTCGCTGCGCCGGAGATACCCCGCGCCTGCGCCGTGCCGGCGCCAGTGAGACATTGTTTGTTGCTTTTGCCATTGCCGTGTAGAGATTCCTGAAAGGGGATGTCAGACTCCGCAGCGCGAAGTCTGACATCGACGAATCTTACGCCCGTCGCAGCAACCGTCTCAGGCCGGTTCCATGTCGAGTATTTTCTGGATGTTATCGTGCAGGTCCTGCAACCCTTTTTCAAACGGGATGTTCTCGTTAGGATCCATCATCTTGGTCGCATATTGACCACAGGCATCCGTGTACTCAGTACCGCGCGAGTTGGCCGGCGCCATCGCGATGATGCCATTCTGCAGGTTCGGGATAAACCACTCGTGGATGGGGTCCTGCTTGATCAACTCCGCGACGACATCGGGGCGCACCAGCGCGCCCTGCCCGGCTTTCAGGTTGAAGCCGATGCAGCCTTGCAGGTCAGTAATATGCTTGAGGAACTGGTAGACCACCTGGGGGTACTTGGTCGACTTCAGCATGTTCCATGTGCCGCCGCGAATCTGGCTGGGGAACTTGCCGTCCTTGCGCGTGGGCAGCAGACCCTGAGCCGCTACGGCCTTGCTGGCGTCCTTGATGCCGCGCTTGAAGTTGCGCGCATCCAGCGAGCCGCCCCAGTACATGGTGAGCTTGCCGTCAAGCAGCGCAGCGCCCATATTGGTTACGTCGGCTGGTCGGGGCAGCACTTTGTCCTCCACAGCCAGTTTGTATGCCCAGCGCAGCGCATCCTGCGCATTCTTATCGGTGGCGAGCAGGGACTTCTTGCCGTCCGCATCGATCAGGTCGCCGTTGAAAGCGCGCGTCAGAACAACCAGGTGGCTTTCATCGTAGACCATGCCCAGGCCGTAGTTGGCGCCCTTCTTGTAGAGCGTGTGCGCCCATTCGGCATAGGTATCCATGGCGGTGTCGTGCCCTTTCGGATCGGGCAGGGCGAGGCCGGCGGCCTTGAACGGCACCGCATTGATGACCACGGTGTCCTGCCCTGCCCAGCCCCAACTGGGCAAACCGTACAGCTTGCCGTTGTAGTACTGCAGGTTGATAAACTGGTCGTACCACTGTTTCAGGTCCAGGTTGTCGGCTTTGACCAGATCGTCGATCGGGCCGATAAGGCCTTTGTTGATGGCGCGCCAGAACTGGAAGTGCGATGGGTCGAACGCGCAGATATCGCCCAGGTCGCCGGCGGCGAACAGGGCATACATCTTGCCGTAGTTGTCCTGCTGGCTGGCGCCTGTGAGCGGACGAAACTCGATTTCAACATTCGGGTTTGCATCGGTGAAGGTCTTGATGCGCTCTTCGTTCCAACCGGTTCCGGGGCCGCGGAACGTGTCCCACTTCAGATGAACCTTCTCCCCGCTGACCGCCGGAGCAGCCGTGGGATTCCCTGCACTGGTGGCGCCGCCGCTGGGCGCCTGCGTCGCCGGCGGGGTGCAGGCAGCCAGCGCCCCTGCTATCGCGGTTGCCCCTATCGTCTTGAGAAGTTGACGTCGTGAAATGTTTCTCGCCATGTGAACTCATCCTCCTGGTCTGTGTGAACTGGACGTTCCGATCAAGATATCTGCTGGGCTGCAGTGGAACGACTTCGCTGCTGGAAGTCGTAAGTCAGTGCGAGTAGGTAAGTGCGAGTATAAGCGATAGGCACATAACTGTCAACTTTTATAATGCCTGCGCAGCCCGTAAAATCGTCGGCGATCCTATAATGATTGATACAGGTAGTCACCGTTTATGGTCGCAGTTCGTTCGGGAAATGCCGGATTATGACGAGGTGACCTATGTATAAAACCATTCTGGTACCGTTGGACCTCTCAACGCGAGCCGAGAAGATATTGGCTCACGTGGAAGACCTGGCCCTGAGCAACAAGGCGAACGTCGTCCTCCTGCACGTCCTCGACCCGGATGCGCCGCCATCCGATATCCACCTGAAGGACCTGATGGGGCGCCAGTCGCTGTCCGACCTGCTTCAGCACGGCGCGGAGGAATACCTGGCCGCCTGTCGCAAGAAGCTGGTCGACAAAGGGATCAGCGTGCAGACGCGCGTCTACTGGGGCAGCGTGGTGGATAGCATCATCAAAGTCGCCGAGGAGTCCGGCGCGGACCTGATTGCGATGGCCAGCCACGGGCGCGGCGGCCTGGCGATGGTGTTCTACGGCAGCGTGGCCGCCGGCATCCTGCACAAGGCGGACCGCCCGCTGCTGTTGATTCGCTCGATGGAAGGTGAGTCGCCTGCGCCGCAGTGACGGCGCGGATATCGACACGGCTGCAGCGCAACCTGCAGCCGTGCGACACTAATAGGTCGCCACAATCAACGACTGGAAGCGCTTTTCATCCCACACCGCGCCCCAACCGGGCTGATCCGGCGGCGCGAGGTGGCCGTCCTCGATCAGCGAGCCGTTCAACATGCCCCACTGCTCGCCCTGCCGGCGATTGCCGTCGGCGGACATGAAGAAATACTCATAGTAATCGGTGTTGTCGATGCAGCAGCCCAGGTGCGCGTGCAGCAGTCCGAACAGGCCGCCCTGGCCGTTCAACTCGATATTGGCGTTATACAGTTCGGCGAAGTGCGCCATCTTCAACACCTGGGTCGCGCCGTTGCGGGCATTAGCGCGCAGGCGGTCGGTGGCGCCGTGGATCAGCCATTGCGCTGACAGCCCTACATCGTGCATCAGCATCTCGTTAGCCATCACAGGAATGGTCAGTTCGCGGCAGAGTTCCTGGTACTGGTTCATCTTCTGCTCGTGGAACGGCTCCTCCAGCCACACGAAGTCCAGTTCCTCCATGACGTGGCCGACTTCGATGGCTTCGCGCAGGTTGTACGAGCACACGGGGTCCGTGATCAAGGCAAACTCTGCGCCTACTTCGCGGCGCACGCGCTGGAAGATCGGGATGTCGGCTTTGCCGCCTTTGTAGGAATGGAACTTGTAGGCATTGACGCCCATCTCGCGCGCGGTATCGATGTGGCGCAGGTACTCGTCGGCTGTCGCGTCACCGCTGGTGAGGTAGACCGGGAAGCGCTGGCGAACGCGCCCGACCAGCGCATATACCGGCAGACCGGCGGCTTTGCCGGCGATATCCCACAGGCAATTGTCGAAGTCGCCGAACCAGCCCGGCGGTTGATACACCCAGCGCGTGCCTTTGTGCAGCTTCTGGTACAGATGCTCGCGGTGCAACGGGTCCGCGCCGATCACCTGGTTGCGCAGGATCTCGACCTGCGCCGGCGACATGGCCGTGGTGCAGCGCCCGCTGAGGCCCTCGTCGGTGAACACTTCGATAAAGGCTTGCTGCGCCGGTCGGTCGGTGGGTATCCACTGGTGCGTGTATTGGATGCGCAGCAGATCGGGCACCTGCACCAGTTTGAGCGCGCCGGCCTTGTGTTCGGCGTTCTCCAGGACGACCAGTTTAACATCGTTAATCTTCATGGATCACCTCGCGCATGGAAGATGAGCGGATTCTACCGTGATCTACCCTTGCGAAGGCTGCGAGCCTTCGCAAGGGTCGCCGTGCGCGTTTGTACTTTTCTCGATGCGTGGTATATCCAAGGGCGAGGAACCAATACCATGTCTGAAACTATCTTCACCCTCTCGCCCGATTTCTTCAGCGAAAAAGAAAAACCGCTCGTGACTGCCGGCCCGCTCTCGGCCTCAGCCTTCCGCTTCAGCACCGGCGTGTGCGGGTTGCGGCTCAAGAACGAGGTGGGCCAGCTTGTGCTGCTGCCCTGGCAGGGCCAGCAAATCTGGTCGGCGGAGTTCGGCGGGCGCACGCTGACCATGAAGTCCATGTTCAGCGAGCCGCGCCCCGGCCGCTCGTATCTGGAAACCTACGGCGGCTTCCTGCTGCACTGCGGGTTCACCGCGATGGGCGTCCCCGGCAAGGGCGATACGCACCCGCTGCACGGAGAACTGCCCAACGTCGCTTACGACAGCGCGCATATCGTGGTGGGTCAGGACGAGCGGGGCGCGTATATCGGCCTGGGCGGGCGCTACCAGCACTCGATGGCGTTCAACTACAACTACCTCGCGCAGCCGTTGGTCAAGCTGTACGCCGGTTCCAGCCTGTTCGACGTCTCCATGACGATCGACAATCTGCGCCCCAAAGAGATGGAGTATATGTATCTGGCGCACATCAACTGGCGACCAGTGGACTATGGGCGGCTGGTCTACAGCGCGCCGTGCATGCCGGAGTACGTGCGCGTGCGCAAGGATATCCCGACGCACATGAAGTTCCCTGACGGTTACCGCGAGTTCGTGGCCGAGATGGCCGTGCACCCCGAGAAGCACAACGTGCTCAAGCCGGAACTGCCGTTCAACCCCGAACTGGTGTTCACCATCACCTATAAGGCCGACGAGAGCGGCTGGGCGCATAGCATGCAGGTGCACCCGGACGGCGGCGCGGATTACGTGGCGCATCGGCCTGATCAATTGGATAAAACCGTGCGCTGGATCGCCCGCCCCGGCGACCAGGACGCCTGCGGGTTCGCCATGCCCGCCACCGCCGAGCCGGAGGGCTACACGGCGGAGAAGGCCAAGGGCAACATCCGCATCCTGCCGGCTGGGGGACAGTTCAAGGCCGACTTCCGCATCGGCACGCTGGATGCGGCGCAGGCGAAAGAGATGGAAGGTAAGATCGGCGCGATACTCAAGTCATAATGTAGACAGAGGTTTCACCACGGATTTCACTGATTACACGGATTACCCGGATAGGCCTTTGACGATCCGTGTCATCTGTGTAATCTGTGGTTACTGTCAGGCTCCTGTCCCACCGCTGATTACCATATATAGGCGCAGTTGCACTGCGCCCGGTTTCGTGCCCGACAGTGCATCTTCCGGGCGAACAAAACTAGAAGTCATCTCAATAACCGATTAGTAACCGAAGCCTGACGCAGGCGAGATTAGTTTGGCGATATAGTTCCCAGTCTTACGTGAATTTCGTATCGCGGTACGATGGTTGTTCTGTAACTGATGTATGGAAGACCGTATTAGGTGAATGTGATAGCTTTAAAGGTATCATCATTCCTAGCATAGAACCAAGCAGATTATCGGTTAAGAGCAATCAATAGACCGACCCTTTCCGCATAGTATTTAAGGACAAGGTATGCAGTTCCGGAATATCTTTGATGTATTTTCTAGGCGTCAACGTGTGAGCAAGTCAGCTATGCCACCAGTCACCACGACCTTGAAGAACAAGGTGCTTATGTTATGCCGGGACGCATTTAGTGGGATCCGAAACTATGGAATGATCCCTCCCTATAGCGGCACTGAAATGCAAGATAGGTTCTGGAGAGAGATCCATGACGCATTGACCTACAAACTCGGAAGGCCAACATTGATCCCAGAATATCCTAGCAAATCGCGGAAAGAGGATGTATTGAACTTCTTGACGTCTTGCGGCGATGAGGAATTTCTTGATTTTATCGAGTTGATATTCAAGACGGAGATAGTCGGGTTTGTGTGCGCTGACGAGAACCGGCTAGTAGACGACATAAATGAGCTACTCAGGTCTGAAAATGTGGGGTATGAATTAACTCACATAGTTAAAAAGCGGATAACGCTAGACAGTTCAAATCAAGCCACGGAGCCCATTGGATATGCGATCCCTGGTCAACAATACCAAGTTGACGATGTAGTGGCATATCCCCAAATCATATTGAAGGAGGACATGGTTGTTCACACGGAGATCCTCAAGCCCGTTCTAAACCTACTCGCCGATGTAAGGTTTGCAAATGCGAACAAAGAGTACCTAGAAGCTTTAGAAGATTATCGGAAAGGGGATTATGGGGACTGTCTCACGAAGTGCTGCAGCGCCCTTGAAAGCGTGATGAAAATCATCTGTACCCAGAAGAAGTGGGAATATAAACCAACCGATTCTGCCAATAGACTTATATCCGCTGTTGTTGCTGGCGCCAAACTTGAGACATATTTCGAAAATTTTCTGACGACAGTGCCCACGCTAAGAAACCGGCTGAGTAAGGCTCATGGCGCAGGTATCGAATCGAAGCATGTACCTCAGGACATAGCAAGATACGCGCTCAATGAGAGTGCATCAGCAATCATCTTTCTTGTAGACGCGACAAAGTAGTAACGACCTTGGCCATTTGCTTTCTGAAGTATCATCTCTCCCCAGGGGACGTTACGCATGACACCGAAAACGATCACCAACAACACGCTTTTCTACGGCGACAATCTGCCGATCTTGCGCGAGCACATCGCGGACGAGAGTGTTGACTTAGTTTATCTCGACCCGCCGTTTAACTCAAACCGCTCGTATAACGTGCTGTTTAAGAACGAAAGCGGCATAGAGGCAGAGGCGCAAATCGAAGCCTTCGACGATGCCTGGCACTGGAATCAATCGGCAGAGAATACCTACCACGAACTCACCATCCAGGCCCCGAACATGTAGCCAGCGTGATAAGGCCATTCTGTTTTACACTATAAACATCACGAATACACGAAACATGTTGCTCTGACTCGGGAGGATTTATGCTGCGCTCATTGTTTGATACTGAATGGATGAGGTCACCTGCCCATTTACTACTATTAAGCAAATTTATGTCACCGAGGGCCATCAGTGATTTTTCAAGAGGAGATGCTTGGCAAGACGTTCTAAAAGAACCATCTGAGAAGGCAATCAAGCGGCTCATGGACGAGAAGATGATTGCCACTGTAACAACAGATGAACTGCTGGATATCAAATACAAGGTTACTGAGCTAAAGCAGATGCTGAAGTCAAAGCAACTTCCAGTCTCAGGCACAAAGGGAGAATTAATCCAAAGACTATTAAACGCAGATCCCAAGGGTGCGCAGCAAGCAGTAGCAGGATTGACTATCTATAAATGCACGATTGAAGGGAAAGTGATAGCTGTCCAATACTTGGCACATGAGAAGGAAAAGCGAGCTTTAACCGAGCAGTATGTATTAGATGCGCTTAAAAAAGCAAAATATAAAGACGCGGCTACTATAGTTGCTCAATATGAGGGTGAGCAAGTCTTCCCGCGCGGAATGGGGATCGACTGGAAACGATACGACACCAAACATGATGAAATCTTCCTTAGTAAGCTGTTCACATGCAAACCTCATGTGTTATCAGCGTTGTCAAGCGAGCAGCTTAATGTGGTACGTCTGATTGGGGGACTTCGCTATCTATTAGGCTACACCAACATGGATTGGTCGTTGCCAGACGATTTTATTAATCCGACTGCATACGACAAATCCGCAATCCCCCACCTACTAATGTCGAATGCCTATTTCCATACCAATATAGCAGAAGCCCAGGAACTGCAGAAAACTATAGGAAATATCATCGTCGAGGTTAATACGGTAAATGATGAGATGGTATGTGATGAATGTAAAACACTCGCGAAGCATACTTACACAATCAACCAGATACAAGAGTTGCCATACAAGAAATGCACTTGCAAGTTCGGATGCCGTTGTTCCATTAGCGCCCATCCAAAGTATTAGTGATGTTGATCTCACAATTTCCTTATAGATAGTTATCCGATAACAAGGTCATTTCACAATCACAAATTGCATCGCAATCGGTATCGACATTATCCATCTGGCGGTTGCACTTATCAAGTACAGATTGACCGATATGTTTCCCGGCGTTACCTTCGATGTGGTTGGCGAACCGGAAGACATCGGATCAGCGCAGCAACTCGCTCTGGATGACAAGTATCAATTCCAATGGTGGGCGCTGTCTACAGGTTCCCGACGCAGTTGCACTACGGCGGAGGCGGCAGCGCATGCGACTGCCGCCCGAACCGTACAAGTAAACGGAAAATGCTCTAATCAATCCGTGTAATCCGTGACACCCGTGGTTTCTTTCCGGCGGTTACTCCGCTAACAGCAGATAAGGTTCTTCGATCAGTTCCTTGATGGTTTTAAGGAACTTCGCGGACGGCGCGCCGTCGCTCACGCGGTGGTCGAACGCCAGGCTGAGCGTCATCATCTTGCGCGCGGTGATTTCACCGTTGTAAATCACGGGCTTGGCCGCGATGCGCCCCACGCCCAGGATAGCCGCCTCCGGCACGTTGATGATGGGCGTGAACCCATCCACGTCCATCGGGCCGAGGCTGGTGATGGTGAAGGTGCCGCCGAAATCGCTGGGCAGCGAGCGCCCCTTGCGGGCGCGCTCGATCAGCTCACGCAACTCGCCGCCGATCTGGCGGAGGTTCTTGCGGTCGGCGTCGCGCACGACCGGCACGAGCAACCCGCGGTCGGTATCCACGGCCATGCCGATGTGCACCGGGCCGAGAACCTCGATAGCGTCCGCGGTGATGCGCGCGTTCATGTAGGGGAACTTGCGCAGCGCCGCCGCCGTCACGCGGATGAGCAGGTCGTTGTAGCCCGGCGTGAAGCCCCAGGCTTCCGAGACCTTGGCTTTCAGACGCTCGCGCAGCGCCACCAATTCGGTCGCATCCACATCCATGAAGATAGTCACGCGCGCCACGGTGTGCGCGCTGGCCGCCATGCGCTCGGCGATGATGCCGCGCACGCCCTTCAACGGGATGCGTTGCAGCACCTCCGGCATCGGCTCGCCTGCAAGCGGCGCCGCCGGAACACTGGTGACAGGGGTTGCAGGTACGGCTGCGGCAGGCGCCTTCTCCTCTTCTCCCGCGTAGCGTCTCCTCTTCTCCTCCGCTCCTCTGCTCTTCTCGATGGCCTGTTGCACGTCTTCCTTGGTGATCGCGCCGCCGACGCCGCTGCCGCTCAGCGCGCGCAGGTCGATGCCGGCCTCAGCCGCCATGCGTTCGGCGACCGGCGTGGCCTTCGGCGCGCCGGCCAGAAAGGCGACCACGTCGCGCTCGGCGACGCGCACGCCGCCGCCGCCCGTGGGCGTCACCTTGGACAGATCGACGTGCTCCTCGGCAGCCAGCTTCTTCGCGCGCGGAGAAGCGAATGGTCTGGAGAGATTGGCGATTGGAGATTGGAGATTAGCTGCAGTTGGCGTCTCAACTGGTTTGACTGACTCGACCGGTGCTGCTTCCGCCGGAGCGCCTTCCGGTGCGAATTTCTCATCGGCCTTGCCGACCGTCGCGACGACGGTGAGCACCGGCAACACGGTGTCTTCTTTGAAGGGGCCGAAGTGGATGTAGCCTTTGGCGGGCGTCTCAACCGCGAACACGGCCTTGTCGGTTTCGACCTCCAGCACTTCCTGCCCCTGATCGACCTTTGCGCCGTCTTCCACCAGGAAGCGCACCAGCCGCACTTCCTCCACCGTCTGCCCGAGCTTGGGAATAAATAGTTCTTTTGCCATGGCTTATCTTATCAACTGATCACCTTGCGGCACGCTTCGACGATGCGGTTCGTGTTCGGAATCGCCAGGTCTTCCAGAATCTCGGCGCGCGGCACGGGCACGTTCGCGGAAGCGACGCGCACCATCGGCGCATCCAGGTAGTCGAACGCCGCTTCGTTGACCTGCATCATGACCTCGTTTATGAAGCTGGTGTTCTCGTACGATTCGGTCACGCCGACGAGCCGGCCGGTCTTCTTGACCGATGCCACGATGGCGTCGATGTCGAGCGGCTTCAGGCAGCGCAGGTCGATCACCTCGACGTCGATCCCTTCCTTGGCCAGGATATCGGCGGCTTCGAGCGAGCGCAGCACCATGCGCGAGTAGGTGACGATGGTGATGTCGCCCGGCGTGCCGGGGCGCTTGATGTCGGCCACGCCGAGCGGGATGATATAGTCCTCATCCGGCACCGGGCCTTTCTCTTTATAAAGCATCTTGTGTTCGATGAACATGACCGGGTTGTCGTCGCGGATGGCCGCCTTCAACAAGCCTTTCACATCGTACGGTGTGGAGGGCATGACCACGTAGATGCCGGGGAAGTGCGTCCAAAGCGATTCCAGGCTCTGCGAGTGGTGGGCTGCAATGGCCCGCCCGGCGCCGCCCTCGGTGCGCACCACCATCGGCACGCTCGTCTTGCCGCCGAACATGTAGCGGTTCTTGGCGCCCTGGTTAGCCAACTGGTCCATCGCCAGCGGCGTGAAGTCCACGTACATGATTTCCGATACCGGCCGCATGCCCGCCATCGCCGCGCCGACCGCCGCGCCGGCGATGCTTGCTTCGGAGATGGGCGTGTCCAGCACGCGCCACTTGCCGAACTTTTCGAACAGGCCGCGCGTCGCGCCGTAAGCGCCGCCGTACAGGCCGATGTCCTCGCCCAGGCAGAACACGCGCTCGTCGCGGGTCATCTCTTCGCGCAGCGCATCGGAGATCGCCTGCGCGTACGTGACCTGCTTGAACTTGCCGGGGTCTGCTTTGATCTCGGCGCGCAGCCGCTGATCGGTTGCGAGGTCGGTCTGGGTCGTCCTGGCCGGCGCAAACACGTCGGTGTAAAGCTGGTCGGCGTTGGGTTCGGGCGAGGTGGTCGCGAACTTGACGGCGGTCTCGATCTTGGCCTGCACCGTCTCGTCCATTTTGTCGAACTCGGCTTCGCTCAGCCAGCCCATGGCAACCAGCCCGTCGCGCAGCGCATTGACGGGGTCGCGCTTCTTCCACGCGGCTTCCTCTTCCTTGGTGCGGTAGGCGCGCGGGTCGGAATGGGAATGCCCGTAGTAGCGGTAGGTCTTGGCCTCGATAAGCGTAGGTCCTTCGCCCTTGCGAGCGCGGTCGACGGCCTGCTTGACGGCGCCGCGCACATCCAGGACGTTCATGCCGTCCACCACCACGCCGGGGATGCCGTAGGCGCATGCGCGCGAGGCGGCGTCGGGCAGCTTGGTCACGGTGTCCCACGGCACGGACATGCCGTACATGTTGTTCTCGCACACGAACACCACCGGCAGGTCCCAGATGCTCGCCATGTTGAGCGACTCGTGGAAGCTGCCTTCGTTCACTGCGCCGTCGCCGAAGAAGCACAGCACCACCTTGTCGGAGCCCAGCATCTTCTCGGCCAGCGCCGCGCCGGTCGCCACGGCGATGTTGCCGCCCACGATGCCGGTGGCGCCCAGGTTGCCGTGCACCACGTCCGCGATGTGCATGGAACCGCCCTTGCCTTTGCAGTAACCGGTGGCGCGCCCCATGACTTCGGCCATCATCTTGTTGTAGTGCTCCTGTTTGGCCTCGGGCGTCTTGGCGAACTTATCGCCGTGCGCGTGGCCGTGGCCGTGGCCGCGGTGCGTGCTGGTGATCAGGTCGTTGTCGCTCAGCGCGCCGACCGCGCCGACGGCGACCGCCTCTTCACCGGCGTACAGGTGCGAAGCCCCTTTCAGCACGGCCTTGCCCAGAAACTCGGCGATCTGGTTTTCCAGGGCGCGAATCTCCATCATCTGGCGCAGGTAGCCCAGCACTTCCTCTTTCGATAGTTCCTGCTCTTCAATCGAGCCTTCTGTCTTCACACGGATATCCACCGTGGGCGTTGCAACGGACATTTTTTTATTTACCCTCTCTTTAAAAGAGAGATTAGAGATTTGTGATTAGAGATTATTCAGCTTCCAATCTCCAATCTCCATTCTCTAATCTCCATTCTCCAATCTCCAATCTCCAATCTCTAATCTCCAATCTCCATTCTCCAATCTCATCCCTAGACCACAATGACCTCGATCCCCCGCGCGCGCACTTCCTCGATAGCCGCGCAAGGCGCGAGCGAATCGGTGATCACCGTATTGATGTCGTGTATCGTTGCGAACGACGCCAGCCCCACCCGGCCCCACTTGGTCGCGTCCAGCACGGCGATCAACTGTTTGCACATCGCGACCAGCGGGCGTTTGACCTCGGCCTCCGCGGCGCTGACATCAGTAAGACCTTCGGGCACGCTCAACCCGTGCGCGCCGAAAAAGCCCTTCTGTATGTTGAACTTGCGCAGCATATCCAGCCCATCCACGCCGATCAGCGAAACGGTCTCGCGGCGCAGTTGCCCGCCCGGCATCACCACGGTCACGCCCGGCGCATCCAGCATTTCCTGGGCGATGACCAGGCTGTTGCTGATGATGGTGAGGTGGCGGCGCTGCTTGAGGCGTTGGGCGATGGCGAGCGCGGTGCTGCTGGAATCCAGAAAGATGGCATCGCCATCGACGACCAGAGCGGCCCCGGCCTCGCCGATGCGGTTCTTCTCGGAAACCTGCTGCTGGCGGCGCAGCGAAAGCGACAATTCCGGCAAGCCGCGTCCGGCCGGCACGGCGCCGCCGTGGGTGCGCACCAGCAGGTTGAACTCGGATAATGCCTGCAGGTCCGCGCGGATGGTGACTTCCGAGACGTTGAACTGCTGGCTTAATTCGCTGACGGAGACGCGGCCGGCCTTCTGCACCTGCCGCAAGATCTCCTGGCGTCGCTCTTCCAGATAAAGCTCTTTCATTGTTGCTTGCCGAGCCACCTCCTGTCCGGTGCGGCGCTGGTTGCGCCATCAGTTTTGATATTTTACGATTGCTTTCAGATTAATGCAAATCGAAACTTGCGCATAAATCGGTTTAACCCCATTTCCAGGAATATTTGTCGAATCGCTATGCCTATTTCGTGAGAAATCGCAGATTAACGCTTGACACATCATCTCAACGTTGTATACTCGTGCCCTACAGGCGTAGAGGAATTCATTATTCCTTTACCCCGCTGTATTGTTTGAAATTCTGCTCGAGGTCCAAGTAGCCTCCGTGTGCAACGCACCCGGGGGCTATTTCGTTTTTCGGCAGCCGTGATGCAGCCCGTTTGCGGAGGTGTCATCAATGTTAGTAGCGGTTGCCATATTTCTGGTTGCCTATGTGGTCATAGCCAGTGAGAAGTTCCCGCGCCACTATGTGGCGTTGATCGGCGGGGCGCTGCTGATCGTCTTCGGCATCCTGAACCCGCTGGAGGCATTTCACTATATCAACTGGGACACCATCGGCCTGCTGCTGGGCATGTTTATCCTGGTGGCCATTCTGATCGAGTCCGGATTCTTCGGCTGGCTGGCGCTGACCGTGGTGCGCAAGACGAACTATCACCCCGGCAAGGTGTTCATTCTCCTGCCGCTGCTGGGCGCGGCCATGGCGACGGTGATGGACAGCATCACCGTGATGCTGTTTCTCTCAGCCCTGACGTACCAGTTGTGCAAGCTGCTGGAAATCGACCCCATCCCGCTCATTATCGCCGAGGTGTGCGCGGCGAATGCCGGTGGGTCGGCCACGCTGGTCGGCGATCCACCCAACGTGATCCTGGGGACGGCGCTGGGATTCAGCTTCGCCGATTTTGCCCGCAACACCGGGCCGATCTCGATCCTGGCCGCGGCGGTCAGCACCATGCTGTTTTACCTGAAGAGCCGCAAGGCGCTGACTGCGGCGCAGGGCGCGATGGACGCCGAGGCCGCGCGTGAGATCGAGGAACTGCACCGCTCGCGGCTGCAGCACAAGGTCATGCAGGTCGGGCTGGTGTTCTTCGGCATCGCCGTGCTGTTGCTGGTCACCCACCACTGGATGGAGGGCTGGTTCGGCGTCAAGGTGACCGCCCCGGAGGCCGCGTTGATCCCGGCCGTGTGCGCGCTGGGCGTGATGTTCATCATCGACCGCAAGAACGACCACATCGCGCTGCGCGGGACGATCAGGCACGTCGATTTCGAGAGCCTGGTGTTCTTCGCCGGCCTGTTCGTGCTGATTGGCGGCCTGGAAAAGACACAGTTCATGGATAAGATCGCGCAATTGCTGGGCTCGCTGGCGGCCGGCAATCATTCTGCTTTCCTGATGGCGCTGCACTGGGGCGCCGGCGGGATCAGCGCGATTGTCGACAACGTGCCGCTGGCGTTGGGGATGACCTACGTGTTGAAGGATCTGGCCCTGTCACCGGCTGCGCCCGCGCTGGCCATCATGGTCTGGTCGCTGGCGCTGGGTATGAACATGGGCGGCAGCATGACGCCGGTGGGCGCGTCTGCCAACGTGGTGTCATACGCTTATCTGGAGAAGTACCATGGCAAGGTGGGCTGGTGGACCTGGATCAAGGCCGCCGTGCCGCCCACCGTCGCCGCCATGGCGGTTGCTTCATCACTCGTGATACTGAAAGGCTTGTTGGGCTGGTATTGAGTGAGGCGTTTGTTGCGGCTGTATTGGCTTTGCAGAGATGTCACAACGGAGGTATTTATCGAGAGAATGCAAATGAAACATATCCCCTGAGCAGAGTGCCCCGACGCACCCCCTGCCGTTACAGATCAGATGAATCCGACGTAATTTGATCCGTTCTCGGATGTGCGCCGCGACCAATGGTCGTATTTTGACGATTACGGTCGCCCCCGCAGCCTGGTAGCTGCCGTCACACAAATATCTTATTGGAGAAGAGAGCACTCATGCAAATCCTGCGTAAATATCGACTGTTTCGCTTCGCTGTGCGCCTGATGGCGACAGTTGCATCGTTGGCCGTATTCATATTTTTAGCCCCGCATATCTTCGCGCAGAATAACCCGCCGCCTTCGCTGGATCAGGTGGCCGCCACGGCGTCGGATGCCGCCGTCGGCATCAACGTCATGTGGATGATCATCGGCGGTTTCCTGGTCTTCTTCATGCAGGCCGGATTTGCGCTGGTAGAGACGGGATTCACCCGCACCAAGAACGTGGCGCACACCATGATGATGAACATGATGGTGTTCTGCATCGGCGCGTTCGGTTACTGGTTGACCGGCTTTGCCTTTCAGTTCGGCGCGGTCAACTTCACCTATCCCGCGGTCTCCACCGTCGGCGCGGCCGCTACCGCGGGTTCGACTGCCTGGGCGCACTCACCCACCACGCTGGGCGATCTGGCTGGATTGCTGGCCACACCGCTGATCTCGTTCGGTCAGGTCGGCGTGCTGGGCGGAAGCGGTTTCATGCTGTTGGGGCTGGGCACTAACGTCGGCATTCTGTCCTTCTTCCTGTTCCAGATGGTGTTCATGGATACGGCGGCCACCATTCCGACTGGCTCGATGGCCGAACGCCTGAAGTTCATCGGCTTCTGCCTGATGGGCCTGTGGGTCAGCATGTTTATCTACCCGCTGGTGGGCGGCTGGATCTGGGGCGGCGGCTGGCTGCAGAACCTCGGGCGCATCGCCGGCCTGGGCAACGGCGCAGTGGACTTTGCCGGTTCAGGCGTGGTGCATATGATCGGCGGGTCGGTTGCGCTGGCCGGCGCGATTGTGCTTGGCCCGCGCATCGGCCGCTTTAATCCAGACGGCTCGCCGAACGCGATGCCCGGCCACAACATCCCGCTGGGCGTGCTCGGTACCATCATCCTGTTCTTCGGCTGGTTTGGCTTTAACCCCGGCTCGTCGCTGGGCTTTATGGGCGGCGCGCGCGTTCTGGCCGTGAACGCCGCCGTAAATACGCTCATTGCGGGCGCGATTGCAGGCTGCACCGCCATGCTCTATATGTGGTTGATTCATCCATCCAAAAAGCCCGATCCGTCCATGTCGGTGAACGGCATCCTGGCCGGGCTGGTCGCCATCACGGCGCCGTGCGCGTTCGTTGACAGCGTCGGCACGGTGATCATCGCCTTCGTCGCTGGCGTGCTGGTGTGCCTGGCCTCGCAGTGGCTTGAGAAAGCGCACATCGATGACCCCGTTGGCGCCGTGCCCGTGCATTTCGCCAATGGGCTGTGGGGCGTTCTGTCCGTCGGTATCTTCGCGCGCGGCTTTCCGGAAACGGCGGGCTGGAATGGTATGCAGTCCGCAGTCACCGGTTTACTGTATGGCGGCGGCACGCAGATCCTGGCGCAGGTTTCTGAAGTAGCCGCGATCTTCGTGTTCGTCTTTGGCCTGTCGTTCGTGTTCTTCAAGATTCTCAACGCGCTCAAGCTGTTGCGTGTCAAGCCCGAGGACGAATTGACAGGTCTGGACATGCCGGAGATGGGTACGCCAGGTTACAGCACCGTGGATATGCGCATGGCTGGCGGCCGCCTGTCCGTGCAGGCCCCTGCCATGCGATCTTCAATCGCTCCGGCGGGCAAGTAATGCAATAGAAGGTATCAACATGAAGAAAATAGAAGCAATCATCCGTGAGGAAGCGCTGGACGTCGTGAAGGATGCCCTGCATGCCATCGGCATCGAGGGCATGAACGTATTTGAAGTGCGCGGGCATGGCCGCCAGGGCGGCATCGAATTGTCCTGGCGCGGCACATCGTATCGCATGGACCTGATCCCCAAGATACAGCTCAACATCATTTTGAGCGATCACAACGTGGAGAAAACCATCGAGACGATCATCAAAGCGGCGCAGACCGGGAAGGAAGGCGACGGCGTCATCTTCATCTACCCGGTTGAGGATGTGGTGCGCATTCGCACAGGCGAGCGCGGCCAGCCGGCGCTGTCGTACCCCGACGATATCGACGCGCGCAAGGCCAAAGCAATGGGGAGATAGCGTTCTTTCGGACAGAGGTCTGACTTCTGCGAGAAGTCAGACCTCTTGTTCCCGGCGTTTTACTCGGCGACGTGTTCGCTCTCGATCACACGCGGTCGATTCTCATCGATAGTCTGCACTTTCAGGGTCGCGCCGGGGCGCGTGCAGTAACCACCCACAGCGCCGTTTTTGTCGACGAGCAGCAGGCGCACCCAGGCGTCGCGCGCACCGCTCATGCGGCGCAGATCGCGAATCGTCTCGCGGCCGGCTTCATCAATGCTCTTCCCATAACTCAACGCCAGCACCGCGCGCAATGCCGTGCCGTGCCGGATGGTCAATTCGCCCATGCCGGTGCAGGTGGCCGCCCCGTGACGGTCGTCGGCATAGCTGCCTGCGCCGATAATCGGCGAATCTCCCACGCGCCCCGGGTACTTCCATGCTACGCCCGATGTGGTCACCGCGCTGACCAGGCGCCCCGCCCCATCCCGCACGATGATGTTCATCGTGTCGCCGCCTTCGTGATAGCGTATCGCGCGGGCGACGAGGTCGATGAGCGGGACGTTGGAAGAAGAGATTAGAGATTGGAGATTCGAGATTTCCGACCAATCTCCAATCTCCAATCTCCAATCTCGAATCTCTAATCCCCAATCTCTCCCCACCGCGTTGAGACGCTTGAGGTAGATCGCCTTCGCCTCGGGGGTGAGCAAGTCGCCGGCTTCGGCGTTGATCTCGGCGGCGAAACGCGCCGCGCCCGCGTCGGTCAACAAGACGTGCGGCAGGCGTTCCATCACCTGGCGCGCCACCGACACCGGATGCAGGTAGCCTTTGAGCGCGGAGACCGCGCCGCTCGCGAGTGTCGCGCCATCCATGATGGAAGCATCAAGCTCGACTTCGCCGAGGATGTTGGGCAGACCGCTGAAACCGACCGAGTGGTCGCCCGCGTCCGACTCCACTGCGCGCGCCACCAGTTCGGCGACATCGATCGCCGGCGCGCCCTGCCGCAGCGCCTGCATGCCCGGCTGGATGCATTCATCACGGACTTCGCCATTCACTAAAATGAGTGCGCTCATTCAAATCTCCCTTAACAAGTGCTGTCCAGAACCAGACTCCCGGAACCTCAAGCCGAACTTCGCTCAGCCAGATTCCGGGAGTCTGTCGTGTTCGTATCGACGCAATCCTACACCGATCCTTGATTTTGGCCTGACACCGGATACGCACATAGAGGCGGCGCAATGTTGCCTGTTGACAATTCACATGAGTTGACTAGAATGTGAGCGAACGTTCGTTCATATCTGCCCCATGAAAACTGATCAGACCATGACAAGGGGCGAGCGCACCCGCGCCGAGATCATCCAGGCTGCTCACGCGCTGTTCCTTGAAAAAGGATATAGCGGCGCTTCCATGCGCCAGATTGCCGGGCGCGCCGGCATCGCGCTGAGCGGCATCTACAACCATTTCGCCGGGAAAGAGGATATCTTCGCCGCCGTTTTTGAGGAGCGCCATCCCTACCTGCAGGTTCTGCCGTTTCTGGATACCGCGCAGGGCGAAAATATCGAGGACGTGTTGCGTGACCTGGCGCGCCGCATGGTCGATGTACTGAACGAGCGGCCGGACTTTTTGAATCTGCTGTTCATCGAGATGATCGAGTTCAAGGGCAGCCATCTGCCGGCTTTTACTGAAAAGATGCTGCCCAGGTTGAGCACTTTCGTTACGCGCTTCGAGGCCATCCAGGCGCGCGAAAAGCTGCGCCCGGTGCCGATCATCATGGTCCTGCGCGCGTTCCTTGGCATGTTCATCTCCTACGCCATCTCGGAGCATCTGATGGGCGTCGTCCCGCGCGAGTACAAAGCCGATAGCCTGTCCTACTTCATCGACATCTTCCTGCATGGCGTCATCCAACCGGTGCAGCCGCAGGCCGATGCTCGTTCATGCGGCGCAGGGCAGACCGCGCCGGGTCAGGGAGCGCTATGAACAACTCGCGCCTTTTCTCCATCATCCGCAAGGAATTCATCCAGATCGTGCGCGACCCGCGCACGCTGGTGCTGGCGCTCGTCATCCCGGTCATGCAGTTGTTCCTGCTGGGTTATGCGGCGACCAACGACGTGCGCAACGTCCCGCTGGCGGTCTTTGACCAGGATCGCGGGCCGGCGGCGCGCGAATTGCTGGACGCCTACCGCGCCGCGGACTATTTCCGCATCGCCTTCGATGTGGATTCCGAAGCCCAGTTGCGCGCATTGATCGACGGCGGCCAGGCCAGAGCCGGGCTGATCATCCCGCCCGACTACAGCCGCAATCTGAAGGGCGGGGGCACGGCGCAGGTGGCCTTCGTGCTGGACGGCTCGGACCCCGCAGCCGCCTCGACGGCGCTCTCCGCGGCGCAGTTGATCGGCCAGATGCACGCGACGACCATCCTGGCCGAACGGCTGGCGCAACGCGGGCAGACCGCAGCGCTCACCCTGCCGGTCGACGTGCGCACGCAGGTGTGGTACAACCCCGACCTGTCCAGCGCCTATTTCATGGTGCCGGGGCTGACCGGCATGATCCTGCAGACGTTGACTTCCATACTCACCGCCAGCGCCGTCGTGCGCGAGCGCGAACGCGGCACCATCGAGCAACTCATCGTCACGCCGATCCGGTCGTGGGAGTTGCTGCTGGGCAAGCTGTTGCCCTACACCATTCTGGCGCTCGCCAACACGGCTGAGGTGCTGGTGATCGGCGCGCTATGGTTCCATGTGCCGGTGCGGGGCGACTATCTCACCATCGCCGCCGTGTCCGGCCTGTTTCTGATCACAGGGCTGGGCATCGGGTTGCTGGCGTCCACCATCGCCAATACCCAGCAGGAGGCCATCCTGACGGTGTGGATGACGCTGCTGCCATCGATTTTCCTGTCCGGGTTTTTCTTCCCGCTGGAGGCCATGCCGGGATTCCTGCAGGCGGTCTCCTACCTGATCCCGCTGCGTTACTATCTGGTTGCCATTCGCGCGTTGATGCTGAAAGGCGTGGGCCTCCCGATTCTGCAGGCGCAGGTGTTGCCATTGGCGATCTTCGGGATAGTCATCATGACGGCGGCGGCGCTGCGTTTCAAGAAACGACTGGATTGATTGTTGATTGCTCACAACGAGGTGACCGATGCGACGAACCATCACAGTGACACTGGCGCTGGTGCTGCTGAGCCTGTCGGCGGGCTGCGCCAATACGCCATCCGGGCCGCTGAAAGCCACCGGCACGGTCGAGTCGACCGATATCATCATCTCGCCTGAAGTCGGCGGGCGCGTGGTCGAGGTCAACGTGCGCGAAGGCGACCATGTCAAGGCCGGGCAGGCGCTGGTGCGCCTGGACGCCACGCTGTTGCAGTCACAGTTGAGTCAGGCGCAGGCAACCTTAAAGGCAGCACAGGCCAATTACGATCTGCTGGCGGCGGGGCCGACGCCGGAGCAACTGCGCCAGGCCGAGGCGGCAGTGGTAATGGCGCGTGACAGTTATACCCGCACCGTCGAGGGCGTGCGCCAGGCTGATGTGGATGCGGCGCAAGCCGCCTATAACGCCGCGGTGCAGGGCTACAACAAGGTCAAGGCTGGGCCGCAACGCGAGGACTACGCGCAGGCCGAGGCTAACTATCGCAACGCCGCGGCCGCGTTGCGCCGGGCGCAGGCCGACTACGACCGCGCCAACGCCTTCAACCCCGCCGCCATCGGCGCCAGCCCGGCCGCGCTCGCGCTGGAACAGGCCACCAATAATTTCGACGCCGCCAAGTCGATCTACGACAAACTGGCGCAGACGCCCGATGCGGCGCAGATATCGGCGGCCTATCAGCAGGTGCAGGCCGCCAAAGCCGTCCTGGATCGCACCATGGAACCGGCGCGCTCATTTGACATTGAGCAGGCCGCGGCGGCTGTCGAGGCCGCGCTGGCTCAACTGGATGGTCTGAAGGCCGGCGCGCGCGCTCAGCAGCTCGACGCGGCCAAAGCGCAGATCGCGGCAGCCCAGGCGGCGGTTCACACGTTGCAGGTGCAGATCGACAAGATGGTTCTGCTCGCGCCCGCCGACGGCGTATTGCTGACCCGCTCGATCGAGCCGGGTGAGATGGCGCTGCCGGGCGCGCCGCTGTTGACGCTGTCGCAACTGGCTGGCCTGACGCTGACCGTCTATGTGCCTGAGGAAAGCTACGGCGCGATCAAGTTGAACCAGGCCGCGACGGTGACCGCCGATTCGTTCCCCAACACGACCTTCGCAGCCAAAGTCACGCACATTGCCGACAAGGCGGAATTCACACCGCGCAACGTGCAGACGACCGATGGCCGCCGCACGACCGTCTTTGCCGTGCGGCTGGACGTGAGCGACCCGTCGGGCCAGTTGAAGCCCGGCATGCCGGCGGATGTGGTGTTTGGCGGATGAGAGAAGAGAGAAGAGAGATTCGAGATTGGAGATTGGAGATTAGAGGTCGGAAGTCAGAGGTCAGAAATCAGTAGCAAGATGCGAAGGATAAAAGCGATCGGCGGCAAACCTGACAGGTGGCGCGACCTACGCGTTGACGGGCATAGCCTGATGTGCGCCACCTGTCAGGTTTCAGTGCAGCACATCCAATCATGATTACCGCATCCCATCTCAGCCGCGCCTTTGGCACAGTGCGTGCCGTGGATGACGTCAGTCTGCATGTGGAGGCGGGCGAGATATACGGGCTGGTCGGCGCCGACGGCGCCGGCAAGACTACTTTCATCCGCCTGTTGTGCAATGCCCTGCGCGCCGACGCAGGCGCGGCGCTCATCGCCGGTTACTCCGCTGCGCGGCAGCCCGAACTGGCGCGCGCGCAGATCGGCTACCTGTCGCAACGCTTCTCGCTGTACGAGGAACTAACCGTGCTGGAGAACCTGCGCTTCTTCGCCGAAGTGCGCGGTTTGCCCTCGCGCGAGTGGAAACCGCGCTGTTTTGCTGCCGTTTTAGCTCATATGAGCCCGAGCTTAGATTCCGCATAGACCGGTTTGGCCCCCCAGGGGTTGGGATCGGACGATTTTCCCAGATCTCTTGCTCTCACTGCTG